>CAMKJU010000035.1 GCA_946413265.1 uncultured Lentisphaerota bacterium
GATATGAAAGTGATTGTAAATGACAACAAAAAGAAGAAGCTGGCGAACGAGGACACATACTATGGATGTGAAGATGAACTTAACGAGTTCCTTGAAGATAGCGAGTATGTCCCTATGACAATTCCCATCCTCAAGTAGCAAGTGTGGATTCCTGTCAAGGATGAACTTGACCCATAGGGGCATAGGTGGGTTTCCATAAACGAGTGGATGCCCTTGGGAAGTTTGTACAAGTTCAAGAAATCCAAGTGGCTTCCAATTGCGTATTAGGACGATGATGAGGACGAGGAAGATTGGATTCCATTTGAGGACATGCTTGGCAACTACGACGAGGTTGATTATGGCGATGGAGAATACGACGATTGAGCAGTTGCGCGAAGTGGAAGACCCACGCGACCCCAAGGGGCGCAAGTGGATTCCCATAGAGGATTGGGCGCAGAAGCGAGGGTATAATTGGATTGCGATTGGTGAAAAAACCAAGGAGAGAATTTGGATTCCAATGGAGGTTGAAGATGGAAAGTGAAAAGACAAAACGGAATAGCCACAAGAACGAGTTTGTCAAGGTGACGAACCTTGAAACGAACGAAGTAAAGTTCTTCAAGAATGGAATGGAAGCGGCAAGGGAGATTGGATGCCCACACCCCCTCGTCTATAAGGCGTTGAGGGGTGAGGGCGAGGAAGAGGGCAATTGGAGTGTGGAATACATATCCAAGGACGATCCACAATGCGATGAGTTCAAGAAGGAGTTTGAGGATAGGATGCGTAAATTGAGGGAGTCGCTTGTTGAGTATGCGCACGAGCAGATGCTCAAACGCAAGGCGTATGTGGAAGGTGAAAAGGCAAAGCGCAAGACGAAACACGATGAGTTGGTGAGGGCTGTGAGAAGCATGGTGGCGAATGCCTTGTAGTCGTTGAAGGAACAACTTCAAGAAGAGGCAGAGGATTACAAATAGTCCTTCTCCAAATACCACGCCATAGTCCAAATGACAATGGATGGCGAAGTTGTTGCGAAATGGGATAGCGCATACCAAGCAGAAAAGGAAACCAACATCAAGAACATTCGTCAAGTTGTCCTTGGCGTGAGAGAAAGCGCGGGGGGGGTATAGATGGGAGTTCCTTGTTTAGTAGGAAGAATGACCACGACCAAGGCGTTAGAAATTTGAAGTGCCATAGTAAATACCTCATAGGTTCGCCAACGAGGGAGTAGGTTGGTTTAAGATTACTTTCATTTGATTCCCTCTCTCGTTGGCGAATCTCTTTGTATCTTCACCATCACGCGCAGAGTTCCTTACACGCAATTGGTACGCCAAGTACCTTGAGTGCTTCGATTTGGGCAGGGGAGAGGGTGTCCAACAAAACCCTTTGCGCATCTTCCTTTGTCATGGAAGAAGAATGCTGACGAAACATAGAGTGTTTCATCCAAAGTTGTTTCTGATGCTCCATCGTGGGATTGTTGTAGAAGGTCATTGTCGTGTTGTAGTTCTTGTGCCCAACTGCCAACATGATGACCTTGGGATCAACACCATTCTCAATGGCGAGGCGACAAAAGGTTGAACGAAGACTTGCCCACCCAAAGGCGGAAACGCAACGATTGGTGGATTTGCGAACGATGCGCGTCTTGGCAAGAAGGTTTCGCGTTTGGGATTTGCCCTCCTCAAAACGAATGATATGCTCGTTCGTGAGCAGTTCAATTTCTTTCATGTAGCCACAAATCGTCCCCTTGGAAATCCCTGTCTCGTCCTCAATGGCACGATAGGACTTCCCCTCAATGGCGTAGAGACGATAGACATTCTTCATTTGGATTGTCTTTTGTGGCTGATAGTGTTGTTCGTCAATTAGCGCCAACACCTCATCGTGTGTCTTGGGCGGAATTGGCTCTCCATTCTCAATCAATGTAGGTTTATCACCACCAATTGTATCGCCAAACAAGGCACGAGCGAATAGGAGTTTGCCACGACGAACGATGCCACTACGATTGTAGAGGTACATCATGGCGGCTTGTGGAAATAGGTATTCTTCGCTTGGGTCAGAATTCGTGATGATGTCCTCGCAAACGCTACGGAAATCGTCAAAGAGTGGTATCACGCAACGAGTTGTGGTCTTGGCGGCTACGAAGGTGACGAATCCTTGGCGAAGGTCAATGCTACTTTTCTTCATAAGGCAAATGTCCTTCAATCGCGCCCCTGTACAAAGCCCACAAATGACCAATGGATATAGAAGCGCGTCATGATGGGCGTACTCCTTGAGTTTCGCGATTTGCTCTTCTGTTAGGGGAACACGATGGATGGTGGCGGCGTCCTCGCTCGTGTCGCGTTTGAGAATGGTCTTGAATGGATTGACACATCCATGGGGGAGAAAACGATTGAACGCCCCAGAAAGGAGGCTCATGCGACTTTTGACGCTTGACCACGCCAATGTTGTTCTAATCTTGGCGAAATAGGCTTTCACATCATCAGCATTGACTTGATAGAGGTATTCTTTTCCACAGAACTTCGCGAAGTCATTGATGACGAAGGCGTTGTTCTTTTGGCGTCCCTCACCAAGTTCCTTCGTTCTCGCCATTCCATTCCAAAGATTCGCGAGAGTGTCAAGTCGCACATAGGATACCTTTTCGCCTGTCTTGGACTCAATGAGACATTCAAGAAGCCCCTCAGCATTCCCTTTTTGTTGGCGCGAGACCATGAATTCCTCAAAAGCACTTTGCGCTTTCGCCTTGCTAACCTCAAATCTCGCATCACCTTCATCATGGGTGGAAAAGGAGATTGGTGGTTCGCCAACTACTCTCACAGGTAGTTTGACTCGTTTGAGCTTGTCATTCTCGCGAAACTCACCATACCACCAACGGCGATAGGTCTTGCCTTTACGAATTATTCTTATTCCCATTTCGTCCTCCGAATTTTTTGGTATAATCTTGGCATGAAAACACACATAACAGAACTCAAAAGTACGCTCCCCAAGTCAATGACCACGATTGAACCCTTTGTTCAGTTGGTTAGAGCGCTTCCTTGACATGGAAGAGGTCAGTAGTTCGAATCTACTATAGCCCACCAGTCCCCCACTCTGCAATCGCAAACCGTGCCGATTGCAATGTGCTTTCTACAGGCAAAGGAGAAGTCGAATGAAGTTTGCAACACGAACCGAGAAGGCAAGAGGGGCTTTTCATGCAGCCGTTCTTCTTGCTACAGCATGTGTGGCGGCTGGTGTGGGTGCAGCCATCACACACGACTGCGATATCGTGATTTACGGCAGTACCCCAGCCGCGCTTTCGGCTGCGGTTCAGGCGAAGCGTATGGGACGGAGCGCCGTGGTCGTGTCGCCGGAGACGCGTATCGGCGGACTCACCACCGGCGGGCTTGGCGCTACGGACATCGGCAACAAGGCCGCGTTTGGTGGGCTTGCACTCCAGTTCTACAAGGACGTGGCCACGTACTACGGGAATCCCGACCACCTGGTCGTCCAGTTCCCGAACGAGAAAAGGCGCAAGGCCACGTCAGTCGGCATACTCAAGGGCGAGTCGAAGTGGACGTTTGAGCCGTCCGTGGCGCTCTCCATCCTGGAAGGCTGGGAGAAGCGCGACGGACTAGACATTCGCCGCAACGAGTGGCTCGACCGCGAGAAGGGCGTTGAGAAGAAAGACGGACGCATCGCCTCCATTAAGACGCTTTCGGGCAACGTCTATTGTGGTAAGGTGTTCATTGACGCGACGTACGAAGGCGACCTCATGGCGGCGGCTGGCGTTTCGTACCATGTAGGCCGCGAGGCGAACTCGGTTTACGGTGAGACGCTGAACGGCAATGAGCCTAGGTACGCGAAGTATCACCAGCTCCACAAGGGAATAGATCCTTACGTCGTGCCCGGCGATCCGAAGAGCGGACTTCTCCCCTGCGTCGAACCATACGACCCGGACTTCAAGCCCGGCGACGGAGACAAGCGCGTGCAGGCGTACTGCTTCCGCATGTGCCTCACCGACAACCCGGCGAACCGCATTCCGTTCAAGAAGCCCGAAGGTTACGACGAGAAGGACTACGAGCTTATGTTCCGCCACTTGGCACTAGGTCCGCTTGACCGCAACGGGATGCCGTGGATTAACTCTAAGATGCCAAACTGCAAGACGGACACCAACAACCGCACCGGTTTCTCCACGGACTTCATCGGACAGAACTGGAACTGGCCGGAGGCGTCCTACGCGGAGCGCGAGAAGATTCTTGCTGCCCACCTCAAGTACCAACAGGGCCTCATGTGGACGCTCGCGAACCATCCGCGCGTCCCGGAGAAGATTCGCAACGAGGTGTCGCGCTGGGGCACATGCAAGGACGAGTTCAAGGACGGCTTCGGCGACGGTTGGCAGAAACAGCTCTATGTGCGCGAAGCGCGCCGCATGGTCGGCGAATATGTGATGACAGAGGCGAACTGTCGGGGTAAGGTCGTTGCCAAGCGTCCCATCGCGATGGGTGCATATACCATGGACTCGCACCATGTGCGCCGTTACGTGACGGCGGAGGGTTATGTGCGCAACGAGGGCGACGTGGAGGTGGGCACGGACGACAAGGGCCGTCGCTTTCCTCCGTACCCGATCGACTACGGTGCAATCGTGCCGAAGCGTGCGGAGTGCGCAAATCTCTTTGTGCCTGTGTGCCTCTCGGCGTCGCACATCGCGTTCGGGTCGATCCGCATGGAGCCAGTGTTCTTCGCGTTAGGTCAGGCGGCGGGCACTGCGGCGTCCATTGCCGTAGCGGACGGCGTGTCCGTCCAAGACGTGCCGTATGCGTCGCTTTCCGCGAGGCTGCGTGCCGACGGCCAGGTGCTGGAATTCGTCGGCACGCGCTGAATGGCAAAATGCCTTATCGGCGCCGGCCGCCACCGCCAGGACCACGACCGCCGCCAGGGCCTCTGCCGCCGCCGGGACCACGGCCCCAGCCTCTGCCGTGTCCGCCGCCCGTGGCCTCGTATACGGCCTTTATTGCGCTTACGACCTCTTGCGCCTGTTGGCCGCGGAGGCCGAGCGAGTTGGCCGTCTGGGTAAGAAGCGTGTCGCGTTCAACATTCTGCAATTCGTGGAGCTGGTGCCATGTCTCGCGCATTTCCTGTCCCGCAGCCCTGCGCTGCTCTTCCGTTACGTCGGCAAGCGGGCTCAATTGCTCTCCGAGTTCGTCTATCCGCGCAAGAAGGTTTAGGTAGTCTTCATGCACCTGCCGCTGTTTAGGCGTCATGTGCGTGGTGTCCGCGCTTGAGAGTATGTCAAACTGGTTTTGGAGTCGCCCTTGCCAGCCCGCACGAAACTGGGCGATGCGGTTTGTCTCCTGTGCGTAGCGTGCCGGGTCGTTTTTGCGCATTTCCTCAAGGTCCGCGCGTGTTGGCGGACCGAATCGGCGCTGTCCCTCCACACGGTTGGTCGAAGGTTTTTCTATCGGCTCCTCGGTCGCGGCATTGCCCTGTTCGGCGAGCTGGCGCTCAAGGCTTTTGATCCGAGAGCGGAGGCGGTTGAGGTCGGCATCGTGCTCGCGGGAAGATTGCGCGCGGGTACGGTGGGAGCGCTTTTCGGGGGCTTTAGCCTCCTCTTTCGCATCCTCCTCTGCCGGTTCTGCGGCGTTTGAGAACAGGGGCGGGACGAAATGGCCGATGGCGGCGCCTACGAGGAGGGCGGCGAGGGCGATGGCCGTGGATTGTGCTTTCATGCTGTGTGCCTCTTTTTCTTGTGTTTTTTGGGTGGCTGGAGGATCCAGCGACTGTTGTACCAAAACCACTGTTCGGGCGTCTTGCGCACGCCTTCGTCAATGAGCGCCATCGCCTCGCGCATGAGGCGGCGCGCCTCTTCCCTGCGGTCGGGGGCGTCGGGGTTCGGGCGGAGCGTGGCGAGGTGGTCGAAGGTGTGGAGGCCGTTCTCACGGCGCATGATGGCCACCACCACGGGCGCGCCCGTGGCGACGGCGAACATCGCGCCGCCGTGGGAGACGTTCGCGGTGCCGTTGAGGAAGGGGACTTCCGTATCGGGGAAGGGGACGCGCAGGTCCGGAAGGATGGCGAAGGCGCGTCCCGAGGCGATACGCGCGCGGATGTCCTGCAGCACGGTGGCGGAGCCGCGCGTGAGCACCTCGACGGAGCCGTACTGTCGGTGCATCCAGGCCTCCACGTAGGGGTTGCGCTGGCTCGCGGCGATGGCGAAGAGCGGGATGTCGTAGCGCGCCATGGCCCAGGCGGCCATGTACCAGTTGCCGCAGTGCGGCACGAAGATGACGGCGCCGTGTCCCTCGTCCACGATTGCGCGCAGGCGGTCCGCGTACACCTGCACGTCCTTCACGTGCTTCGCGATCCACTTCTTGTCGAGACGCGGCGCGCGGATCATCTCCACGGCGCTCTGCAGCACGTTCGCGAGGGAGTCGACGGCGATGCGGCGGCATTCGGCGGCGTCCTTCTCCGGGAACACGGACTGGATGCGCTCAAGCGTGCGGCTCCGGTGGAAGCCGCACGCGAAGGCGAAGCGCGCGAACCCACGCGCGAACGCGCAGGCGATGCGGTAGGGCACGGCGTTCACCACCGCGCACGCGCTCCGCAACGCCGCGTACTCGCACCAACAGGCGAATTTGGACTTCCTTTTCCGGGACATGGAAGTCAATATTATACCATATCGCGCACGCCGCGCGGGAAATATGGTATAATATTCTCTCCATGAGCAAGAATAACCGCATACATGCGATCAACTCGATCGCCGAACGGGTGCCGGACGCGCCGTCCGCCTCCCTGCCCGCCGATACGTCCATGGCGACGTACGGCGAGGATGTGTTCGGCGAGAAGGAAATCCGCGCCTTCCTGCCGAAGGCCACCGCCGCGAAGCTCCTCGCCACGGTCAACGAGGGGAAGCCGCTCGACCCGTCCATCGCGGACGACGTGGCGCATGCGATGAAGGACTGGGCGCTCGCGAAGGGCGCCACGCACTTCACCCACTGGTTCCAGCCCCTCACGGGCGGCACCGCCGAGAAGCACGACAGCTTCGTGGAGCCGCGCGGCACCGCGCAGGCCGTGCAGGCGTTCAGCGGCAAGAACCTGATCGGCGGCGAGGCGGACGCCTCCAGCTTTCCGTCGGGCGGTCTCCGCTCCACCTTCGAGGCGCGCGGCTACACGGCGTGGGACCCCACGAGTCCCGCGTTCATCAAGCGCCACGCGAATGGCGCCACGCTCTGCATCCCCACCGCGTTCTGCTCGTACCGCGGCGAGGCGCTCGACTCGAAGACGCCCCTCCTCCGCTCCGTCCAGGCGCTCAAGAAGGCGCTCCGCCGCCTCATGGCGCACTTCGGCCAGCCGGACGGACGCGTGTCCGTCACGCTCGGCGCGGAGCAGGAGTACTTCCTCATCGACCGCGGCTTCTACATGCAGCGTCCCGACCTCCTGCAGACCGGGCGCACCGTGTTCGGGGCCGCGCCCGCGAAGCACCAGCAGCTTGAGGACCACTACTACGGCGCGATCCGTCCGCGCGTCCTGAAGTTCATGACCGAGGTGGAGGACATCCTCTGGAAGCTCGGCATCCCCGCGAAGACGCGCCACAACGAGGTCGCGCCCGCGCAGTTCGAGCTCGCGCCCGTGTTCGAGGACCTCAACCTCGCCGTGGACCACAACATGCTCATCATGGAGGTGCTGCGCCAGACAGCCGAGCGCCACGGCTTCGAGTGCCTTCTGCACGAAAAGCCGTTCGAGGGCGTCAACGGCAGCGGCAAGCACTGCAACTGGTCCATCGCCTACAACGGACGCAACCTCCTCGAGCCCGGCTCGAACCCGAAGGAGAACGCGATCTTCCTCACCGTCCTCTCCGCGATCATCCGCGCCATCGACAAGCATGCGGACATCCTGCGCGCGATGACGGCCGGTGCCGGCAACGACCACCGCCTCGGCGCGAACGAGGCGCCGCCCGCCATCATCTCCGTCTTCCTCGGCGACGAACTGAACGCCGTGATGAAGGCCATCGAGACGGGCACCTCCGCCCGCGCGGCGGGACGCACGAAGCTGAAGGTCGGCGTGGACACCCTGCCGCCGCTGCCGCGCGATACGACAGACCGCAACCGTACCTCGCCGTTCGCGTTCACCGGCAACAAGTTCGAGTTCCGCGCCCCCGGCTCGTCGCAGAACTGCGCGATGAACCAGATGGTGCTCAACACGATCGTCGCGGAGTCCGTGGACGCCATTTCGGACAAGCTCGACGCGATGCCGGGCGACTTCAACGCCAATCTCCAGAAGCTCCTCCAGCGCCTCATCCGCGCGCACAAGCGCGTGCTGTTCTCCGGCGACGGCTATTCTGTCGACTGGCCGAAGGAGGCCGCGCGGCGCGGACTGCCGAACCTGCCGGACACGCGGTCCGCCATCCAGCCGCTCCGCGATCCCGCGAACCAGAAGGTGTTCGCCGCCTATGGCGTCCTGACCGAAGGGGAGCTTGCGAGCCGTTACGAGATCGCGCTCGAGGACTACCATCGCCGCATCCGCATCGAAGGGGCCGTCGCGCTCGACATCGCGCGCTCGATGGTGCGTCCCGTGGTGGCCGACGAATTCTCGAAGCTCGCGACGGCGCTTTCCGTGGCGAAGAAGGACGGCCTCAAGACCGGCATCGCCGGCCTCAAGGCGCTTTCGGTGCGTCTCGGCGCGGGCCTCGACGACCTGCACGTCAAGTGCGAGCGTCTCGACAAGGCCCTCACGAAAGGCAAGCACGAGGACCAGATCGACGCGATGCGTGACCTGCGCCACACGGTCGATGCCCTCGAACACCTCGTCGACGACGCGCGCTGGCCGCTTCCCAAATACCGCGAAATGCTCTTCATCTACTAGTGTCCATGATTGAATTTTCAAAAGTGCTCAATCAGGAGCAGTGCGCGGCGGCGACGGCGCCGGACGGGCCGATGCTCGTGCTGGCGGCCGCCGGCACGGGCAAGACGCGCACGCTAGTGCACCGCGTGGCGTATTTGGTGGAGAAGGGCGTGCCGCCGGAGCACATCCTGCTGCTCACGTTCACGAACCGCGCCGCGCGCGAAATGCTCGAACGCGCGCAGCGTGTCGTCTCCGGCGTGACGGGCATCTGGAGCGGAACCTTCCACTCGATCTGCAACAAGTTCCTCCGCCGCTGGGGTTCGCCCCTCGGCGTCAGTCCCGGGTTCACGATCCTCGACGAGGACGACCAGAAGAAGCTCATGGGACAGTGCATCAAGGACAACGTGAAGGACGTCAAGGACTTCCAGAAGAAGGAGTTCCTCCTGAAACTCGTCTCCGACGCCGCGAACGGCGAGGAGAGCCTTGAGCGCGTGGTCAACCGCTACCAGACGAAGACCGCGCTTGGCGACGTGGAGCTGATCCTGAAGGTGTGCCGCGCCTACGCGGAGAAGAAGGCCGCCCTCGGTGCGATGGACTTCGACGACCTCCTCGTGAACGGTCTCCGTCTCCTGCGCGAAAGCGAGAAGACGCGCAACTTCCTCCAGGAGCATTTCCAGCATGTGCTCGTGGACGAGTACCAGGACACGAACAGCCTCCAGGCCGCGTTTACGGACATCCTCGCCGCGAAGCACCGCAACATCATGGTGGTGGGAGACGACTTCCAGTGCATCTACACGTGGCGTGGCGCGAAGTTCGAGAACATCCGCGAGTTCCCCAGCCGCTGGCCCGACTGCAAGGTGCTGAAGCTCGAGCGCAACTACCGCAGCGTGGCCCCGATTCTCGACGTGGCGAACACGGTGATGAAGGACGTGCCGCACGAGTTCGAGAAGACGCTGCGTCCGTTCCGCACCGGCGGCGCGCCGAAGCCGCGTCTCTACAACGTGTGGGACGGACGCGCCCAGGCCGAGGCGATCGTAAAGCTTGCCACGGCGCTCCACGCGAACGGTGTCCCCTACGGCGACATCGCCGTCCTCTACCGCTCGCACTACACCTCGATCGACATCCAGATGGCACTTACGCGCAGCCGTCTGCCGTTCCGCATCACGAGCGGCGTGGGCGTGTTCGAGCAGTTGCATGTGAAAGACGTGCTCGCGTTTCTGCGTCTTTGCATCAACCCGCGCGCGGAGATGAGCTTCATGCGCCTCATGGAGCTGCTGCCCGGTGTGGGCGAGGGCACGGCGCGCAAGTACTGGAAGGCGCTCGGCGGCTCGTTCGATGGCACGAATCCGATGGAGCGCATGCACCTCGGCGAGCTGATGTGCGCGAAGGGGCGTCCCGGCTGGCAGCAGATCGAGAGCGCCTTCGCGGCGGCGCCGGGACACCTCGCCGAGAAGGAGGACCGCAAGCTCGTGACCGATTTCGTCGATTTATTCTACGGCGCGCATCTGCACCGGCAATTCGAGCCGGAGGAGGCCGACCAGCGCGTCGACGACCTCACGGAAATCGCCGCGCAGATTGCGACCACGCAAGGCGGCGTCGGTGCCTTCCTCGACGAGGTCGCGCTGATGACGAACCTCGACGCGCGTGCGAAGGCGTCACTCCCCGCCGACCACATGCACCTCACGACCGTTCACCAGGCGAAGGGCATGGAGTGGCCCGTCGTGATCCTGCCGTGGCTTGCGGACACCGTGTTCCCGAGCGCGCGGAGCATCGAGGACGGCAATCTCGCCGAGGAGCGGCGTCTCTTCTACGTGGCGGTCACGCGCGCGAAGGACCGCCTCTACCTCTGCGTGCCGCGTTCGAAGAAGACGGCCGACGGCGGACAGTATCCCGTCGAGCCGTCCGTGTTCGTGCGCGAGATCCCCAAGCAGCTTATTGAGGAGCAGACGCTCTATTCAGCTCCCGAACCATCCTACGGCCACCGTCGTTGGGACGACGACGATGACGACTACGGCGGCGGTTACGGTGGCCGTGGCGGTTATAGTGGCCGTAGTGGCTACGGCGGTCGTGGCGGTTACGGTGGCGGTGGCCGTCGCGGCGGCTCGACTACTTACAAGACTTACTGGAGACACTAACGTGTCTGAAGATGTTCTGACATATTCGGTTTTGTCTGGCTCGGCGCTTGGTGACGCCGAATGGGACGAAGTGTCGGAACTCTTTTCGTCTTCATACGGATTCTACAGCCAACAAGATCCTTCTGGACGTGCAGGGCGGCGCATTCGACTCTCGCCGAACTACTATCGCAGGGCGTATGCAACGGATGACTATCAGGTTGCGTTCTGCCGTGATAAGGAGGTGCTTGTTGCGGAAGCGGTGTTTCGCGTGTGCGACACGTCCAGAGGACGCGCGGCGTTTGTGGTGCAGCTGGTAGTGGATGAGCAGTATCGTCGCCGTGGCATTGCCAGTACGCTCTTGCATGCAATCTGGGGCTTTTCGGATTTCTGCTGTTGGGGGATCGTAACATCCAACGCATTTACGGTCGAGTCCTTGGAGGGGGCAACTTTTCGCCGCGTGTGCCCGCTCTCGATGAAAGACAATGAGGAATTCGTCAGGAGAGAAATACTTTCCGGAATCGGATTCCTTGCATCTGCCAAGTGGACGGTCTCTACTGCGGAGTCGGTGATAGATTCTGGATTTTACACGGATCGCTCTTCTCCGTCGGAGGCGACGGTGACGTTATCTGCGCGGTTGGGTGTTTTGCCGGAGGGGGCAGAATGGCTTGCCATCGTGTTCCGCGAACAGCCGCTAGACGATTTCAAGGCATACAGGAGCCTCATCCTCTCCTCTGCGCGATTCGTTACAGAAGCATACGCGCGAATGCCGCAACGTGAGCAGGGATGGGCGGCAAAAACTGAGGCCGAGGTCTCCGCCATTCTTGGCTGGCTTCCAGAGTTGCCACGAACGGCGCGCATTGCAGATTTCGGTGCGGGTTCCGGACGGCACGTCGAGGCGCTGCTGGCGGCGGGTTTCACGGACTTGACGGCCATTGACTTCGCTTCGTGCGCTCCTGGTGTGATGAAAGAAGATGCAAGGTCCTGGCGGTCGCCTGAACCATACGATTTGATTCTTTGCCTCTACGACGTCATCGGGTCTTTCCCTGATGATGCGGACAACAAGGCCGTCCTTGTGTCCGTTGCCGCAAACCTTAGACCTGGCGGGTACGCCGTGTTGTCGGTTTCAAATTACGGATATGTTGCTGAGAAGTGTGCGCAGAAGGTAGATCTGGACGACCCCGTTGAGGCCACACGTAGGATATTCGCGCTTCCTCCATCTCGCTCCATGGAGACCACGGGCGAGTTTTTCAATCCAAATTACATCCTTCTTGACGACAAGCACCACATAGCTTGCAGAAAGGAACAGTTTTCTTCTGGAACAGGATTGCCGGGCGAGTATTTGTTGTGTGATCGGCGTTTTACGTCAGATGAGATTCGGAGTTGGGCGGAGTCATGCGGACTCGCAGTGACCGAAAGTCGATTCGTCAGGGCTGGGTTCGACGCTGAGTTTGATGTGGCGACCGGAAAGGAAATCCTTTTGATTACGAAAAAGAGGTAAAAGGCAATGCAGCGGATAAAGGAATTCTTCAAACGGCCGGCGACGATCGCGGTTCTCGCGCTTACCGTGCTCTATGTCGTGTGCATGGGCGGCATCTTCTGGGGCACGTGGTCGCTCGACCGCGCGCCGGTGGAGCCTGACAACCCGACATTCTACCCGATCAACGAGTTGGCTCAGTGGTTTCAGGCGCTTGTCGCGGGACACGACTTCGTCCCCTCCGACCTCATGCATGTCCTCGGCGGCATGTACTTCTGGCAGGAACTCCAGTACGCGCTCGCGGGCTACCTCGCCGCGTTGGGGCTGATGTTCTACCTGCGCGGGCGTGGGCTCTCGCACTTCGCCGCGGCGGCGGGTGGCGGTGCCTACGGTCTCATGGGCTATACGTTCACGCTCTTCTCCGCCGGACACCTCGGCTGGTTCATCTGGATGATGTACGGTCCGTTCGCGTTCGGTCTCGCGGACCGTGCGGTGCGGAAGGGGCGGTGGCGCAACTGGGCGCTCCTTGGCGCGGTGCTCGCCTGGGGGGCCGCGCGCCAGCCGGACATGTGGCTGCTCTTCACCGCGCTCACCTTCGCATACGGCGTGTGGACGCTTGTACGCGAATGGAAGAATGTCAAGTTCTCCCGCATTCTTGCGGGAGTCGGCGTGACGGCCGTCGTTGCGTGTGCAATCGGCATGCCGCAGTTCACGCGCGCGCTCACGCAGGATCTCGCCGGACGCGAGGCGCAGATCGCCGCGACGAGCGGGAAGGACGCGAACGAAACGGTCGACAAGTCCGCCGACGAACGGTGGCGCTTCTGCACGAGCTGGTCGTTGCCGCCGGAGGACACGCTTGAATTCATCGTTGCTGAAGTCCACGGTGGATCGAACGATCCGCGCGTGAGCCCCACCAATCCCTACAGGGGTCGTCTCGGCCAGCAGATCGTCGTGCCAGCAGGCGCCGCCGGACAGAAGCATCCCGTGACGGGAGAGACGCTCAAGGCCGGCGAGACGATCTGGATGCCCTACCGGCAGCATTCACTCTACTTCGGCATCCTCACGGTTCTCTTCGCCATTGTCGGCATTGTCGGCTGGTGGCGTTACAGGAAGGACGAATCCGGAAGCTGGCGCGACGTGCCGTTCTGGATCGGTGCGGGCGTGCTCATGTATTTGTGCGCGCTCGGGTGCTTTACGCCGTTCTACAAACTAGTCTTCGCGCTACCGTTCGGCGGTTCGCTGCGCGCGCCGGTGAAGTTCGTGCATCTGCTTGAGTTCTGCGTGGCCGCGCTTGCAGGTTTTGGTTTCGAGGCCGCATGGCGCGGTTTCCGTCGCGATGGAGAGATTGCACCGTTCGGTTTGAAGTGCGTGCTCGTCGTGTTGGCTGTTGCGAACGTCGTGAACCTTGCCTACATCGATTCGAAGTACTGCGCCGTGGAGGATGTCTCCTTCGTGCGCCTCCAGAACGCGGCGGCGGATGACGTGCTGACTGCGGGCGGCGGCAAGGTTTTTGTGGCAATTGAACAGAAGGAAGGCGGAAAAGCCATCCGCGATTCGCTGGGCGCGCACCTTGCGGAGGTGGCGGACGATCCATCCGCCCCTGACATCCGCTACTTCCTCGTCAACGGAACCACGCTTCGCAAGGACAGGACGTTCAACGAATGGGTACGGTCGGGCCGCCTAAAATCTGCCGGCATGTATGCCGTGTCCGCCACGGGAGGAATTACGCGCGCAACGGGAACCTCGGCGCAGCTTGCGCTGTTCGAGAGACCGTCCGTATCCGCGCCGCCGCCAAAGGAGGCGCCTGCGCCCAACCGTGGACGGCAGGTCCAGATTGCCATTTCCGTGCTATCCACCATCGGCCTGATCGTCTGGGGCGTGTGGGGGGCGCGAGTCGTTAAAGTCAAAGCGAAAAGGAGTCAGAAATGAAGACGATACTAGTTGCATTGTCGGCGTTGGCGCTGGGGGCCGCTGGAGGTTTTGTAGCGGCGACGTGGCGCAGCCAGAATCCTGAACCCGAGGCGGTGCAGGAAAAGAAGCCTGTGGCGGAAAAGACTGCTGCGTCTGGCGATACGGCGCGTCTGGCGAAGGCCCAGAAGCGCATTGCGGAACTGGAGCGCGACCTTGCGGCGGCACGTCGCGCGGTTACCGCGCTGAAGTCCGAAAGCCTGAAAAAGGTGGTGTCAGCGCAGACGGAGACGAACAAGACCGAGCGTGTAATCTCCCTGGACGGTGACGGCAAGGATGTTCTTGGCAAGCTGGAGAGCCAGCTCACGCGCGAGGAGTTCTCGCAGGTCACGAACGCGATGTCGCAGCTGCGCGCGCGCCTCGCGGAAAAGGCGAAGGGGCGGATGGAATTCCTTGCGTCGGTCAACACGGACGGCATGTCGGACGACGAACGCAAGAACCACGCGAAATTCCTCAAGCTCATGGAGAAACGCGAGGCCATCGCGGCGAAGATGAAGGGCGGCTTCCCGGACGTGGAGTCTATCCAGAAGATGGTGATGTTGGACATGGAGATGGCGCCGGTCGCCAAGAAGGCGCGCGCGGCGCTTGTAGGACAGGTTGCGCGCGAACTTGGCTACCAGGGCGAGGACGTGGACGTGGTGCGAGACACGGTCAACACGATCTTCGACTGCACGAGCGGGGGCGGTATCGGCGGCCTGGGCGACATTATGGAAAATGTCGGAGGCATGCCCGGCATGGGCGCAGCGCCAGACGTGAAGGTGCAGACGCAAGTGATTGGACTCTGACTATGAATGCTTTAACGGCGTTGGCCCTGCTTGCGGGCGGGACGGCTTGTGGGGCGACGATCTGCCTTGAGGCCGAGCAGTTCGCCGACCGTGGCGGATGGGCGGTCGATTCGCAGTTCATCGACCAGATGGGCTCCTCGTTCCTGCTCGCGCACGGCATGGGAAATCCCGTGTCCGACGCCGTCACCACGTTTGAGTGTCCGGCTACGGGCACCTACCACGTGTGGGCGCGCACGCGCAACTGGACCGCGCCGTGGAGCATGTACGCCGCCGGCACGTTTACGGTCAAGGTGAATGGAAACGAATTACCGAGCGTACTTGGACGCGGCGCGGGCGGCTGGCTGTGGCAGAAGGCCGGCGAAGTGAGGCTGGAGAAGGGCAAAACCACGATCGCGCTCCACGACCTCACGGGCTTCGACGGACGCTGCGACGCCGTATGCCTCACGGCCGGTGATGCGCCGTCGCGTCCCGTCGCGCCTGCACCATCGCGTACGGTAAAGGCCGACCTCGTCGTATGTGGCGGCGGCATCGCGGGCACGTGCGCGGCGATCTCGGCAGCGCGTCTGGGGGTGAAGGTGGCGCTCGTGCAGGATCGTCCGATGCTCGGCGGCGCGAATTCGAGCGAGGTGCGCGTACACCTCGGCGGGTCCATGAACCTCGGACCATATCCGCGTCTCGGCGACGTGGTGGCTGAAATCGGTCCCGCGAAGGGCGGCAACGCGCAGCCAGCTGAACGCTACGAGGATCAACGCAAGCTCGACGTTGTGTCCGCCGAGAAGAACATCCAGCTCTTTCTCAACACGCGGGTCGTCGAGGCGAAGAAGAACGGCGATCGCATCGCCGCCGTAATCGGGCGCGATGTCGTGACTGGCGCACGCACCACGTTTGAGGCGCCGCTCTTCGCGGACTGCACGGGCGACGCCTGCGTGGGCGCGCTGGCGGGGGCGGACTTCCGCATGGGACGCGAGGCGAAGTCCGAGACGGGCGAGGACATGGCGCCAAAGAAGGCGGACAAGATGACGATGGGAGCGTCGGTTCAGTGGTACACGAAGGACGCGGGGCACGCCGTCGCGTTCCCCTCCGAACCCTGGATGATCCCGTTCAACGAGCGGAACTGCGAACACGGCCTTCGCGGCGACTGGGACTGGGAGACGGGCATGATGCGCGACCAGATTTCCGAGTTCGAGCGCATCCGCGACTACGGGATGCTCGTCGTGTACTCGAACTGGTCCTTCCTGAAGAACAAGGCCGCGAAGCGCGAAAAGTACGCGAACCGCGAATTCGCGTGGGTGGCCTACGTGGCGGGCAAGCGCGAGAGCCGTCGCCTCATGGGCGACCACATCCTCACGCAGCAGGATATATTTGACTTCGTGCAGTACCCAGACGGTACGTGCTGCACGACGTGGGCGATCGACCTCCACTACCCGATGCCGCGCAACACGAAGCACTACGACGGCGAGCCGTTCCGATCCATCTGCACGCACAACCGGCACTACGCCTATCCGATTCCGTACCGCTGCCTCTACTCGCGGAACGTGGCGAACCTCTTCATGGCTGGCCGCAACATCAGCGTGACGCACGTCGCGCTCGGGACGACGCGCGTGATGCGCACGACGGGCATGATGGGCGAGGTCGTGGGCATGGCCGCGCGCGTGTGCAAGGACCACGGGTGCCTGCCGCGCGGCGTGTATGCGAACCATCTGGACGAGCTGAAGGCGCTGATGAAGAAGGGCGTGGGCATGGGCAAGCCGCAGCCGCCGCAGAATTACAACCTCGGTTCGTTCATCTCCGGCATGCCTAAGTGAGCTGACTGCCAGGAGAAACTCACCAGAACGCCCACGCGCCGCTGAAGATCACGTGGAGGGCGAGGAGCAGGTTCGTGGTGACGTGCGCGATGATGGCGCTGGTGAGCCCCCAGCGAATTGCGGCGAATCCGTAAACCGCGCCCGCGAGGGCGGCGGCGAGCGGACGGTCGTGCTCTAGCGAGAAGAGGAACACCATCCAGAGGAAGGCAGAGAGGTCGAAGCGCGCGAGGGGGATTGAAAGGAAGTCGCGCTTCTGGAGCCAGCGGTAGAGGAAGGAGCGGAAGAACACCTCCTCGACGGGGGCGATAACGAAGGCGCTGCCGACGAGCTTGGCAATGGTGAGCGTCCAGCCACATACGGCTGGGTCGTATGGGGAAGGATCGGTGGAAGCTGCTGGCAGCGAGCCGATTGGCCAGCAGAACCATGTGCGGTAGAAGGGGGAGATTTCGGGCACGATCCAGAGGACGGTCACGAGGATGCCCGCGAGAAGGCCGGTGAAGAAGCGAAGCGGCGAGAGCGCCGCTTCCCCGGGACCATGAAGCGGCGAGAGCGCCGCTTCCCCGAGGCGGGGGGGCCGCGCTTGTCGCGGCCCATTCGGAGAAGCGACACTCTTGTCGCTTCGACCCTTCCACAGGCACCACAGTCCCACGAGCGCGGTGGCGGCCGCGCGTACGGCGTAGGCCCACGCGGTGACGGGCAGAACCATCTGCAGTCCGATCCATGTGGCGAATGGGGCGGCATACAGAAAAATATTCCTAGTTTCTCGTTTCACGGCCACAGATTATACCAAAATATGCTATACTATCCGCATGAAAATTTCCTTCTACGGCGCGGCGCAGACCGTTACCGGCTCCATGCACCTTGTGGAGGCGAACGGAAAGCGGATTTTGCTAGACTGCGGGCTCTACCAGGGGCACCGCAAAGAGGCGTTCGAGCGGAACCGGAACATGCCGGTGGACCCCGCGTCCATCGACGCGGTGATCCTCTCGCACTCCCACATCGACCATTCGGGCAACCTGCCGCAGCTCGTGCGGCGCGGGTTTCGCGGCAAGGTGTACGCACGCTCGGCTACGATTGACCTCGTAAACGTGATGTTGCGCGACAGCTGCTTCCTGCAGATGCGTGATCTTGAGTATGTCAACAAGAAACGTCGCGCGCAGGGCAAGCACCTGTTCGAGCCGCTCTACACGGAGGAGGACGTGGACGCTCTCATGCCGCTCTTCGAGCCTCTCCACCTGCACCAGGCGCGCGAGATATTCAAGGGCATCACGCTCACGTTCTTCAACGCGGGGCACATCCTCGGCAGCGCGCAGGTGATGCTGGACGTCGCCGGCGGCACGGGCCACAGCCACCGCCTGCTCTTCAGCGGCGACCTCGGCCAGCCGAACCAGCCGATCCTCCGCCACTACGAGTACCCGCAGGGAGCGGACATCGTGCTCATCGAATCCACCTACGCCGACCGTCTGCATCCTTCGGCGGAGGACGTGGAGGGGCGTCTGAAGGGCTACATCGACGACATCGTGCAGCAGCGCTCGAAGCTCATCATCCCGGCGTTCTCCGTGGGTCGCACGCAGCAAATCCTCTACTACCTCAACCGGCTCCTTGCGTCCGGCCGCATCCGACAGATTCCCGTGTACATCGACTCGCCTCTCTCGAAGAAGGCCACGATGATATACGAGAAGCACACTGGCTGCTACAACGACGAGGCGATGCGCCTCCTCAATTCAGGCGTGAACCCGCTCACGTTCCCGGGGATGCAGTTCGTGGAGACTCCGCAGCAATCAATGTCCCTCAACGAGCTGCGTGGCCCGATGGTGATCGTTGCGGCGAGCGGCATGTGCGAAGGCGGGCGCGTGGTGCATCACCTGAAGGCGTCCGTGGGCGATCCCCGCAACATCGTGCTCATCGTGGGCTTCCAGGCGGAGGGCACGCTCGGCCGACGACTAGTGGAGCACAAGGAAGACACGGTGAAGATGCTCGGCGAAGAGGTCAAGCTCGAGGCGCGCGTCCATACGATCAACGCCCTCTCGGCGCACGCGGACCGGAACGGCCTCATGGACTGGTACGACGGCGTGAAGGGCCATGTGAAGCACGCATTCGCGGTCCACGGCGAGCCTGACCGCGTGAAGATGATGGCCGACCTTCTCGCCGAGCATGGCTGTCCGAGTCCCGTCGCGCCCGTAGAGGGTCAGAGCTTCGTGTTCGACTGACGGCAGGGTTTGACGTTTTTCTGACAAATCCGTGACATCGTTATAACGCATGAGCGTTCGGAGTGTGGTATCATATTCGCGGTTTCGGGGCATTAGCCCTTGCACCGCGTCAATGAAAATGAGATAATATCGCGAATGGCAAAAGAAGTTACAGTGCTTGGCATCGAAGGCGCATTCCTGCGCGGCGTTCGGCTCGAGGAGCGGAACGGCGCGTTCGTGTGCACCGAAGTTGAGTCGTGGCCGCTCGTGGCGGGGGCTGCGGACGTGACGTCCGCAGCGGCATCTGCGGGCGAGACGCCCGCCGCCCCGATGGGTAGTCAGCCCGCCATCCCGATGGGCAGTCAGCCTGCCACACCGATTGATTCCGCTACCTCGGCCGACTTCTCCGAAGAAGCACCCGTGGAGGCAGTGGCGGAAGAGGACAAGCCGCTTGCCCGCGCGCTGCGAGCTGCGGCGAAGCATTTCGAACAGTCGGAGTTCTCGCTGGCGATTCCGCTTTCTAAGCTCTTGGTGAAGGGCGTGCGCATGCCCGTGGAGGCGCGTGACGAGCTACTGAGCGCGGCGAAGCTGGAGCTGGACGGCATATCGCCGTTCCCCGACGAGGATCTTGCGCCCGCTGCGGAGGTCGTGGCCGAGACTGATTCCGAGATACAGGTGCTTGCTGCGGCATTGCCGGCGGCGGCCGCGTCCGAGATTGGCGCGGCGCTCACCGCAGCCCGTGTGCATGTGACGCGCACTGACGCAACGGCGCTCGGCTGGCTGCGCAGCCTTTGGCCGCGCCTGAGCGAAGTTGAGGCGCATCGTCGCCTCGTGCTGCTGAACCTGGGCGACGGCTGGGACCTCGCGGTGCTTGACGACGGCGCGCCAGTACAGCTGCGCGGCATCGGCAACGTCGGTTCTTCGGCGGAGCTCGTCCGGGAGGTTACTCTGAGCCTGCTTGCGTGCGATGTGGGCGGGGCGGAAGTGGGCGACGTCGCGGTGTGCGGATTCGAGCAGCCGGACAAGGAAGTGCTTGAGCGTCTCTCCGTGTTCGGCCCGGTGCGCACGCTGATCGTGGACAACCCGTCCGCCGGCGTGGAGGGTTGCGCGCAGCGTGAGGCCGAGGGCGGGACGTTCGACGTGACGCCGGCCGACTGGGCGGAGGCGCGGACGGAGTCACGTTTCCGCGGCAAGCTCAAGGCGTTCCTCGCAGTCGCCGTCGGGCTTTGGGCAATCGTGATGGGAGTGCTGTTCGGCTACGAGATCGTGTACAACAAGATGCGGGACCACCAGAAGGACCTCCGCAAGGGAGCGCACGCGCGCGCATACAAGGAAGTGCTGGACATGACGAACCGCGTGGCGCTCATCGACCGATACGAGGACCGGTCCACGTGCGCGCTCGAGATGCTCAAGCTCGTGTCGGATAGCCTTCCGGAGGACGAGGGTATGACATTCGACTTTTTCCGCTTCCGTCGCGGCGACGGAGTGTTCGTGCGCGGCAAGGCGTCCGAGCGCGAAAGCTGGCGGAAACTTGAGCAGGCGCTCCGCGCCACGCAGGTTGCCAAGGTCAGCGAAGACGGCGAGGTGGAGACCGACGAGAACGCCCCGGCGCTGTTTTCAGAAGTGAAGCCGTCGGATTCAAGCCAGAACCGCGACGGGCTCTTCCCGTTCACCATTGAGGCCAAGTTCCCCGTCGTGGAAGAGGACAAGGCCGAGAAAGGGAGGTCGAAATGACGATGCCCGGGGCAAAGTCGCGCAGGGACCGGATGGTCGTTGCCATCGTGGTCGTGGTGGCGCTCTACGCCCTTGCGGCGATTATGTGGTTCACCGGCCGCAACAAGGCGTGGGAGCTCGCGCGCAAGGGTTACGAGAGGGAACTCAATACGCTAAAGCGGGAAAAGGCCCTCATCGAAGACCGTCCCCTCTGGGAGGAGCGCGCCGAGACCAAGCGGCTGCGCATGCCGCTCGTGGACGAGAACGAGATGCCCGCCACGCGCTGGGAGCGCATCATCGAGCGCCTGGCCGCGGAATACCACGTGAGCGTGGGAAAGGGCCTGAAGGCGTCGCAGACCGAGGAGGACCACGGCGGCGTCTGGGAGATGCCCGTGGACGTGAGGTATGACAACACCTCCCTGCAGCGTCTGGTGGAGTTTCTGTACGCCGTCAACAAGTCGACGGAGGCAATGATGGACGTGCGTGAACTAGAGATCAGCGTGCGTCCGAAGAATCCCGGCGCGCTTAACGGCAAGCTCGTGCTTACCTGCGCATACCTGAAGGGCGACGTGCCCGAGGAAAAGACGAAGTGAAGGGAACCTGGATATTATGAACATGAACATCAAGAAGTTTCTCGCCATTGCGGCGCTATCCGCGGTTTCGGCCGTGGCACTTGCCCAGTTACAGCCAACCCGTAGACCAGGCCTGTTGCGTTCGGGCGGAGGGCTCCGCAGACCCGGCGCGGCAGCTGCGGCACAGCCCGCTCCTGAGGCGAAGCCGATCTCCGAGCAGCTCAAGGAAATACCGAAGGGAACGAATGGCGTGCCCATGCTTAACTTCGAGAACGCGCCGCTGGAACTCGTGCTGATGCAGTATGCGTCGCTTTCCGAGAAGGTACTGCTGCCCGCGCCGAACCTTCCAAAGACGCAGATCACGCTCACGTCAAACGGTCTCGAGCTCGACAAGGAGTCCTACCTTCTGGCCATCGAGGCGGCACTCGTGATGAACGGCGTGGTGATCGAGCCGTTCGACAAGCACTTCCTCCGCGCCTTAGAGCGCAAGTCCGTGCGCACCCAGGGTATCCGCACATTGATGAACGTCTCCACCAACGGCCTTCCCGAAAAAGGCCGCGTGATCAGCCAGCTCATCCGGCTGGACCACATCACGGCGGCCGAGGCACAAGAGGCGTTGAAGGGATTCATGGATGAAAAAGGCCAATTCCAGGTGTTCGAACGCAACAACGCGATCCTCGTCACCGATACGCAGGAGAACGTCAACCGCATGCTCGAGATAATCAAGGAACTCGACGTGCCGAACCCTGTCCTCGAGGAGGTGTACGTTCACGAGGTGAAGTTCGCCGTCGCGTCTGAAATCAAGGCGCGCCTGGAGGAAATCGTCACGGCATCTGAGAAGGACACGCAAAAAGCTGCCGCATCCGTGAAGTCCAGCGGTGGACCGGGTTTCTCGCGCCCGACCGCGCCCCCGCAGCCCAACCGGCTCCTCAACCTCAACAACCGCCCTGGCATGAACAAGCCGGAGCAGCCTGTCAACACGCCCAACGCGGTGCTCACTGCGGCCATCTCCGACGCCGACCGCGGCATGATTCGCGGCAAGGTGCTGATCGTGGCCGACGATCGCTCCAACAAGCTAATCGTCATAACCTCGAAGACCAACTGGAATTTCTTCAAGAGGATCATCGAGAGCCTGGACGTGGAGACTGAGCCGGACGAGACCGTGAAGGTACACCAACTCAAGCATGCGGAAGCCGAAGAGGTGGCCTCGATGCTCAACGACCTCATCGGGTCGAGTACGACCCAGTCCAAGAACAACCAGAACGCGAACGCGAACCGCGCCGGCGCGGCCACGCGCAACCTCACCCAGGGCGCGCGTCCGGGATTCACGCCTCCGCGTCCCACGACTCCGTCCGCCGCCAACTCCAATCTTGGCGCGCTAAACAAGGACACCGTCAAGATACTTGCCGACAAGCGCCTCAACGCCATCGTCGTGAAGGCGCGCAAGGAGGACATGAACCTCATCCTGCATGTGATCGAGGATATGGACATCAAGCTCTCCCAGGTGTTGCTTGAAACCGTCATCATTCAGGTCGAACTGGGCGACGACCTCCAGACGGGCGTCGATTGGGTCCAGCGCGGACGGCAGAGGACGACCCAGCAGGTTCAGGCCACGGACTCCTCCGGCCGCAAGCTGTTCTGGGAGGAGGTCACGGACGATTCCGGCGCGACCAGTACGCGCCAGACGACAGAGGACACTGGCAATCCCGTCATGAAGACGATTACGAAGTTGACCCGCGACGGCTTCTACAACAACGGTAGCTACATGCTCGGCGGCGGCGGCGGCTCCGGCACGTCCATGCTCGGTACGCTGATGAACGCTGCTGTCAACGCATCGACTAACGAGGCCGTCCTCACCGCAGCGAACCCGATCGGCGGCGGCGTGAACTACCTGCTGAAGAGCGACAAGCTCAACATCGCCTCCATCATTCAGGCCGCGAAGAGCGACAGCCGATCGAAGGTGCTCGCCTCGCCGGTTCTCATGACGCTCGACAACAAGGAGGCCACGATCGAGGCGACGGACATGATCTACCTCTTCAGCGGCTACCAGTACTCGGGCTCCACATATTCCGGCACGCAGGTGCGCAACTACGAGAAGCGCGACATCGGCCTTACCGTGAAGGTGACGCCTCACATCAACAAGAACGGCACCGTCATGCTCAAGATCGAGGAGAAGTTCGAGACGCAGGGGGCGGACCAGAACGTGCCGAACGAGTCGGGCGGCACGGATCCGTACGCGACCGTCACAACGCGCAAGATGTCCTCGGAGGTGACGGTGGAGAACCTCCAGACGATTATGATGGGTGGACTCACCAAGAAGTCGAACGTGCAGTCCGTGAGCGGCATCCCGCTGCTGAAGGACATCCCGTGGATCGGCAAGTGGCTGTTCGGCAGCGTGTCGATTAAAGAGTCGCGTAGCGAACTTCTGGTGTTTATCACGCCATACGTGCTTGACGACGCGGCGGCATCGCAGGCGGAGGCTCTCCGGCGCAAGAAGGTGCTGAGCACCACGCGTCCGTGGGACGACAACGGCTGGTCGCTCTCGGCGCTCGCCGATCCCGTCACGAAGAAGGAGCAGCTGCGCCGCCAGGCACTCGAGTGGGCCGAACAGGATGAGGAACACGCCACGGGCAAGAAGCTCGAGGAAGCGAAGGAGAAGCGCATCAAGGACATCGAGGAGAAGACCGAGAAGGAACGTCGCGAGTGGGCCGAAAAACACCAGAAGGATGTTCTTGAGGCTATCAAACGCCACGAGGAGAGCGATGTCGATTGGCGCGAGTTCATCGACAAGCTCCGCAAGGAGAAGGAAGAGAAGGACGCTGCGAAGGCGCAGGATGAGCGCTCCGCCGCCAAGGTTCGGGAGGCGGCGGGCGAAGAGCCCGCCAAGGCTCCCGAGCCGGCGAAGGAGAACCTCCTCGAAGCCCTCCAGAAAAAATAACGGCCGCCGAGTGCGGCATGGCGCCGAGACGAAAGGAGAAGGACAATGAAGAAAGGCTTCCTCTTGGCAGGACTCCTATTCGCCTCGGTGTTTGCCGCTGTGGCTGAGGAACACTTCTATTCGGTGCCCCTTAATGGCGATCCAGTCAAGCTTGATAGGGAAATAACGCTGCCGGCCGTCATCACAGGGCGCGTGTCGTCTGCAACCAGCAAGCACTGGGTGTCTTTTGAAGTAGATAGAAATTACGGGGAATTGCCCGCAGCCATCTATACTAACGAGGGAACTGGTGCCGTATTTCGCGCGACGCTGGCCAGGGAGGAAGTTGGTGGCGCGGGGTCGGGGATTCCTCTTTCGACGGAACGTGAGAATTGGACATTCATTCCTTCAACTCCATACGTGCTTCTCATCTCGGCAGCGACTTATAAGGAGGGAGCCAGTTACGCCGTGCAGTTGGGCAATTTCGACGAGTTCACCGTATCTTTTGACGGCAACGGTGGAACGCCGTCCACGAACAAGATGGCATACATTCCTGGACGGGCATACGGCAGGTTCCCTACGGCCAGGCGCACGAACTACGTGCATACAGGCTGGAGCACTGCGGCGAAGAACGGCATATTGCTCACCACGAACACACAGGTGTGTGTGGGTTACAGGAAACTGTACGCCCAATGGAAGGCCAATCCGCTGTCGCCGACCAACGATGTGCCGGTCGTGTCGCCGACCAATGACGTCCCCGCCGCGTCGTCCACCAACAGCATGCCCGCCACCATCTACAGCTATGAGGTCGATGGCTTGGTCTGGCACTATACGGCAACGTCTAACGGGGTGGCGACGATACATAACGTATCAGGCGGCGCATACGTGGCGGCAGTTGACACTTCGGTGAAGGGGACGCTGACGATTCCCTCCAGGCTTGGAACCAACGTGGTGGAAAAGATTGGCGAGCGCGCGTTTGCTGGTTGTTCCTCTGTGACCAACATAGTGATACCTTTCGGCGTCACGTCGATTGGCAACTGCGCCTTCGCCGGATGTACGGGCCTCACGCCCGGCATAACGATTCCCGAAAGCGTTGAGGAGATGGGCGCGTATGTGTTTACGAACTGTCCGAATCTGAAGATCGTGCGTTATCTCGGCAACTGTCCTGATGCAGACGAGGCGCTCTATGCCGGAGCGCCCGCATCCCTAATTTCAGGTGTACTGCGCGTGAGGTCCGACTGGCCCACGAAGGATGTGACATATCAAATTGGAACATCCTCCAGCGGCGACGATGCCTTGGAGAATGACGATGCAGATGTCGCGGACGATGACGGAAATGATATCGATAACGACATTGACGACGATGTCGATGAAGGCGAAGAGTCCACGGGAGTTACTTATGCACGTTGGCCTGAGGGGTCGTACTCAAGACGCGTCCTGCCGTGGGTTACGCAGCCGCTATTCCCAGTGGTTTTCTGGGCCGTACCAGGAGTTTCCAGTTCGGCTACCGTATGGTACTACGTTCCCGGACGAGCGTTAGGATCGCTTCCTCAGGAGCCTGAGGACAGAGACGGGTACACGTTCCTCGGTTGGTTCACGAAGCCATACGGTGGCACGAAGATAGAGGATGGCGATGCAGATGACATTATAGTTGACAGGGCACTTATATTTTACGCCCACTGGCACAGAGACGACGATCCGGATAACCTCGCCGACGTAGAGTACAATTTCGCCACGGCGCATTCATACGACGGCTATCTGCTGAACAGCGACGGGGACATGGCGGGAACGATCCTGCTGAGGACGTCCAAGGGGCGATGGAGCCGTGCAGAAGAGGGGACGAACGTCACGGCCACGGCGACGCTTGTCCTGCTTGGGGAGGGTAGAATCAAGTTGAAGGGTACGCTTGGGGAAGACCTTTCAGGCACTTTGACTGCTACTACGAAGTCCGACGAACGGGAACTTGACGTATCGCTTCGCGGCAGCGACATGGACGGCACGTTTGGCAGCTACATGGTCGTCGGCGTCCGAGACATCTCCGGCAAGAAGACGTATCTCGACCGTATGAAGGCCAAGGCGGTGGGGGACAACTGGAGAGGAAATTACGTTGTTGCGCTGAAGGCGGATTCGGATGAATCAAGCCTCGGCAACGGCTACGCGGGGTTGTCAGTGCAGGTGAGGGCCAATGGCAGGGCCCGTGTATCTGGGACGATGCCGGACGGCACTAAGGTGTCCTATTCTGGTCGAATGGAAATCTCCGACGATAGCTGCGCCTTGCCAGTTGTGGCGCAGCTCCATCGCGGCAGGAAAGGCGGATTCGGATTTCTACTGACGTTTTCCGGCGATTCGGATGTTTCGCTGTCAGCCTTGTCCAACTGGTCTAAACCGGAAGTGCCGTTCGTCGCCTCGTTGACTGCGGAGGGGGCAGGATGGGCGTCGGACATACTCGATGATTCATTGACATTCTCGCTTGAGGAGGCATTTGACATCGAGGGAATCGACGATTCACTGCTGCCTTCGGATGTGGCGGTAACGGTTTCCGGCGTGAACTGGCGCACTCCGAAAGCCGATAGCGTGAAATTCGTTGCAGAGGATTCCGCATACGAAGTTCGGACGGAATACGGCAACCCGTCAGGGCTTTCGCTGTCCGTGAAGTCGAGTGAGGGAATGTTCCGCGGCCGTTTCAAGGTGTTCACCGTCACTGAGGCGGGAAGGTCGAAGAAGTACTCCGCCACCGTGAACGGAGCCATATTGGACGGCGTAGGCTACGGCACGGCGACCATCAGGAAAATCGGCGCAGTCCCCGTAACGGTGAGGGCGGAGTGAAGCCGATCGTCGTCAAAGCCGCCGATGCGGATTCGATTGCCCGCCATTGGGGCGATCTGCGCCACGTGGACCGCCTAAGGGGCGGCGAGGTGGTGGTGCTGGACGTGTCGGCGCTGACGGGCGTCACGGCCGCGTTCGAGGCGTTCTTCGTCGCGCTTGACCGTCATGTCGCCGCGCGCGCCGCGCGTCTGGAGGCCGTCGATCCGAATGGACTGCTCGCCCCCATCCGCGCGCGCTACGATTTCAACGCATACGACGGCGCAGCGCCCGCGCGCCGCCGACACCGTCCGTTCCTGGTGGCCGTGGGACAGGGCGTCTGCAACTGGTGCGCGTCCGCACGCGCCAACTGCACGTTCCTAGGCGAGACTTTCGCCAACGCCCTCTCAATGATCATCCACCCGCGCCGCTTCCGCTTCCGCGACGCATCGCTTGCCTTTGAGCGTGCCGGCTTCGACGGTCTGCCCATCACCACTGCGATTGGTTTCCTCCTCGGCCTCATCCTCGCATTCGAGAGCGCGGCGTCGCTGAGAACGTTCGGCGTGGAGGTGTACGTGGCGGATCTCATCGCGATCGGGCTCTTCCGCGAACTCGGTCCGCTCGTGACAGCGATCATTCTCGCCGGACGCAGCGGCAGCGCGTTCGCCGCCGAGATCGGCACGATGAAGGTGGACGAGGAACTTGACGCGCTCACGACGTTCGGCCTGCCGCCCGTCCGCTTCCTCGTGATGCCGCGCGTTGTGGCCGCGACGCTCGCCATGCCGGTACTGACGATCTTCGCGGAGCTTGCGGGCCTTGTGGGAGGATCGATCGTGCTGCAGCTGATGAACGTTCCGCCGGTAGTCTACTGGAGCCACGTGACTTCTGCGGCGTCGCTGTTTATGATCATCTTCGGGCTTGGAAAGGCCGCGCTGTTCGGCTTCCTCGTGGGGCTCATCGGCTGTTCGGCTGGGATGCGCACGCGCAACACCGCCGACGGCGTTGGCGTGGCCGCCACTGCCGCCGTGGTGGGCGGAATCGTGGCCATCGCCGTAACCGACGGGCTTCTCGCCGTCGTCTGCTATCTACTGGGAGTGTGACGCATGGCCGATACTGTCATCGAGGTAGAGCATCTGGACGCGGGATACGTCGGAGTCCCCGTGCTACACGACGTGAACTTCTCCGTGTCGCGCGGGGAAGTGTTCGCGCTTCTCGGCGGCAGCGGCTGCGGAAAGTCAACGATCATGAAGCACCTGATCGGACTTAACCCCGTGCTAGGTGGCAGGGTCTCCGTGGCGGGGCTTGAGATGAACCCCGCGAACCGTGAACGTATTTTGCGGAAGATTGGCGTGATGTACCAGTCGGGCGCGCTGTTCGGGTCGATGAGCGTGCTCGAGAACGTGATGCTGCCCCTGGAGGAGTTCACGCGCCTCCCAGCGGCGGCACGCCGTACGCTTGCGCTCATGCAGCTCGACCTCGTTGGGCTGCGCGAGGCGGCGGAGAAGATGCCTAACGACCTTTCCGGCGGCATGAAGAAGCGCGCGGCGATTGCGCGTGCACTCGCCCTTGAGCCCGAGATACTCTTCCTTGACGAGCCGAGCGCAGGCCTCGACCCGCTCACATCAAGCGCGCTAGACGACCTTATCTTGCGTCTGCGCGATACGCGCGGCGTCACTTTCGTTGTCGTCACGCACGAATTGCCCAGCATTTTCAAGATCGCGGACCGCTGTGCAATGTTCGACCGCGCGCGCAAGGCGATGGTTGCGCTTGGACGCCCCGCCGACCTGCGCGACGGATCGTCCGATCCCTTTGTCCGCCAGTTCTTCACACGTGGAGGTGCATAATGGCAGCAGACAGCCAACCCAACTACGCCAAAATCGGCTTTTTCATCCTCTCTGGCATCGCACTTGTCATAGGCACGCTCGTCTATCTCGGCGGCTTCGGAGCTGAGCGGCACGAGTTCATAGCCGAGACGCATTTCTCGTATCCTGTCTCAGGGCTAGACGTTGGCAGCGCCGTCAACTTCCGCGGCGTGCATGTGGGGACCGTGCGGCGCATTTCCTTCATCGGTGCGGAGTACGACGACATCGGGAACCCCTACGACCGCCGGCAGATCTACGTGGAACTTGCACTCGACAAACGGCTTTTCCGTTTCGGCGGCAAGGAAGACCATGTTAACGAGGCGCTCGCGCGTCTTGTCGAGCGCGGACTACACGCCACCGTCTCTTCATCCGGCGTGACCGGCCTCTCGAAGATCGAGCTCAACTTCCCGAAGCTTCCACGCGAGGATGAGAAGATCAGCTGGCGTCCGAAGCACATCGTGATTCCGCCGGCGCCTGCGTTCCTCCAGAGCGCGGCCGACTCAGTCACGCAGATCCTCGACCAGCTCAACCGCATGGATTTCGTCACGGCCTGGAGCAACGTGGTGGAGGTGACAGGCACCGCAAACATACTTCTGCAGGACGTCACCACGCTCATCCAGGCGCAGAAGGGCAACGTTGGCGAGATCATGGACAACGTGCGCGAGGCCTCGATAGGGCTTCGGGCGTTCACGGATGAAATTCGCGCCAACCCCGCAAGCCTACTCAAGTCCAACACGCCCGAACCGCTTGACGAGACGCGCTGACGCGCGGTCACATCGCGAGGACGGCGTCCGCGAACGTCTGAAGGTCGTCGTAGCGCGCGACCGCGAAGTCGTCGAGCGGCGTGGGCTGTCCGTTTACGATAAACACCTTTCCGCCCGCCTGTAGCGTGAGGCGGGGAAGTCCCGCTGCCGGGAACACGGTGAGCGACGTACCCAGAACGAGCATCACCTTTGCGCGGATGGCGAGTTCCTGCGCGGCGGCGAATGCCTTTTCAGGGAGCATCTCGCCGAAGAACGTGATGTCGGGCTTGTAGGGTCCGCCACACGCGCAACGTGGTACTTCTGCACCGGCGTCGAGCATCGCGCAGATTTGCTCAAACGTCTTTTCGTCCCCGCAGCGGCGGCAGTGGTGGTACACGCCCGAGCCGTGGACTTCCCACACATTTGACGAACCTGCCTTTTGGTGGAGCATGTCGATGTTCTGCGTGACTATGCCGGCGAGCTTGCCGAGGTCCTCGAGGTGCTTCAGCGCGCGGTGTACGGGACCGGGCTGGAACTGCCGCAGGCCGTAGACAAGCTCGCGCGCGCCTCGGTAGTAGATGGACGGGTCGCGGTCGAACCAGTCGATGTCGAAGATGCGTTCGGCATCCGGCTGCTTGTAGAGTCCCTGCGGACCGCGGAAGTCGGGTATGCCGCATAGAGTGGAAATGCCGGCACCGGTCATAGCGACCGTGCAGGGGCTAGTCTTTAGCGCGTCAATCAATTTCTTCATTCAATTGTCCTTTCGCTTTGACGGCGAAGAGTATACCATATCCTGCGGCTGCGCGGGACTGCTTTTGAAAACATCTGCGCACTGGGAGAATATCCATGTCAGGACAATTGCGTCGTCAACAAGTCCAATGACCGGAATCACGTCGCAGACAATGTCAAGCGGCAATGCAAGGTAGGCAAGGCCACCCGCGAGCAACGCGATCTTCGAGGCTGGTATTTTGCGTTTTCCGCATACGACGTCATGCAGGATCTGATAGGCAGCAACAATTTTGTTCTTTAACTGTGCAAGTGCTTTTGTGTCAAAGACTTTTTTCAAGGTCTCCTCTCGCTCGCTCTCAATCGACTCCAAGGACGGGGTGCCCCCCAACTTGTCCCTATACGTGTTGATTATGTCATCTGCATCCATTTTTCTTCCTTTCTCTTTTGCGAATCTGGGAGCAATTACCATGCCAAAATATAAAAGCGCATCGTTTCGCTATGCCGGATTGATTTTTATAGATATGTGGTTTGACCGACCCGCGATTGTATGATAATATATATGCCGTTTCTACCAAGAATAGGGATTCTTATATGAAAGACGATTTGAAAGGCGAAGATGTCCTTTTCTGGTTCTGCCGTGAGGCAAATCAGAATCTCTCCTTTATAGAGGCTTTCTTGAGCGGCGGACAGGAGCAGCCTGGGCGTTTCCTCTATGAAAATGTGGAGAAGGTTTTCCGTGCGGCAGAGGAGTATGCGTGTTCGCGGATTCTCTTGGTGGCCGAGGAGAATAGCCGCTATGCGGCGTTTCTCAAAGCTGAGTGTGAAAAGAGGTGTGTTCACGCCGTATGCGATGTCGGTGACGAGGAGAAGTTGGATGCGTTGTTTCAAGCCGCAGAGAAGGAAGTGGCATATATAGTTCTTGATGAGAAAGGTTTGCCGCAGGCTTTCAATGGTATTCCCAAGTACTGGTTTGACGGCGAGAAGATGTGTCCATGGCCGAAGGGATGTTCCTTGGGGGTGTTGAGCACGAGGGAGCCTGCCTCTTGGACGCACTTTTTCCTTTTGGGTAGCCATGACCTCGCCTACCAGCTTGAGAATGTCCGCACGGTCTTGAAGCACAAAAACGAGTCCGGCGTGCCGCAGTATGTGCTGATAACCGGCGAGACGGGAACGGGCAAGTCGTTTTTCACGCGCAATCTGCCGAGGATATGCAACGCGAAATATGATGACAGGAAGGAGCCTTTTAAAGAGCCGACGCTTGAAGAGCGCATTGACGACGCATACGGTTATGTGCAAGGCAACTGTGCGTCTCTTTCTCCTGCGCTGGCGGATGCTCTTCTGTTCGGTGCCGTCAAGGGTGCCTATACAGGACGCGACAGAGACGTGGATGGGCTAATCGAGAGTGCTGGCGAAGGGATTCTCTTTCTTGACGAAGTTGGTGACTTGCCTCTTGAGACGCAGGGCAAACTGTTGACGGCCCTTGAGGAAAAGGTTTATTATCGGCTTGGAGACACAGGGAAGGAGCGGAAGCCAAGAAAGGTCAAATGCAGCATCGTCTTTGGCACCAACCACGACCTTGCCGCCGATGCGAGGGAATGGGAAAATTCGCATGGCAGGTCCGGATTCAGGAAAGACCTTCTTTACCGAATCAACTCTTGCCATGTCGTGCTGCCGCCGCTTCGGGAAAGGCTGTCCGAAAAATACCGGGAACAGCGCAAGCTTCTTCTGGACGGAATCGTCGAACGCTACTGCGCGGGGATCGGACTCTCTCTCACGGAAGGCGCACGCCGTGAGTTTGATGCATTTGCCTGTGAGTACGAATGGCCGGGAAACTTCCGCGACGTGAAGCATCTTTTCGAGGGGTTGAAGATCAAGGCATTGGAGGAGCGCACAGGAACCGTTGTTTCCACGTACATGATGCGGAAGGCCATTGAAAGGATAGAGGGCGTGAAGGGGACTAAAGCTGGTGAAGCGTCGGAAGGGCACGATATGCCGCTTGCCGCCAAGGTGAAGAAGGGCTTCCAGAGTCCGTGCGACGTGAACGACATTGACTTCATCTTTCAGATTTGCAAGGACGCGCAGTCCAGCGCAGATGCGGGCCGCAGGTACTACGGCACGGAGAAAGAACGTAATTTTGCGGATGCATTTGGCAAGCGCCTCGCGCACTTCGGCCTTGTATTCGACAAGACAGTGCCGGGCCACCTTTCACTCAAGAACGTGACGGGACAGACGAAATGAGAAATGCCGAAAGGAAACAACATGGACATCGACAAAATCATTAATTCATACAAAAAATTCGTCGGGAACGAAAAGCCCGAGGACGTCGC
>CAMKJU010000036.1 GCA_946413265.1 uncultured Lentisphaerota bacterium
CGGCACCATCGTGGGCATGGCGCGCGTGGTGATAGCGGTTAGCGGGCAGCCCCTCGTGGCGCGGGTGGACCTCATGGGCGGAGCGATGCAGACGCTTGGCGCGGCCGCGGCGGGCATTGTGGTGGCCGTATCAGTGCAGGTGATGTACGGAATGCTCCGCGTGCGCCTCGACCACCTCACGGCCGACCTCGAGGCCGCCGCGAGCGAGATACTCGGCATCCTTGCCGCCCACAGGGAGGCCGTTGCATGACCGGCCGCGAGTGGGGATGGCGTCCGGCGCAGGCCGAGGGCATCTGGCGCCACGGAGAGCGCTGGACGAAGCCGCTGTTCGCGGCGGCGCCGTGGATCACCCTGGCGCTTCTGCTTGTGATGTTCGGCCTCATCAGCGACCGCCTCACTGCGGCGCCGGGGGTGGAGTTCGACCTCCCCGAACCCACTGGGCGGCAGGCTGTAGTGCCAGGCGCGACGATGCTCGTGCTGCCGTCCGCAAACGTGGGCGAGAACGGTGGTACGCTCGCGTTCTTCGACGACGCGCGGTATGTGCTGGACGATCCGCAGTCCGTCGCGCTTCTGCGCGAACAGCTTGTAGCGCGGGTGCAGGAGAACTCCGCCAACTCCACGTTGCTGGTGCTGGCAGACCGACGCGTGTCCTCGGGCGACCTCCTGCGTCTCGCTGGAATCGCCCGCACGTCGGGCGTTACGCATGTTCAGATCGCGGAGCGGCGCGAATGAGGGACTTCTTCCACGAATGGTGGCCTGTGGCCGCAGTGACGCTGTTCACGCTGCTGCTCGTGCTGCAGATACCGCGCAAGACGATCTTCCCACCAGTTCCGGAGGAGGGTACGGTTGAGCCGTTCGCCTCATTCGTGACGCTTGACGACGAGGCATACGCAGCGGCGCTGCAGAGCAGTCGCATGTCGTGGCAGATGCGGGCCCGCACGCGGTTCAGCGGCGGCGAGAGCCGCACGGCGTTTGAATTCGAAGAGTCCGTCCCCGCGCCGCGTACGCTGCCGATCGGGGATGCGTTCTCAGCCCCGTATGGCGTCCCCAGCCCGGAGCCGGCAGAGCGTCCGCGACTTCTGCCGGCCTCGCTCGCACGCTCCGGCGTGGAGGGGCTTGCAAAGGCAGCCGAGTCCGCCGCGCGTCCGCGCGACGCGGAGCTGCTCGCGCTGCCCGATTCGCTTAAGGAAAAAGGAAAGGAAAAAACACCATGATGACAGAAGAGGAAATCCTCAAGATATTCGCCGATACAGGCGCCCTGCTCGAGGGCCATTTCGAGCTCCGCTCGAAACTCCACTCCGACCGCTACTTCCAGTGCGCCAACGTGCTGCGCTACCCGCGCATCGCCGCGCGCCTCTGCGACGAACTCGTCGCCAAGATGAAGGCCGCCTGCGACATCGGCGCGATCGACGGCGTGATTTCGCCCGCCGTGGGAGGAATCCTCGTGGGACACGAGGTCGCCCGCGCGCTTGACACCAAGTGCGTGTTCGCCGAGAAGGTGCAGGCTGGCGACGAGGTTGACGCCACGGGCAAGCCCGTCACGAAGCTTGCGATGCGCCGCTTCTCCCTCAAGCCCGGCGAACGCTACGTTGTGGCCGAGGACGTGGTGACGAAGGGTGGCCGCGTCCAGGAGACGATCGACCTCGTGAAGGCCGCCGGCGCGGAAGTGGCCGCAGTGGTGCTGCTCGTGGACCGATCCAAGGGCAGCGTGAAGTTCGGCGACATCCCGATGTTCTCGCTTGTGCAGATACAGCCCACAACGTGGGAGCCGGCTTCTTGTCCGCTATGCGCGGCCGGTGGACATCCCGTCCACCCCGGTTCGTGAACGTCATCGCCCAGCTCTTCTGGCGTGACGGAGAACTCTTGTCGGAAAGCCAGGGGTGTCCGTCGCGCGCGTGGAGGCGTCCCGCAGACCTTGCAGAGGCGCGTCTTGCCACCGATCCAGCAGTTGATTCCCTCGCGCTCGCCGATGGGCGCGATCTGCTCACGGCGGCCTTTTGCGTGGTGCCGTTCGCGCACGGGCCGCTGCCGGAGCCGGTCTTCGGCGAAGCCGTGACGCCGGCCGCGCGTGCGGCGTTTCGGGCGTTTCTTGGAATTGACGGCGGGGGCGAAGCCTTTCACGTCATGCGCGGCGAGCCGGATGATTTCCTCGTCTTCGCACGGAGGTTGCGGCGGTCGCGGGGCGACCGCCCTACCGGGGCGGTGCGGCGGTCGCGGGGCGACCGCCCTACCGGGGCCGTATGGCAGGTGGGGGGATTCACCGTCGATGCCACCACACTCACGGTGCGCTTCGAGGATGTGTGGAATCTCACGCCTCCAGAATTGCGCGTTACTTCCTACTCCGTGGAGGTTTTGCGAGACGGCGTTTCCGCCGTCTCGCAAAACATCCTCCCCGGCATCGCGCCCGATGCGCGCCTCTTCATCGACCTTGCCGCGAACGGAGGTTTCCTCTTCACTTTTACGCCCGAGGAGGCGTCGCAATGACGGATGCCCACTACCATCGCGACGGCTATGCCACCTTCCTTTCGCTCGGCGACCGCGAGTTCCGCTTCTTCGGGCTTCACCCCTGGCAGGTTCTCGACCTCGGGGAAGCGGCACTCTTGCCGCTTCGTGAAAAATTGTCGTCTGATCCACACGCAGGCGTGGGCGAAATCGGGCTTGACCGGCTGAAGAATCGCGTGATTGATCCGGCGCAGCGTGCGGTATTTGTCGCGCAATTGGAAGTTGCGGCGGAGTTCCACCGGCCAGTTGTACTGCACGGCGCGAAGTGTTGGGGCGAAGTGGTGGCGGCGTGCCGTCCGTATGCGGGACGTATCCCCGCGTTCCTCTTCCACGGTTTTTCGCGGAGCGGCGGCTTGTTGCCGGATATTGCGGCGCTCAATGGATTTGTGGGCGTTGGCGCGGCGCTGCTCAACGACCACGCCGTCAATTACCGTGCGCTCGTGAAGGAGATTCCGCTGGAGCGCCTGTTGCTGGAAACTGACGCAGATTACGCTTCCTCGTTGAAGCGGCAAGAGTGCCGCTTCCCCGACGGGCGGCCTCACATCGGGGAAGCGGCGCTCTCGCCGCTTTCACCTACGCCGGGTGAGATATTGACCAAACTCGCGGAGATACGGGGAATGCAACCGGAGATGCTTGAGGCGGCCGTGGATGCGAACGCGGCGCGTTTCGTGGAGGTGCTGGCATGACGCCCAAAGATTTCACGCACAAGATGCTCATCGGCTGGGGCGGGGATTCGGTGTTCAGCCAGGCGCTGCAGCTGGGCAAGCGCGGAGCGGTGGTGAATGCCGAGTGGAACCCTGAAACCCATGAGGCGACAGGCGCAATCACGCTGTCCAGCGGCTGGGACATGCGCACCGGTTTCAAGCTGTTCGACGACGGACACATCCAGTCGCAATGCCCCTGCAAGACGAACAAGGAATTCGCGATGGTGTGTCCGCACGTCGTCGCCATCGCCCTCATGCTGATGTACCGGATGAACGACCCAGAGGCCGAGGCGAAGCACCAGGCCGAGCGTCGTGCGGCGCAGCGCGTGGCGGAGATCGATCCGAGCGCGTACATCCAGCGGAAACTCACCGGCCCGCGCATGCGCGTGTTGCTTACGTGGGGACGCGACTTCGTGCGCGAGTTCTACGCTGGCGGCGTGCAGGCGCATCTCGCGCTCGTGGACGAGGCGGGCGTGCGCCACGCGCCGGAGGAGCCCGCGCTGCGGGAGGGCGTGCACCTCTCGAAGGGCGACGACAACCTCCTCAGCGTGCTGGAGGATGTCTGCGCGGGTCCGGCGACGTCCGACATCAAGCTCGTCCCCGGCGACTTCCTCAACATCCTCGCCATGCGCACGCAGGCCGCGCGCGCGCGGTGCGTGCTGAAGGCGGAGTATTTCGAGGAGGACGGACAGTTCGAGTTGTTCCCGTGGGCGGAGCTACCGTTCGAGCACGTGGCCTCTGCGGACCGTTTTCTCGTACACGGCTCAACGGGTTTCGTGTGGACAACGCCGCTCACGGAGCAGGGCGAGGGTACGCCCATGTTCGTGCCGCTTGCGAACGTGCTGAAGGGGCCGTTCCAGAGCATTTATCGGCATGATGAGGTGATTCCGCGCGAGGCGATGCCGGCGTTCATCCGAAATAATCTGCCCGTGTTGCGCCAGCAGATCGAGGTGCAGATGTCGCCGAGCGAGGATTTCTTCCGCTTTGTGCCGGACTCGCCCGTGATCCACGTGAAGCTCTCCGGCTCGCGCGCGTCCATCTCCGCCCAGCTCTTCGCGCGCTACGGCGAACAGGAAATCGGCTGCGGCACGCCGGCGGGGCCGGACGCCATCTGCCGACCCGATCCCAACGACATGCTCCTCTACCACGTGCGCAACCTGAAGGCGGAGCAAGCAGCCCTTGCGATACTCCCGAAACTCGGCTTCGAGCCGTCCGACTCCGACCGTTGGTTCATTACCGAACCGCGCGACGTGCTGAACTTCCTCGGCAGCGGCGAGCCGCGCATGAGGCGGATGGGTTGGAAGGTCACGTATTCCGAACGGCTCTCGTCCGCGCTCGACGGGTTGCCGCGCATCGTGCCGGTGGTGGACGTGTCGGACGCGCCCGGCGGTGCGTTCGAGGTGGGCTATACCTTCGAGGCGGGTTCGCGGAAGGTCTCGCAGTCCGAAATCCAGGGCGCGATCAACCGGGGTGACTCCTACCTGATGACGTCCGAGGGCACGTATCTCCTCAACATCGGCGCCGTAGAGGAAATGCGCGGCGTGTTCGCGGACTGCTCCGAGACGGGCATGGCGGCGCGTCCGGGACACTTCCGCCTCCCGCGCGTGTACGCGCCCTACGTGCGCGGCGCGCTCACGAGCTTCGAGGAGGTCGACTTCGAGGACGAGGCCGCGCCGACGTGGCGCGAGCTTTCCGCCACGCGCGCGAAGGACGAAGACGCGAAGTTCGAGCCCGTCGACCTCGGACAGCTTGAGGGGGTGCTGCGTCCCTACCAGAAACAAGGCGTCTACTGGATGCGCTTCCTTGAAAAGAGCGGGCTGTCGGGTCTGCTCGCGGACGAAATGGGCCTCGGCAAGACGCTTCAGACGCTCACGTGGATTTCGCTCGAACGCATCGACCCTGAGGCGCGCGGCAAGCCCGCGCTCGTGGTGTGTCCCACGTCGCTCGTCCAGAACTGGAACGCCGAGGCGGAGAAGTTCACGCCGTGGCTGAAGCGGCTCGTCGTATCGGGACCCGACCGCGCGGACGCCTTTGCCCGCATTCCCGAGGCCGACCTCGTGATCACCTCCTACGCGCTCCTGCAGCGTGACCTCGAGGACGCCTACCTCGACCGGACCTTCAGCGTGATCGTGCTCGACGAGGCGCAGCACATCAAGAACCGTACTACGCGCAACGCGAAGAGCGCAAAGCGCCTGAACGGTCTCCAGAAGCTCGTCCTCACCGGTACGCCCGTGGAGAACTCCGTCGCGGACGTGTGGAGCATCTTCGACTTCCTCCTGCCCGACTACCTCGGCGGGTATGACACGTTCAGCGTGCGCGTGGAGCAGCCGATCGCGTGCGGCGGCGAAGAAGGGCGGGCGGCGCAGGAGCGTCTGCGCCACAAGCTGCACCCGTTCATCCTCCGGCGTCTGAAGCAGACCGTGGCGAAGGATCTGCCGGACAAGATCGTGAAGGTGGCGTATTGTCCGATGACGCCCGAACAGCAGAGCTGGTACAACCGCCTCCTCGCGGAGGCGAAGGGGAAGATCGGCGACATGGTGAAGGCGAAGGGCTTCGCGAAGTCGAAGTTCGAGATCCTCGCGCTCCTCATGCGCCTTCGCCAGGTCTCATGCCACCTCGAACTCCTTAAGGAATACCGAGAAAAGAACCCTCCTGGTAGGGCCCGCTCGCCGAGCGGGCCGTCTCCCGACCTCTCCGGCAAGCTCGAAGTCTTCTTCGAAATGCTCGACGAGGCAATGGACGGCGGACACCGCGTGCTCGTGTTCAGCCAGTTCGTGACGATGCTCACGATCCTCCGCAACGAGCTTGAGGCGCGCGGCATTCGCTACTGCTATCTTGACGGATCCACGAAGGACCGTCTTGGCGAATGCCGCACGTTCAACACCGACGAGTCGATCCCCCTGTTCCTCATCTCGCTCCACGCAGGCGGCACGGGACTCAACCTCACGGGCGCGGACATGGTGGTGCATTTCGATCCGTGGTGGAACCCGGCGGTGGAGGACCAGGCGACGGACCGCGCGCACCGCATCGGACAGAAGCGCACGGTGTACGTGGTGAAGATGATCGCCGAGAACAGCGTGGAAGAGCGTGTCCTCGCGCTCCAGCAGAAGAAGCAGGCCGTGATCGACGCCACCGTGGGCACCACCGACACGCAGGTGATGGAGAAACTCACCTACGACGACATCAAGTCGATCGTCGGCCTGTAAAAGTTCGCATGTCCCGTCTTGCGCCACGCATGGGGATGTGGTACAATTTTCGCGTTTTCGGCGGGATGGCGTCGGCCGTGTGGCCGGTGCGGAATTCCCGTCAAATCAAGGCTTTGCGCTAGAGCGCTTAGTCCCACATAAGTTAGGAAACTTCTGATGAAAGAAATAAAGACAAGGACGGTCCTTGCGGGACTTGCGGCGTTGCTTGCCGCGATGACGTCGGGATGTGCCTCGGTGAATTATTCATCTCCTGGGATGTTGAAGAACGTCTCCGTGAATGGGGCGAAAGGCGCCGAACACGGGCAGACCGTGGCGATAACCACGTCGGGGTACTACTTTTTATGGACTGTTCCGCTCGTTTCAGGGGATCTCCGGTGGGATTCGGCGACTGGCGAGATCAAAGGCGGTACCTCGTTATTCAGAGACCAAGTCGGTTACAATGAGCTTCAGGATGCGCTGCACAAGATTGCCGAGCGCCGGAACTGCGACCTCGCCGAGGTCTATTTCGACAATTCCGACTGTTCGTACGCCGATGTGAGCTACGCTGGTTTGATAGGGGCATTCTTCGGATCGTCGCACATGAACGTGTCGGCAATCCTCGTGCCGCGTAAAACGACTTCCAAGTAAGGAGAAGCAGAAATGAAAATCATTGGAAAGGCATTTGCCGCGCTGTCTTTGACAGTCATCGTGCTTTCGTTCGCCGGATGCAGCTCGTATTCCGAGATCGCCCGTTGGAAAACAAACATCCCGGTCAATGACGGCGAAGTGCCGTTAGCGTCTTTCGTTACGCAGAACTTCTCGTATCAGCTTCTGGGGTTCATCCCGCTTTGCACTGGGCTTCCGTGGACGGAAGGAGATCAGGAGATCGTTGACGAATTCAATGTAAGGCTTTTTGCGAACGAGGCGACGATAGACAACAACCTCATCTCGCTCAAGCATGCGTTGGACATTGTAGGCTCTCACCGAATTACGCACTTGCAGACCTCCGAGGACAACAGTCTGGCTTGGAGTCTATTCATTGTAAATCGACATGAAGTCCGCACGCAGTGCATGATCCTCAAGCCCGAGGCACCCCAAGGCAAGTGAGCTAATTGCAAACCTTCTCTTTGCTTTCGCTACTGGGAGTTTTGGAGTTTTGAAGTCTTGAGCGTAGGCGGCGGGCTAAGTTGCGGTGGTTTCGTCGAAACCGCCCAACCATGTCGTTACACGAAGTGTAAAGTTTTACAGGTATTGTCAAAAACAAGGGATTTTGGTATACTAACCGCCCATGAGAGCAAAGTTGCCATCGGAAATAGCAGTTCTTCAGGAAATCAGCTCGGCGCTCGTGCGTGAACGCAATGTGCGCGTGCTGCTTGATGACGTGCTTGGTATTCTCGAAAAGAGCATGGACATGTGCCGCGGCACGTTCACGCTGCTGCAGGGGAATGAATTGTCCATTGAGGCGTCACGGGGGTTGAACGCCGAGGAGAAGGCGCACGGGCATTACCGCTTGGGCGAGGGCATCACGGGGCGCGTTGCGCAGACGGGGCGTGCGGAGGTGGTGCCGGACGTGCATGAGGACAGCCGGTTCCTCAACCGCACGGGTGCGCGCGGAGGGGCGTGTCCGATCGCGTTCGTGTGCGTGCCGCTTGTCCATCTGGGACAGGTGATTGGCACGCTGTCCGTGGACCGTCCCAACCCGCCGGACTTCACGGCGGAGGCGTTCAACCGGGACGTGGCGCTTCTGCAGATCATCGCGAACATCACGGCCGACGCGGCGGCGGTGTGTCTGAAGGAGCACGAGGAGCGCGATGCGCTCGTGGCGGAGAACCGGCGTCTGCGCGACATGCTCACCGCGAATCCCGGCGACCTGCTCGGCAACTGCCGCGAGATGCGCGCCGTGTACGAGCAGATACGGCAGGTGGCGCCGAGTGACGCGACGGTGCTCGTGCGCGGGGCGAGCGGCACGGGCAAGGAGCTCGTCGCGCGCGCGATCCAGCGTCTGTCGTCGCGCAAGGACAAGCCGTTCGTGGTCCTCAACTGCGCGGCGCTTCCCGAGACGCTGATTGAAAGCGAGCTGTTCGGACACGAGAAGGGTGCGTTCACGGGCGCGGACCAGCGTCGGATCGGCCGCGCGGAGGCGGCGGACGGCGGCACGCTGTTCCTTGACGAGATCGGCGACCTGAGCGTGCCGCTCCAGGTGAAGCTGCTCCGGTTCCTGCAGGAGCGCACGTTCTCGCGCATCGGTTCGAACTCGGAAATCCATTCCAACGTGCGCTTCATTGCGGCGACAAGCCGGAACCTCGAGCGCATGATGGCCGAGGGCAAGTTCCGCGAAGACCTCTACTACCGCCTCTCGGTGTTCCCGATCGCGATGCCCGACCTTGCCGCGCGCACTGGCGACGTGCTGCTCCTTGCGGAGCATTTCATGGAGCGGATGAGCGTGAAGTACGGCAAGCAGGTCACGAAGATTTCCGCGCCGGCCGTGAACATGCTGCTCGCGTGGAAGTGGCCGGGCAACGTGCGCGAGCTCGAGAACTGCATCGAGCGGGCGGTGCTCACCGCGACGGACGACACGATCCACGGCTACAACCTGCCTCCGCAGGTTCAGGCGGAGGAATTCGCCGAGACGCCGTTTGACGCGGGGACGGAAAGCCGGACGCTGGAGGCGAAGCTGGCGGCGTACGAACGGCACGTGCTGGAGGACGCCCTCCGCCGACACGGCGGCAACCGCAGCGCGGCAGGTCGCGAACTTGGAGTCTCGCCGCGCATGATGAACTACCGCCTCGGCAAGTTGGGAATCAACGGGTAGTCGGGCGAGACCAAGCATGAAGCCGATCTACCTTTTTGTCACGCCGTACTTCCCATCGCCCGAGTCGTGGCGCGGCGGATTCTGTCTTGACGCAGCGCAGGCGTTGATCCGCGATGGTCGTTTCGACGTGCGCGTGTTCGTGCCGGGGACAGGGCCGGACTACGAGGTTGAGGGCGTGCGCGTGCACCGCTTTCCGTGCAAGATACTGCCATGCGAGTTTGCGCCATTCCTCGTAGACTGGCTAAACGTGCGTGCGTTCGTGCGATGCGTGGAGGAGACGGGCGTCGCGTGGGCGGACGTGGCCGTCTGCCACGTCCACACCGTCAATTTCGCGCCGTACGCCGTCGCCGCGAAGCGCCTGAACCCGAAGATCCTGTGCGCGCTGCAGCACCACATCATGTGTCCGGTGCACCTTCGGAGCGGACGCCTGGGCGAATTGCCAGGGCATGCAACGTGGCTTTACTTCTACTGGCGTCGTCTCTGCGAGGCGATGGACGTGCATGTGTTCACTAGCGAACAGGCGCGCGCATCCTTTGGGAAGATGTTCGTGAAGGACATGGAAGGACCGTGGGTGGATTTGAAGGAGCGGCTTCTTTTCGGACGCTGGATGCGTCCGTTCAATCCACCCAAGGCTTCATACGTGCTCTACAACGGCGTGGACGGCCGTAAGTTCAGTCCGGCGGCGGAGCCGCGTCACGACGCGGGATTTGTCATCGGCTGCGTGGCGAACTTCCATCCGCAGAAGGGCCAGATGACGCTACTGCAGGCGGTGGCACGCCTGAAGGGCGTCATTCCAGACCTTACGGTGCGGTTCGTGGGAAGCGGGGGGACGTTGGAGGATTGCAGGGCGTTCGCGAAGGCGCAGGGAATCATGGACGTGGTGCGCTTCGAGCGCGAGATGCCGCATGAGCGGCTGGCGGATTTCTACAGATCGCTCGATCTCTTCGTGTTGCCGTCTTCAAACGAGAGTTTCTGTTGCGTGTACGCCGAGGCCCTTGCGTGCGGCGTGCCGGTTATGGGTTGCCGCGGCATCGGTTTTCTCGACGAGTTGCTGACGGAGGCCGACAAGCAGAAGTGGCTTGTGCCGCCGCATGATGCCGCTGCGCTTGCGGACCGCATCCTCAAATGGTGGAAAAACGCGGAGCGAGGAAAGGTGCCGGCACTGACGGCTGATCTCAACATCGACTACTTGATCGGACGCTGGCTTAACTTCGTGCAAACCGCTGCACGGTAGGGCGCGCGCCCCGCGCGCGCCGCTTTATCGACCCGTCAGTCGGAACCAGAGTGCGTCAAGCGGCTTCTCGATGAGCCGTGCAAGATTCCAGAAAAAGCGGAGAAAGCCGTTGGATGGACGCATGTAGCCGGGTACTACGGACTGGAAGGCATGGTCCTGCGTGGCAGTGGCGGGTGTGGCGCGATAAAGCTCGATGTGTCCTCGTGCGGCGAACCGAGTCCAGCTATCTAGCGTCACGACCATCGGCGAGTTGACGCGCAGGAGTTCGCGCGCGGCGGGAAGGGTGATGAGATAGGCTTCCGAGCAGTCACCGCACGCCGCGCGTGCGAAGGCAGCGTCCGTACGCGGAAGGGGTTGTTGTGTGCCATCTGAAAACAGGAAGACCTGCGGGCGTGAGACATCTACGGTTTTCTCTGCGGCAGCGAGCGAGGCGGGAAATTCGGGAGTGAGCAGAACGTCGTCCTCGAAGACGAGCGCGGCGGGGATGCTCTCGGCGATCATTCGGCGGTAGATTGCGTGGTGGGAGAGCGCGCAGCCGATTTGTCCTGGCGTGTAGAGCCGTCCGCGCGCGAGAAGGGCGTGGAAGCGCGCGACGGCGGCGCGGCGCTCTGCGGGGGAGAGCGCAGGGCCGTCCACGGCCGCCACGCGCTCGGCGTGTACGCCCGCTTGCGCTAGGCGCGTCTGTGCGGCGGCGAGACGGTCGGGATGCCGGTCAAGGTTGATGAGGAAGGCGGAGAGACAGTTGGGTACGTGGCTTGCCAATTCGGCTTTGACGCGTGGCACGAGGTTGATGATGTCGCCCGCGCCGAGGAGCATGAGGATGTCGCCGGGACTGGCCGTGCGGAGAAGATGTTGCCAGCCTTCGTCGAGCGAACGCGCCAAGGTAACGCATGGGGACTGTCCCCGGAAGGCGGCGTAGAGGTCTGTGATGTCGCCGCCGGGAATGGGTTCTTCAAAGGCCGCATAGACGGGGGCGAGAACCACTTCGTCCGCCGCCGCGAAGGCCGGCGGGAACTCGTCGCGCAGCGCTTTCGTGCGCGAGTAGCGATGGGGCTGGAACATGACGCGCAAACGGGCGGGCCGGAGCGCGCGCGCCATGTCGACCGCACATTTCAGTTCCGCAGGGTGATGCGCGTAGTCGGTGTAAACGCGCACGCCGTTTGATTCCGCGACGAGTTCGAAGCGTCGGTCGGGAAGGGCGGAGACGGCGTCGGGAAGGGCGGCGGCGATCTGTTCGCGGGTGAAGCCGCGCGAGAGGGCCACGGCGATGGCGGCGAGCGCATTCGCCACGTTGTGGCGTCCGAGAACGGGGATGGCCGGCCAGTCGGCGGCGTTCACCTGCGCATCGGGAGCAAAGCCGAAGGTCAAGACCTTTGGAATCTTCGGCGGTCGCGGGGCGACCGCCCTACCGGTGTGGGAATCCATTTCATCGCGGACGAGCGCAAGGGCCTGCGGGTGGTCGGCGCAGACGATGACAGTGTCGCTCGTCTGGCGGATGGCCGCGCGGTAGCAGTTGAAGTAGTCGTCCTTTGAGTTGAAATGTTCGAGGTGGTCGAAGTCGACGGCGTTGAGGACGAGCGTGCGCGGACGGTAGAGCGCGAGCGTGCCGTCGGACTCGTCGGCTTCCACCACGAGGGGGCCTGTCCCCACGCCAGCGACGGGCATTGCTCCTGTTTCGCCGCCGATACACCAGGAGGGGGAAGCGCCGAGGTTCTGGAGAAGGCGGGTGATGAAGGTGGCTGTGGTCGTCTTGCCGTGGGTCCCGCACACGGCGATGCCGTCTGCGGCGTTGACGAGGGAGGCGAGCACTTCGCCGCGGCTGCGGACGGTGAGATCGGCGGCGCGCGCGGCTGCGAGTTCGGGATTGTCGGGCGGAACGGCGGGAGTGACGATGAGCTCGTCGATGGCGGGCGTGATGTGCGCGGCGGAATGTCCAACGGCCACGGGAATGCCGCACTCCTCCAGCCAGCGCGTGCGGGGCGTGGAATAAAGATCGCAGCCCGAGACCGCGCGGCCTTGGGCTTTTAACAGAAAGGCGACGCCAGCCATGCCGACGCCGCCTATTCCCAGGAAGTGGGCACGACCTGTCATGTGAGGATCGGCGTACCGCGCTTCACGAACTGGATGGCCATGCCGAACGGATCGCGGAGCATCACCATGTCGAAGCCGGGCTTGTGTACGGTTTCGAGCAAGGTTGCGCCGGCGGCGACGAGGCGGGTGGCCTCGGCGTCCACATCGTCAGAAAGGAAGGCGATGTGCATCGAGAGCGGGTCCATGTTCGCCCAGTCGGGGACCGGTGCGTCCGGATTGTGGTAGAACTCAAGGGCCGTCTGGCCCGTGGAGTCCACGATGAACGCGGGGTGGACCTGCTTGAAGCCGAGGTTCGCGCACCACCAGTCCATGAGCTTCTGGGGCTCGGCGACGTTGTAGCCGACGTGCTCAAGCTTCATGGCTCAGCCCTCCGCCTCAAGCGCGGCGTCGACTTCGTCGGTCGTCTCCATGTTCGTGAAGACGTCCTGGACGTCCTCAAGATCCTCGAGCATGTCAACGAACTTGTTGATGGCCTTGGCCACGGCGACGTCGCTCACGGGCGCGGTCATGTTCGGCACGAGGCCCACGGAGGAATTCTCTTCGTCCACGGTGATGCCGGCGGCCTTGATGCCGTCCATGACGGTGGTGAAGTCGTTCGGCTGGCACTTGACCGTGAAGCCACCCTCTTCGGAGATGACGTCCTCGGCGCCCACGTCGAGCGCGACTTCCGTCACCTTGTCCTCGTCCACGCCGTCGGCCGCCGGGATCATGATCTGGCCCATGCGGTCGAAGAGACGTCCGGCCGAGCCCTGCTTGGCGAATTCGGTGCCGTTCTTCTTGAACACGTTGCCGACTTCGGCGGCGGCGCGGTTCTTGTTGTCCGTAAGGACGTTTACGACGATTGCGATACCGCCCTTGATGCCCTCGTAGGTGGCGTCGACGAGCGCGGCGGACTCCAGTTCGCCCGTGCCTTTCTTGATGGCGCGCTCGATGTTGTCGTTCGGCATCTGCGCGGCCTTGGCCTTGGCGATGAGCGTGCGGAGGGTGGGGTTGGTGTTGGGATCGCCACCCTTCGCCTTCACGACGATGGTGATTTCCTTGCCGAGCTTCGAGAAGATCTTGCCCTTCTTCGCGTCGGCGGCGCCTTTCGCGCGCTTGATTGTCGCCCAGTGGCTGTGACCAGACATGTTTTACTCCTTTTTTTGAAAAATTGATTTGTCAAGTTTACCAAAAAGGGGGCGGAATGGCAAGACGGAAAGCGCGGTCAGTTGGGAAAAAACAATTGGGGCGTCCGACCGCTGCTGCGTATGGTATAATATTGGCCACAGGAAAAGGAAGAAAATACCATGCATGTCAAAAGAAATCCATTAGTACTTTTCGCAGTTGCACTTGCCGTAACGCTTTCGGCACATGCACTGCATGAATGCCGCTTGACGTTCTCCGGCTACGAGGGCAAGGAGACGCTGACGGACTTCCCCGCCCTCGTCAAGATCCCCGACGGTCTTACGGGATTCGACTACAGGGATTCGGCCGCCGACGGGAGCGATCTTGCGTTCTTCGGCGCGGACGGCAAACGCCTTGCACATGAGATCGACACCTGGAACCCGGACGGGGATTCATATGTGTGGGTGCGCGTGCCGGAACTGACGAAGGCAACGACGATCACGGCTCGGTGGGGGAAGCCGGGTGGACGTGAGACAGCAAGCGTACAACAACAAGGGGTGTGGGCCGACGACTATATGGCTGTATGGCACTTCTCGAAGTTCAAGAAGGGCGTGACGAAGGATTCCAAGTACGGGCTTGATGCCGTGCTGCGCGGGAAGGACATGCGGAAGTTCATCCACGCTGACGGGCTTGTGGGAAAATCTTACTTCTCCTCGTCGCAGACGACGACGTCCGGCCCGTACCTGCAGGTGGCGAAGGACGACCGCTGGACAGCCTACGGCAAGACGGGCAAGCTCACGGTCTCGTTCCTCCTGAACAGCGCAATCCCCGAAAAGGACGTTGGCGACCGATATGCCCGCGTCATCTCCTCCAAGCCATTCAAGGGCCATCCCAAGGGAATTGACGTGGTGGTGCGCGGGGGCGAAGAAGTCTATGCGTGCGGACAGGGAAAGACCAACTTCATGTTCTGCACAAAGGGCAACGTGGGCAGCGACCTTTATTCATTCCATGACGGCTGGGCGTATGTGACGGTGGTCTACGACGGCGTGGCGCAGGAGGCTCGCATCTACTACAACGGCCGCCTCGGAAGCACGAAGCGCGGGGCCGTGTTCGCGCCGACGGTCTCTGACTGGCCGCTTGCGATCGGGCACTACGGCGACGCCGTCCGTCTTGAACCGCAGGGCCACGAGTGTTTCTTCTGTGGTTACATCGACGAGGTGCGTCTCGCCAAGGCTGCGCTTTCGCCGGACCGCATCCGCGCCGACTATCTCACGCTCACGCGTCCCACGCAGTTCGCGGTGGCAGAGGGAGGCAAGGCGCAGAGAATCCTGACGCGCCGGCTTGCGTCGGGCGACACGCCGCCGGAAGTCCCTGCCTACGGCACGTGGCGCGGCGCGAATATCATATCCATGCTCCTTCCGCCATGGAATGTGTCTGATCCCATCGCGCCGGGACGCTACATAGAGGAGGTGGAGCTTGAGCTTCTTGAGAAATGCGGACTCAACTTCGCGCGCCTCCCCATCGACTACCGGTTCTTCCTGTCGGCGGACGACTGGGAGCACTGGCTTGAGGACGGCCTCGAAAAGGTTGACAACGCCATAGAGTACGGACGCAAACACCACGTCCACATCATGCTCAGCCTCTACCGCGCGCCCGGTTACCGTTACTACTATCAGGACGTCGTCATCACGCTGAAGAACAATCCCAAGGCGCAGGAGGCGTTCAAGCGCATCTGGCGCGAGTTCGCCCGCCGCTACAAGGGCATCCCGAATTCGGAGCTGACATTCAACCTCGTGAACGAATCGGTGGGATTCAACGAGAAGGAATTCATAAAGGTGTTCGGCGAAACGGTCGACGAAATCCACAAAGTGGATCCCGGTCGTTTCGTCTGGTTGGACGGAAAAAATACAGGCAAGGTCCCCGTGAAGCATTTCTTCAACGTGCCGCTCACTGGTCAGTGTTTCCGCGGCTACCAGCCGCACCAGTTCACGCATTACGGATTCCGCGGCCAGGCCAAAGGACCTGTGCCGCGCTGGCCGAAGGGGCCGGACGACAAGGACATGCTCTGGGTACAGGAGAAGCAGGCGTGGGAATTCTCTCTGCAGGACTGCGTTCCGAAGGACTATCCCGCGATGATCGGCGAGTTCGGCTGCGTCGCCTGCGGCGTGTCCCACGAATCCGCGCTGAAGTTCATGGCGAGCAACATGGCGAAGTGGCGTTCGCGCGGCTACGGCTGGGCAATCTGGGACTACGATGGACCGTTCGGGTTCGTCGAATCCGGCCGTCCCGATGCCGAGTACATCGAAATCATGGGGCGCAAGGTCGACCGGAAAATGCTCGAACTGCTTCGGCAAAGGTGATTCGTGAAAAGATGCAAGGGAGTGTGCATGATGAAAGCCAGCATGTCGGCAAAGGTATGGATCATTTCCATGTTGGTTGCCGCATCGGCGTTTGCAGGCGAATCCTTCACAGCGCTCTCAATGCTCACGCACGACGGTCGGCGCATGATCTCTCGGCGGAGGGGCGGCGAGACCGTTTACGAGCTCGTGCCGACGAACACGCTCCCGGCGAACCTCCCGCCCGTACGGGAATGGACCATCTACGCCGTAAAGTCGGCCCACACCGACATCGGCCTCCACAACTCGCAGTACATCCAGCGCCACGGCACGGTGCGCCGCATCGACGAGGCACGCCGCCTGATTGCAGCCGATCCCGACGACTCGGACCCCGGCGCGTTCCGCTACGTGGCCGAGGGCACGTGGTTCTGGGGCAACTACCCGCAGGACCGGGGCGAGGCCGCGGCGATGTCCGTCGTCACAAACGAGATCGCCCGCGGCCGCCTGGACGTTGGCATTACTTGCGCCGGCAACCACACGCACCTCTACGGATTAGAGGAGCTTTGCCGCAGCATCTACACGAAGCGTGAACTTGAAGACCGCTGGGGAATCAAGACGCGCACGATGCTGATGACGGACAACCCCGGCATCTCGTGGAGCATCGTCGCGCCCTACGCTGAGGTGGGCGTGGAGCATGTCCTGTTCAGCCCCAACCACTGGAACCCGCATCCGTCGACGATCTGGAAGATGGACGTGAACCGTCCGTGGAGTCGGAACAACCCCGACGCCGGCGGCGGCGGAAGTCGTATTGACGTGCGCTGGGATAGCGCGATTCCGATGCTGTTCTGGTGGGAGGCACCGCAGGGCGGCGCACGCCTGCTCGTGTGGACGTGTCCGCACTACGGACGCGGCGGCGAGCCTTTCGGCATCATTACGGCATGGAAGAAGATGAAGCCGATTTCGGAGAGCGAGCCGATGATGGCGCGGCAGCTCGCGAAGATGGAGGCTCGCTATCCGTATGACGTGTGGCTCTTCGCCGACTACGAGGACGACGAATGGCCCTCGACCCGCCAGACCGATCTCTTCAAGAAGTGGAACGCGAAGTGGAAGTGGCCGCAGCTCAGGACGTGCGGACGCCTCGACGAGCCGTTCGACCGCGTCAAGGCGCGCTGGGGCGACAAGATTCCCACGCTGCGCGGCGAAATGACAAGTGGCTGGCTCCAGCACGCCGCCTGCACGCCGGAACTTCTCGCCCGCAAGATGGCGGCGGACAGGGCGCTTGCGCGCGCCGAGACGCTGACGACGATCAAGGCCGCGAGATACAAAGCGGCGTATCCTGCGGAGGATCTTCGCCGCGCATGGGATGCGCTCATCTGGAACGACGAACACTCCTACGGCGTGAGCGGCTACTCTGGACGTAGGGTTTTCGAGACGTGGATGCAGCACCGCGACTGGATCGAACGCGCGGAAACGGTATCGAAGCTTGGGTTGACGGTTCCGGAAAATCCGGATAATCCGGAAAATCCGGATAATCCGGAAAATCCGGAAAGTCCGGAAAATCCGGAGAATCCGGAAGTCTTCTGCCCCAGCGGCATCACCGAGAACCGCTGGTATCGCGTGGCGGTGACGAACGGCGTCATCTACTCCATCTACGACAAGGAACTCCAGCGCGAGCTGCTTGAAGGCCCCGCAAACGAGTTTCGCTACACGCGCGACAACCACAAGACCTGGATGAGGGGCGACGAGGCCGCGCGGGCACTCGGCGCGGAGATGGTACAGAAGGTGTGGTTATCGCAGGATGAGAAGAAGATTGTCCTTGAATCATCCTTCCGCCACGCCCGCGACCTCTTCAACACAAACCGCTACGACCGCTTCGGTTACATGGCTTTTCCGTTCGCCGTGCCGCAGTTCCGCTTTGCGGTACAGCTGAACGGTCCGGTGATCGATCCCATCCGCGACCAGAGCGGACTGACCTCCGACGCATTTACCGCGGTGCGCGACTGGTGCGCCGTGGAGAACGGCGAGTTCGGCGTGGCGTTGATAACTGCGGACTCGTGCCTCACGGAGTTTGGCGAGATCCACCCCGACAAGACGTGCTACGGCGGGCAGGTGAAGTCGTCCGGCATCTATCCATATCTCTTCACGGACTGGCTTCAGATGCACAACCCAGACGGCGACAGCTTCAACTTCCGCTTCCGCTATGCGATAACGTCCTACGCGGGCACGTGGCAGAACGCGCACATCCCGGCGTTTGCGGAACGGGCGCTCGCGGCGCTCGACGGCGTTCCGGCGATATCCGCAGCAGTTTCAGAATGGCTGTGCCTGGGAACGCCAAACGTGCAGCTGCTCACGCTCAAGCGCGCCGAAGACGGACGCGGGCTGATTGCGCGTTTCCGCGAGCGCGAGGGGCGTCCGTGCCGGGTCACCGCGAGCCAGCACCTTGCGCCGGACGCGGAATACACGCTCTGCAACGTGATCGAGCGCGACGTGCGCAAGCTTGACGGATTCGAGTTCGACCTCGCGCCGTTCGGCTATGCGACGATCAGGATCGACGCGCCGTCGCTGCGCTTCGCCACGAAGTCGCCGGACGACTCAGCGTACGCCTACACGGGGTTGATCACCGCGCCACGCGCGGGACACGGCGGGAAGGACGGGCAGATGTACGTCCTGTGGGGCGCGGAGATGTCGCCCGACTTCGACCACTATGAGCTCTGGCGCGACGGGAAGTTCCTAGCCAACGTCACGAACGAGGCGCCGGACGGAGTCGCGTATCGCGTCGCGCGCTACGAAGACCTGGGGCTGCCCACGCACTCGCGTCACGAATACCGCATCCGCAAGGTGTGGAAGGATGGACGCAAGGATCCGCTTTGCGAGCCGTTCTACGGGATTACGCGGGCACATCACAACGGCACAACGCTAACCCTTGGCACGCCTTTTCGCCGTTCCTTACTGCCAGCCAGCCTAAGCGGCATCAGCTGGGCGGGAGGCAACACGTATTACGCTGTGTCCGACGATGTCTTTACTGGCGAAGTGGGACTATACCCAATGACCATCGATCTTGCAACCAACGGGCTGTCGGTCATCTCATGCTCCATCCCGTCGCCAACCAACCGCATTTCGCTCGCGAAGGCGTATGACCTAGAGGATGTGGCGTTCGATGCGGTGAACGGCACCGTGTGGGGGGCGGACGAGACGCGCGGAACGGTCAAGGAATACCGAGTTGCGGACGGCACCGTTGTGCGCACGTTGTCGTTGCCCGATGAGCTGAAGAAACCCCGTTCAAACCTGGGCATTGAGTCTTTGACGCTGAGTCCTGACGGCAAGACTCTGTGGACCTGTACGGAGGAGGCGCTTGCGTGCGACGGGGCGCGGTCCTCGCCGACAAACGGCACCACGGTGCGGCTTTTGAAGTACACACGCCCGACAAATAATGGGGGTTTCTCGCTTACAGGCACGTATTCCTACACCACGGACGCCTGGAGTCAGAGATTCGACTATGTAGGCAAGGGACGTCGTGGTGTTTCGGGGTTGTGCGCGTTGCCGGATGGTTCGCTGCTTGTGCTTGAACGCGAACTGAGTTTCGGCGGTGCGCATCCCTTGAAGGCTGCGGCAACGGCACGCCTTTCATTCGACGTCTATCGCGTGGAATTTCCGCGCGGGAGCGGAGGGCTTGTCGCGACCAACGTGAGGAAGGTCAAGCTGGCGTCAGGCGGCGGTCCTGTCTTCGCGTTCGGCAACTACGAGGGCATCTGTCTTGGCCCGCGCCTTCCAGACGGCAAACGGAGCGTGCTGCTCATTTCCGACGCTGGCGACGGCGTCTCGCAGCCAATGATTCTGCCGATGGTACTCTCCAGCGCTCCATAGCGGGCCATCAATTCCGTCTTGCCCCGAGGGCGGGGATTTGGTAGAATCTTCGCCGTCAGGACAAAGGAGTCAGTTAGAAATGGTAACATTCGAATACAAAGGCGTCGTCGAGATGAAGGGCGAGACGAAGGCGTTCGGTCAGAACGGCTTCACGAAGCGCGAGCTCGTCGTCGGAAATCCCCCCGATTCGCCTAGCATGTATCCCAATCCCGTGCTGTTCACGTTCAAGAAAGACCGCTGCGCGCTGCTCGATCCCGTGAACGTGGGCGATCCAGTGAAAATACAGTTCACGATCGACGGACGCAAGTGGGACGGACCTAACGGCGTGCGCTACTTCACCGACCTGACAGGCTGGAAAATCGAGGTACTCAACGGCAACGGCACCTCCACGGAGCCTGTGCCCGCACCGCCCGAAGAGCCGGATAGCATCCCGGACGGCGCCGATCCGGACAACCTGCCGTTCTGATGCATACCTGGCGGGACATCCTCCGTCTGAGCGCGGAGTACCTGGTCCAGAAGGGCGTTCCGGACGCGCAGGTCGCGGCGGAACTTCTAGTGGCGCGGCTGCTGAAATGCGGCCGCGGCTTTCTTTCGCCGCATCTTGACGAGACGCCCGATCCCAAGTACGTGGAGGCCATGAGGCGCGGCATTGCACGCCTCGCCGCAGGCGAGCCTGTACAGTACGTGCTTGGCGAGTGGGATTTTCGCTCGCTCACGCTCAAGTGCGACCGCCGCGCGCTCATTCCGCGTCCCGAGACGGAGGAACTCGTTACGCGCGTCCTCGCGTTCGCGAAAAAGTACACCGTGCCGCGTCCGTTCGTGGTGGACGTGGGGACTGGCAGTGGCTGCATCATTCTCTCGCTCGCGAAGGAGATGTCGGACGGAATCTACCTCGGCCTCGACATCTCGGCGGATGCCGTCTCGCTTGCCCAGGAGAACGCCGCGCGGTGCGGCCTTGCCGAGCGCGTGAAGTTCGCGGTGGCGGACGGACTCGACGAATTCGACGAGCCGGAGACGGTGGACATCCTCGTCTCCAACCCGCCGTACATCGCCACGGCGGACTGCTCCGCGCTAGACCCGCGCATCCGCGACTGGGAGCCGATGAACGCGCTCGACGGAGGACCTGCGGGACTCGACTTCTACGAGCGGCTGATCGGCGATGCGCTAAACGTCCTCAAGCCCGGCGGCGGGGTGTTCTTCGAGATCGGCGACGGACAGGGCGAGTCCCTGCGCAAGCTCTTCTTCGACGCGGGATTCAACGACATCCGCGTGGAGAAGGACTACGCCGGACACGACCGCTACGCGTCGGCGGTGCTTTCTTCCGGCAACGCGATGCCGCAGGAGGAGTAACCATGAGCGCCGTCATCCCAGTTGTCGATCCGACGAAGCCGCTGGAGTGTCCGGCGCTGTACGATTTGTCGCGTCCGCTCGAGGTGGAGGTGGGCTGCGGACGCGGCCGTTTCCTCACGGGGCGCGCCGCGCGGATGCCGGACTGCGAGTTCCTCGGCGTGGAGCGCATGAAGGAGCGCGTGAACGTCTTCGCCTCGAAGTGCCGTCGCCTCGGCCTCGCGAACGCGCACGTTCTGCGCCTCGAGGCGCTCTACACGTTCCACTACCTGCTGCCCGCGCACCATGCGCGCCGCGTGTACGTGTTCTTCCCCGACCCCTGGCCGAAGCGGAAGCACCACTCGCACCGGCTGTTCGGTCCGCTCTTCCTCAATGCGCTCTGGAAGCGACTGGAAATCGGCGGGCGGCTCGAGTTCGCGACGGACCACGAGGAGTACTACCACGTGGTCGAGGAGTGCTTCGCGGCGGACGCGCGGTTCCGCCGCGTGGAGCCGATGGAGCGCGGGCCGGAGGAGTGGACCGAATTCGAGACGATGTTCCGCGGGCAGGGTCTGCCCATCCACGCGGCGGCGTGGGAGGCGCTGGAGTCGGACGACGCGCCGCTCGCGCCGCTCACTATCGCGCCCGAGGACGAGCCGCGCGAGGGCGTGGTGCGGCGCGAAAGCCGCGGAAAGGAATGGAGGGAAGAACATGCTGACGGTGACTAAGTCCATCAAGTTCGACGCTGCGCACATCCTCACGAACCACCAGGGCCTCTGCAAGAACCTGCATGGCCACACGTACCGCGTGGAGGTGGGCGTGGCGCAGCCGCCGGACGATACGGCGGACATGGTGATAGATTTCAAGGACCTCAAGCGCCTGGGCGAGGAGTTGATTGTCGCGCGCTTCGACCATGCGTTCATCTACGACAGCACCTCGCAGGGCGAAAGCGAGATCGCCGCAGTCGTGGAGAAGCACGGGATGCGCACTGCGGCGCTCCCGTTCCGCTCGACGGCCGAGAACCTCGCGCGCCATTTCTTTTCGCTCCTGGCGCCATCCCTGCCGGGGCTTCGTTTCATCCGCGTCTGGGAGACCCCCGAATCCTGCGCTGAATATTCAAAGGACTAGACATGGCCATATTCCATCTCCATACGATTTTCTCATCGCTTCAGGGAGAAGGTCGCAATGTCGGCCGCCCAGCCACGTTCGTACGCCTCTCCGGCTGCAACCTTGCCTGCAAGTGGTGCGACACGCACAAGGACGAGCGCATGACCTGCACCGCCGAGGAAATCGTGAAGAAAGTTGGCGAGCACAGCAAGAAGAGCGTGATCATTACGGGCGGAGAGCCGACGGTCCAGAAGGACCTCGACGTTCTTGTCCGCGAGCTCAAGGACGCCGGGTACTGGGTTGCGCTTGAAACCAACGGCGTGCGCGCGCCGGCTGGGGCCGAACTTTTCGACTACATTTCAGTGTCGCCGAAACCAGACTACTTCTCGCGCTACATGGACAACATAATGCTCCGTGAAGCCAACGAGGTACGGATCGTGGCGACGACGGACGAGATCGTGGGCTTCTGCCGCAGCATGCGCAACCGCATCAAGGCGACAGACTACTACATCTCGCCTCTGGAGACCGAGGGCCGCATGCACTATCGCCGCGCGTTGAACCTGCTCGTGAAGCTCAACAAGGTTATGCCCGACGCGAATCCTCCTTGGGCGCTGTCGATCCAGATGCACAAGGTGATCGGGGTGCGGTGATGGGGGCGTTCCCGCCATGAGGGCGCGGCTCGTAACCTCCGCAGTTGTGTTCTCCGCCGCGCTGGCCGCGCTGGCGGTCGCCCACGCGCTGTGGATTTCGCGCGCTCCGCGCGACCCGCGCTTCGTTCGTTTCATGCGGCGGAACAACCAGCGCGCCAACGCGGACGAGGTGATCCCCGAACGCGGCTCGTCGCTTGACCGATACGGACAGCAGCTCTCCATCGCGGAGGAGGGTTCCACGTTCCAGAAGGTCCTGGACGAACTCCAGCTCGCGTCGGGAGCGCCCGTGAAGTTGACAATTGACGCCGACCTGCAGGAAAAGGCGGAGTCGCTGATGGCGGGGAAACACGGGGCGCTCGTGGCGCTTGAACCTACGACGGGACGCATTCGCGCGCTCGTGAGCGCTCCACACGCGGCGTACCTCAACCGCGCGCTCAACGGACTTTACCCTCCAGGTTCGACATTCAAGGTCTTCATGGCTGCTGCGGCGCTTTCGGCTGACGTCGATCCCGTGTTCGAGTGTCCGGCGACGGGGTGGCGTCCCAATAGATCTACGCCGCGAATCCGCGATGTCCAGGCGGCCGAGTTCGCGCGGCGGAAAAAGACGTGGAAGGGCTTCGGACGGATTGGAATGGGCGAGGCGACCGTCCATTCCGCCAACACCTACTTCGCCCAGCTTGGATTCACGCTTGGCGCGGAACGGTTTGACAACGCGGTCGCGTCCGCACGTCTGCGGGACTCCGCCACGGTGCTGCCGGCGGGCACGATCTCGCTCACGGGCGCGGGTGGCGGAGTGCCGGAGGGATTGTCCGATGCGGCACTTGCGCAAGTCGCGATCGGGCAGGGCGCGCTGCAACTCACGCCGCTTGCAGTGGCGCTCATGACGGCGGCCATAGCGGATGACGGCTTGATACTCGCGCCGACGCTCTCCGAGACGGCGAAGCCGACGCTGCGGGCGCGTCCTTTCACGCTTGCGGCCGCGCAGCGCGTGAAGAAGATGATGCGCGCGGCGGTGCGACGCGGCACGGGGCGCGTGTGCGATATCCCCGGTCTCGACGTTTGCGGCAAGACTGGTACGGCGCAGACGGGGAAGGGCGCGGACCACGCCTGGTTCACATGCTTCGCCCCAGAGTCGTCGCCGCGCCTTGTCGTGACCGTGTTGGTGGAAGGTGGCGGCTTCGGGGCGAAGGCGGCTGCGCCTGTCGCCCGCGAGATTCTACTCGAAGCGCGGAGTTTGGGGTATTTCAAATGAGAGGGCGCGACAGATGGATGCTGGCGGCGGTGGGCATACTTGCGGCGCTTGGCTTCTTCTTGCAGATACGCATCGCGGAGGTCGTGCCTGGTGCCGGGTTCTTTCTGCCGTACATGCTCGGAGTGTCGTGCGGGATCGCGGCGATGTTCGCTTTTTCCGGCGAGCGAACGGAGCTGGTGCTGCGCGGACGCTGGATCGCGCTCGGCATCGCGCTCGCGCTCATGGCGGCGTTGCTTGTGTTCGGGCGACGCTACCGGGGTGGACTCTACCTGCCAGGACGGATCAACCCGTCCGAACTCGTGAAGCTCTGCATGGTGGTGTTCGCGGCGGGTACGCTGTCTGACGGACGCGTCACGCCACGCCGCCTGCTGGTGCTGGGCGCGGGGTACGGCGCCGTGGCGCTCGCGGTGGCGGTCGCCGGGGACTTCGGGCTTCTCGCGCAGATCGCCGTTGCGGGCGCGGCGATACTCTTCGCGGCGTCGTGGTTCTGGGGGATTGCTGCGTTCACGGTGCTGGCTGGCGGCGCGGCGCTGATGTTCGCGCGGCCGACGGGACACCTCGCCACGCGCCTTGCGGTTTGGCGCGACCCGCTGGCGGATGCGTCTGGCGCGGGCTGGCAGACTCTCCAGGGCCTGACGGCTGTCGTGAGCGGCGGCTGGTGGGGCGTGGGCGCGAAACTGGGCGACGTGCGCAACGTGCCCATCGTGGCGAGCGACTTCGTGTACACGGCCCTCGCGGAAGAGTGGGGGTTGATTGGCTGCATGGCCGTCCTCGCGCTCTACGGCGTCATCTTCGTGCGCGGGCTGATGGCTTCCGACCGTCTCGCGCGCGGGGGCAACACTTGCGGTGCATTGCTCGCGGCGGGACTCGTGGCGAGTCTTGCCGTGCAGGTGCTGCTGAACGTGGGTGGCGTGTTGAACGCAGTTCCGATGACCGGTATTCCGCTGCCGCTCCTGTCGCTTGGCGGAAGTTCGCTCATGGTGACGTTCGTCTCACTCGGACTCCTAATCGGCTTGTCACGCACAGTTGAAGATGTGGAACCGCCCCGCGTTACCAGAAGGGCAACCAGGCGTCCGCGGACCGCGTCCTCGCCTTCCAGAGGGCGGTAGGGCGCGGACTCCAGCCGCACCGCTTACGAACTGAACGAACCACAAACCACTACCCCACAAACCACGCCAATTTTGCTATACTACGTGCATCGGAAAAGCAAGAGAAAAAGCAGGCATAGACTGAAACAGACAGAGACCCGTCGCGCACCTTGCGCGGCAGGTCGTTTCAGCGAATAGACTCTGGCTGTTTGCGCTGTGTAGGAAAGTCAAACTCTCCATGTAGGGAGATTGTCTAGGGGCACTGCAATCCCCGCGTAGGGGGAATGACTACTGTTGCTAGGGAACGGGATTCGTCGGCATTTGCCAACGGAGAATGACTTACGACTTCTCGTAATTTTTTATTGACATCGCATGGGATACAGCCGAGAAATGTGATATAATACGCTCGATTCGTTTAGGAAAGGACTAGATGTTATGTCGTTGAGTTACAAGAAGCTCTGGAAGCAATTGATAGACCGTGATATGACGAAGACGGATTTGCGTCGTGCCACGGGAATATCTCCTTCAACTTTCGCAAGGCTTTCCCATGGTGATTATGTGGCTTCATCAGTCATCGACAGAATATGCCAGGAACTTAGGTGCGACGTGGGCGATGTGATGGAGGTGGTGTTGGATGGCAAATCACATGGCACCAAGATGTCGAACAAGAAGCAAAGGAGGAGTGCAAAATGAGCGGTGAAGCGTTTACCACGATTGGACTTTTCAGTAGCAGGATTGATGAAGCCATCCAGCTGATGTCGGAACATCAGGTCAACATGGAGCTTGAAGGGTGTCCTCTTTCGCCAGAAATGACTGGCCGCTTTGATGAAATCAAACGGCAGTTCTGTCATTTCGCCGGGTTGCTTCATGCGGTCAACTACCTTATCTCTGGCGATGCGGGTGAGGACAGCTTTGACGAGACAGCCAAGGAAGAGGAGGAGTATCGGCTTAGCAATATTATGCCGATGGAAGAGGTCCGTGAACGGGTAAAGAAGATGATTGCGAAAGACGGATATTATCATAGATGATGAGGTTCTAAGCGCAGCAACGATGAAGAGCGAAGAGATAAAGAGACTTGTCGCCAAGAGCGAGAACGCCGCCGTCGAGTTCAAGCGGGCGCGGGGTGGCGTGCCCGCCGATTTCTGGCCGTCGTACAGCTCGTTCGCCAACACGGACGGCGGCGTCATCATCCTCGGCGTCCCCGAGAAGGACGGCAAGCGAGATATTGAGGGGCTGGCGAATACGGAGAAGATTGTGGCCGATCTCTGGAACGCGGTGAACAACCCGGACAATATCAGCGCGAACGTCCTGTTCAACGAGTCCATCTATCCCGTCGATGTTGACGGCAAGGCTGTGGTTGTCGTCGAAGTACCGCGAGCTGAGCGGACTGTTCGCCCGGTCTTTGTCGGCTCGGACGTGTTCAAGGGAACCTACCGCAGAAACGGCGAGGGCGACTATCATTGCTCGCGCGAGACGGTCGAGGGCATGATTCGTGACAAGTGTGCGGAGACGGCGGACAACTGCATCCTTGACGAACTGACGATTGCTGACCTTGATGCGGACACGATCCGGCGATACAGGATGTACTTCAGCCAGCTGCGTCCCGGACACGTCTGGAGTGGCCTTGCCGACGACGGTTTCCTGATGAAGATCGGCGCGGCGGCGCGCGGGCGCGACGGCAACGTGCATCCCACGCTCGCGGGGCTTGTCTGCTTCGGCGACTTCAACGAGATCACGAACGTACTGCCGTACTTTTTCCTCGACTACCGCGAACATCTCTCGCCGGACGTCCGCTGGACGGATCGCGTGTGTTCGGGCGACGCCAACTGGAGCGGCAACATCTTCGACTTCTTCTTCCGCATCAACCAGTCGATCACGGCGGGAGTGAAGGTTCCGTTCAAGATTGCGTCGGACAACGTGACGCGGGATGACGATACGCCCGTACACAAGGCCCTGCGCGAGGTGCTGGCGAACGCGCTCATCCATGCCGACTACCACGGGCGGCGCGGCATCGTGATCGACAAGTACCCCAAGCGCCTTGAGGTGTCGAATCCGGGAACACTGCGCATGAGCAAGTCCGTCGCCATCGCTGGCGGTACGAGCGACGCGCGAAACGGAAAGATATTCAACATCTTCTCGCTTGTCCGCATCGGCGAACGTTCCGGCATGGGGCTTTCAAGCCTCTACGGCACTTGGGAAAAGGAGCATTTCGCCGCGCCGTCCATCGTTGAGAGCTACGAACCCGACCGTACCAAGGTGATGGTCGAGTTCGAGTCCGACGATTCGGAACTGGGGGAAATAATAGGAAAAGCCCCGGAAGTGATAGGAAAAACCTCAGAAGTGGGGGTAATAGGGCAGGAACTGGGGGAGAAAACCTCAGAAGTGGGGGGAATGGACTCGGAAGTGGGGGAAAAAACGGTCATAAGTGACGATGAAAACGTCGAAGTGACGATGAAAAAGGCCATAAGTGACGATGTAAATCGGATAAGTGACGATGAAAAGCAAAGAAGTGAAGGTGAAAAAGGCGAGTTTGATATTCTGATGGGTGCATATAGAAACGACTTCCGCGAAAAGGCCAGAAAGGTTCTTGCTGCCTTTGCTGAAGACCCAGAAGTTGATATTCCTTCCGTCGCCAAGAGACTGGGCTTTTCCGCAATCAGTGTCTGGCGCGCCATACGTGCGATGAAAGAAGTCGGGCTGCTTGTCCGCGAAGGCGGGGACAAGGGCGGCAGGTGGATTGTCAAGAAAGTGGGGATTTGACGACATGGAAAATGACACTTCTTTACAGTGGTTTGCCAAGGCGACCGGTAGTGATATCGTTGAGGGCGTGCGCGGTGAGATACTGACAGATCTGGCCGAAAAAGTAGATCAAGAATCAGAGAAGCAGTTTACTTATGTTGGTGGATATGCAGAAACTGATCCTAGTGTAAAGAATAATTATGTAGACCTTGATTTGGGAGAGCTAAATGACAGAGATTCTTTCTTTAAGTATTTTATGGATGGATCTCGCCGTGCTGTAAAAATTGCTGAGTTTCGAAATGATGGGAAAGTGTGGCCGATTGTAGCTGGGCAATTAGGTGTTGCATGTTGCAAGCGCGTTGATCGGAAGATGATCCCCATCAGGGGAATGCGAATATACAAAAACATCTTGTCGGTTCCATATCAGATTTGCGGATTCGGAACAAACAAGGATGCCAACAAGCAAATGCTTCAACAATACCTTGATGGAATCAATGATCGAATTGGATGGGAGAGGCGAATTAGCTTTGATATGCTCGTTGCATATCGGGATGATGCGGATGCAAATAAAGAGAATCTAGCGGTTTCTCAAATTCAGGCGTTGATGATCGACACGGAAAAACAGTCGATACTTCAACTTGCCAATGATGCGATGATTTGTGATGGTGCGTATCTGGTTAAAGATGGATCTTTGGAATACATGGACAACACCCTGACGCATATTAGGTGGAGCAAGATTGGTGACAATCTGCAATATGCCATAGGCGTGTCAAAGTCATTCAATCCAGACCTCTTTGAGGTCCGTAAAAAGTCCGAGAGACAATCCGCCGCATCGTTCATTGCCGGGTTAAAGGTGGGGCAGAGGACGCATGCGTTTAAGTACAGCATTCATAAACGTGAACCTCCATATTTTGCCGTCTGGTTTGTCCGAATACGAAAACCGAGTCTGACTAGGAGCGCATTTGATGGTGTGCTAAAAGTTGAAATGCAGTTGGTTGGTGAAGAAGCTGCTAACGGGAAATCCACGATAGAGATCAATCGTGTTAGCGCCGATCTTGTAAGAGAGCGCAATCCAGTTTGTTACGGGTCGGACAGCCGTTGGGCAAACCATATCTATCCAGTGTATGTTACGGAGAAATATCTAAAGAGTGGATTTCTTCCGGAGACAATTTTTAAAGCAATAACGATGTAAGGAGGCAATCATGAAGACTCATAAGACAATTGGTAAAGTTGCAGCGTTGGAGTCGTGCCCAACAACGATCACGTCTTTTGTGTTTTGGACTGATCAAGACTTGAAGTTAAGTCCTTTTGATATCGTCAAAGTCCAACATGTTGACGATAGTTTTACGTTTGGTCAGGTAGAGGAAATATCGCACATCACGGACGCGGCGAGCTTCATGTCGACTTTCATATCAAATGATTTCGGAGATGTTTCAATAACGGCTCCGACTGAGCGAGTTGGTATGAATTATGTCAAGGCCCGTGTTCTTGGTAATAACAAGCAAATCTATTTGCCTGTACATAATGACGCTCCAGTATATTTTGCCGAGCGAGAAGAGATCGAAAAAGCGCTTGGATTCGACAATGTGCAGAACAAGGTGATCTGCGGCACGACTAGCATGTATTCGAATATCAAGGATCAGAAGTTGGAGATTCCTGTTCCGTTAAACCGCGATTTCCTTATTGGCCCAGAAGGAGCACACCTCAATATTTCCGGCATTTCAGGCCTGGCCGCAAAGACCTCATATGCAATGTTTCTAGTTAAATCACTGATTGAAGCGGTGGGTCATGCCAAGGCAGATGAGGGGGCGGGTTCCGTGGCGTTTGTAGTTCTTAATGTGAAGGGCAAGGACCTCCTGGCGCTTGATGAAGTGTCAAATGATCGAGATATCGAAACAACGAAGAAGAAGTATCAGGAACTTGGTTTGACGCCTGAGCCGATGAAGAATGTACATTACTACTACCCATACGGAGGTTCAATCGGAGTGGGGAAGCCTGGTAATGCATCGACATATCTTCCGCCCGCCAAGGTGGCTGAACAGATTAAAAATGGGAAAGCTAAGCTCTTCAAATTTGAGGCGAAGAAAGATATAAAGAATATTGACCTTCTGTTTTCAGAGGTAGATGATCCGCAGCAGACAGTGGCTTCAATTATTGACACCCTACTCGTTGCGCAAGAATCTGAAGGGAGTCCCTTTAGGGTTGGCACTTGGGGCGAGCTAGAAGATATTGTCAAGCAACAGATGGATAAGACTATAGATAAGGGCATTACAGTCCAGAGTTGGCGCAAGTTTTATAGACACCTTCATCTATACCTTGACTCTAGTAAAGCTTTTGTTGATGGAATTAACGCAAGAAATTATGAATGTCGCCTTGCTAACGAGTTAATTGAGATCAAGCCTAATGATGTGTTTGTCATTGATGTAGCTAAAGAAGCAGAGTCGATGCAGGCATTTGTTTTTGGACATGTCATGCGTGAGATAATGAAACTTCGCAACGGGGAATATACGGATCAGCGTGAAACGACGGCCCCCGTCCCTGATCGAATAGTTATTGTGATTGATGAAATGAACAAATATTGTTCCAAGGATAGTCCGAAGGACTCGCCGATACTTAAGCAGGTGCTTGATATAACAGAGCGAGGACGCTCGCTAGGCGTTGTTCTCTTCGGAGCAGAGCAGTTCCGTTCGGCCATTCACGAACGAGTGACGGGCAATTGTGCGACTAAGGCGTATGGTAGGACGAATTCAGTCGAGGTGTCGAAGAAGGATTACACATCGCTCAATTCTGTCCAAAAGGACATTATGATGCGTTTGAGCCAGGGTGAGTACATCGTTGAAAATCCTGTGCTCCGTGCGCCAATCAGAATTTCGTTTCCTAAACCTATTTTCCAACAGTACAAGTAAGACACCACAATGAATACAAGTCCTAAAGTCGGCAAGAACATTCTTACCATCCTCACGATCGGCATGTATCGCGATCCGCGCATGATATATCGTGAGTATATCCAGAATTCAGCAGATCAGATCGACGAACTCACACCCGATGAGCAAAATGATGGGCTCCGAAGAGTTATAGACATTCATATTGATTCTGAAAGGCGTAACGTTACAATCAAGGATGTTGCAACTGGTATTCCCGCAGCATTGTTTGAAGAGCGCCTCCTGAATGTCGCCGACTCTCATAAGGATCCGTCGAAGAATAAAGGATTTCGAGGAATTGGCAGATTGGCGGGGTTAAGCTATTGCAAGAAATTGATTTTTGAAGCTTCCGCGCAAGGGGAGAAGATCGTGTCAAGATTGGAGATGGATTGCGAAAAGCTTCGGTCGATTCTACATGATGTTAAAAATCGAGCGACAGCCAGCGAGGTGATCTCTGCTATATCTACCGTAACGCAGCATAAAAAAACGGAACCGTCATACGCATGTTGGTTTACAGTAAAGCTTGAGGGGGTTGACCGTTCCATAGGCGGTGACCTTCTTGACGTGGACAAGGTTAAGGATTTTATTAGCCAGATCGCGCCTGTCCCGTTCTCGAAGGTTAAGTTCTCGCTAAACAAGAAGATATATGCGTATGCCGAGGAGAAAGGATATAAGATCGAAGAATACACCGTGCGAGTAAACGGTGAGGTGATCACAAAGCCGTATAAAGATGATATCCGCGATAAGGACGGCCGCGTGATTGAGAAGTTGAGCGACGTTGTTTTCACTGATATAACGTACCATGGAGATGTGCTTGCTTGGGCGTGGGCAGCACCTTGCACGATCGGATGTCAGCTTGTTGGCTCACAGAATCGTGAACGAGGAATACGCTTGCGCAAAGCAAACATACAGGTGGGATTCCACGATTTCTTGAACGAGTATTTCTCGGAAGCCAGGTCGAATGGTTATATGATTGGAGAGGTGCATGTACTCTCGAAGAGGATTCTCCCCAATGGTGATCGTAATGGTCTTGAAGTCTCTCCTGAGGCGTCGGCGTTCATTAAGGAGTTGAGTGGTAAGTATTGTAAACAGTTGTGGGCATCCACTAGGTTGGCAAACACTTTAACAGCAGCGAAAGTAAAGATTGATTCAGCACTCCATGCTGCCGAGGAGTTCCGTGTCATTAAGTCTCGGAAGGACGTTCCCTCAGACTTGATCAAGGCGAAGCGGGAGTCTTTGGACAAGGCGTTTAAGGCTGCTGTGGATAAAATGACGGTTCTGAAGAAGTCGAGGGCGAAAGATACTGCTTCGGACAATCCTTTTGTTTCTGTTGTGGCGACAATCGCAACGAAGGATCTAGAAGAGACCGCGAGCGGTCTTGATAGTGCGATTAGGTCTATAGACAAGCCTGTGAAGACTGCGACGAGTCAGCCCAAAAAAACGGTAAGCCCCTCCGATGATGTTTTGGCATCTAAGGTGATTTCTATCCTTGTTGAGAAAGGGAATCTTGAGCTTGCTCTTGCACTTGAAATCTGGAAATTGATAAATGCAGCGATCCAGAAAAAGAAATAAAAGGGTTCTGCTCTTGGAGCCGAATTATCCTAATAAATACCCTCCTGTCGGGTTGATGAAGCTTGCGACTTATTATCGTAGGCTAGGATGGGATGTTGTCTTTTATAAGGGAGAATATGATGCATTCGTCGCTG
>CAMKJU010000037.1 GCA_946413265.1 uncultured Lentisphaerota bacterium
TGCGTTTTTCCTGTTTGTTCATGGTTTGTTCCTTTCTGATTGTTGTTGGATGGGAAATGGATGTCAGCCGAGGGCCTTCGACATGTTGAACACGGCCATGAGGATGGCTATGGCGACGAAGCCGACCGCGGCGGCGATCATGACGATGAGAATCGGCTCAAGGGCGTTCGTGAACGACGTGATATTGCGGTCCATGTCCTTCTGGTACCGCATGCCGATGTGCTCCAGCGACGCGGTCATGTTGCCGGCCTGTTCGCCGACGGCGAGCATGTCCGTCATCATGCGCGGGAACGCTCCCGACGCTGCGAGCGGGCCGGAGATGGACGTGCCGTCCGTCACGCGCTTGCGCGCGTTGGCGAGCGCCTGCCCGATCACCGCGTTGCCGCACGTCTCCTCGGATATCTTCAGCGCCTGCAGCACGTTGACGCCGTTCGAGAGCAGCGTCTTAAGCGTAAAGGCTAGGGAGGCGTAGACGCCGTTTGCCACGATGCCCTTGATGAGCGGCATCTTCAGTTTCCAGCCGTCCACGCGGAGACGGCCGGTGGGCGTCTTCTTCCACCTCTTGAACCAGAAGACTATAAGCACCACGATGATCGCGATCAGCCAGCCCCATTGCTTGAAGCCGTGGCTCATGCCGATGAGGATTCGCGTTGGCAGCGGAAGCGCCGCGCCCATCGAGTCGAACACCTTCTGGAACTGCGGGATGATCCACACGAGCGCGGCGATCACCGCGAGCACGCCGAAGCACAACACCACGATCGGGTACGAGAGCGCGCTCTTGATCTTGCCGCGCATGTTGTCGTTGCGCTCGTAGTGATCGACGAGGCGCCGCAGCACCTCGATCATCGCGCCGGACGACTCGCCTGCGCGCACCATGTTCGAGTAGAGCGGCGGGAAAGTCTCGGGGTAGCGCTTGATCGCGTCGGAAAACGCCTCGCCGTTCACGATAGCCTGACATAGCCCCTGCGAGATTGCGCGCTGCGCGCTGTCCTCCTCGCCCTGGTTGGCGAGGCAGCTCAGCGCCTGTCCGAGCGTCATGCCGGCCTCGAGCAGGTCTGCGAGCTCGCCCGTGAAGAGCAGCACCTCCACGGGCTTCATCTGCGTGGCCTTCTTTCCGAACTTCAACTTGAACGGGCTACCGCCGCCGGACTTCTTCTTCGCGTCGGCGGCGCCGCCCCCCGCCTCGGATACCGAGAGCGGGGTGTGGCCGAGTTTGCGGACGGCGGCCAGCGCCTCAGGACGGCCTGCGGCCTGGACGGATCCCTCCACGCGCTTGCCGTCCTTCGTCACTGCCTTGTAGGTAAATGCCGCCATCTGCAAACCTCCTTTACTTGATCACGCGCACGCGGATCACGGCCTCGCTCTTCTTGAGCTGGTCCACGACCTCCGCAGGAATCGGCGCATCCACGTCGATGAGCGTGTAGGCGAAGTCGCCGCGGCTCTTGTTTGCGATAGAGTCGATGTTCACGCCGGCGTTGCCGAGGATGGACGTGAACTGGCCGATCATGTTCGCCACGTTCTTGTGGCAGATCGCCACGCGTCCGGCCCGGTTCGTCGGACCGAGCGAGCAGGCGGGGTAGTTGACGGAGTTCACGATGTTCCCATTCTCGAGGAAGTCGCGCATCTCCTTCACCGCCATCACGGCGCAGTTGTCCTCGGCCTCCTCGGTCGACGCGCCGAGGTGCGGGATCACGATGCAGCCTTTCTTGCCGGCCGTCGTCGCGTTCGGGAAGTCGCTCACGTACCGGCGCACCTTGCCGCTCTCGAGCGCGGCAAGCATGTCCTTCTCGTTCACGAGCGCGTCGCGCGCGGCGTTGATCACGATCACGCCCGTCTTCATCATGGCGATGGACTCGGCGTTGATCATGCCCTTCGTGGAGTCGAGCGCCGGCACGTGGATCGTGATGAAATCGCACGCACGGTAGATGTCCTCCACGTTCTTGCAGTGCTGGACGGCGCGGTTGAGGTTCCACGCGGCGTCCACGGAAAGGTACGGGTCGTAGCCCATCACGTCCATGCCCAGCGCCACGGCGGCGTTCGCCACCTTCTGTCCGATCGCGCCGAGACCGATCACGCCGAGCTTCTTGCCCTGGATCTCGGTTCCGGCAAATGCCTTCTTGGCCTTCTCGGCCGTCTTGTTGATCGCCGCGTCGGCGGCATTCTCCTTCACCCACTCGACGCCGCCGATGATGTCGCGGCTCGCGAGGAGCATGGCCGCGATCACGAGCTCCTTCACGCCGTTCGCGTTCGCGCCCGGGGTGTTGAACACCACGATGCCCTTCTTGGCGTACTCCGCGTGTGGGATGTTGTTCACGCCGGCGCCCGCGCGGGCCACGGCGAGGAGGTTCGCGCCCGGGACCATCTCGTCCATCTTGGCGCTGCGCACGAACACGGCGTCCGCAGACGCGAAGTCCTCCGTGCGCGCATACCTGTCGTCCAGGTTGTTCAGCCCGACCGCCGCAATGGGGTTCAGGCATGTGTATTTGTAGTTCATTTCTTCTCGTTTCTTTCTGTTTAGAGTTTATCGTAGAAAGCCGGGCACGCGCCCGATGGCGGATAGTATACCATATTCACGGCGCGAGCGGCAGGGTGATCCGATCACTTACGGCATTTGTCATCGAACCACTCGTTGCTTTACCATCAGACTTCGGCGGAGATCCGAACACGAATTCTTCTTCCTCCTTTGTGAGGCGCGCAGCCCTCGGAAACAAACAGCGGAAATTTCTGGCTTCTTCTTTGTTCAATCGCGATTCGTTTTTCAACAAGGTCTCGCGCAGGTCTGCAAGAACGCCACGGCGATAATCTTGTACCGCACGATTCCAACGATGTACCATTCGCCATTTCAGTTCCCATGCCATTAGGCTTTTCCCGGCGGGAATAGGCAAATAACGATTCCTTTTTCTAACTGGGGGGAGCCCCCTCTTGATCAGCGATATATCCTGTTCCCTCGTATCCTGTATCCGCGCCCGTATTCCTTCCGCATACCATGTGTTTGTTGGAATTTCCACCAGCAAACCGAGATGTACGGCCAATTGGAGATAAGCCGTTTCGTTCGTCTTGCAGTATTCCAGCCTATCTTGCGCCTTTTTCAGCAACTCTTTTTTCTTCTCCATCAGCGAAGCGAAATGCGGCGTGTTCGTGCAAACAGGAAGCCCCAGAATGTGCTCGTAGAAATCATGTTCAATATATGGGTCTTTCTCGCTTTGGCTAATGACATCGCGCACAGACGTCTCAAAGAGATCGTACATGCCTTCAACATCAGGTCGCCAATCGCGCACGTGTGTTTCTACGAACCCGCCAGATGTGCCGCCGCAGGATTCTGGCAACGAGCCAAATACCCGTTCCTCCTCCTCTGGCGTCAAGTCGGAAATTTTCGAGAATTCCTCCTTTGCCGATTGGTATTCAGCAGCGGTCACATGTTGCTTGAACTGTTGCGCCCAGCGGGCGCTGATTCCAAGAACCTCGCCCCTGTATCTCTTGATACGCTGACGAAGCACTTCCGTGTTGTGCATGATGGCACCTACGGAGTTGTCCGCTGTGCCATAAGGAAACAATCGCGGATTTACATTCAAATCCGCCATCCAGAAATCTCGAATAACGTCAGCCTTGTCATGTGAATAATCCCGCTTCAGGTGATAGGCTATATCCATAAAGAGATAACGGTTAGTTGGGCAGTTTGAGAACCATCCCAGTGCGCGTGAGAGCCGAATCTTTGCTTCAAACGACGTGAAGACCGCAGGGAAACTACTCGCATCAACGCGTTGAGACATGATATGAAACACCATCTCCAATTCATATTTCATTCGATCAATGCGCCTATCGCTCTTATATGGTTCTTGTGTCCAATAAGGCATCAAACGACCTTCAAGCCGGGAGAATGCCTTCTCTACGGCAAAAACCGTTCTATTCGTTATAAAAACCGCACGAACCTCATCAAGCGTCGGAAAATCAATGTTCTCCTTGCCTGCCATTACAGGAACAAGTGTCACGATACACATTTGCATTCCAATTAGCAAACCCATTCGAATTTTCTTCACTTTTCACATCCTTTCAGCAACGCAGTGGAGTTCGTGCCACGCTCGATGGCCGTGAAGCAGAGATTCGTCGCTTCAAAACCCGCGTCCAAGTCCCCCGCGTCGGGCTGCACGACCGCGACGGGGGCCGGAGGAGTCTGCGTCGGCGGGTTCCGCAGCAACTTGGTTACGCCCTCGTGTGAGAACTGCGCAAAAAGCAGGCAGACGAGAATCTTCCCAAGAAGCGGTGCTTGCCGCCAACGATCCATAGCTGCGCGAGGTAGACCTATGAACCGCCGCTCACGCAGAAGGCAAAACACCGCCGCCGCCACAAGAGCGACGGGCAGAAGTAACAACCATACCCAACCGCGTACGTTCATGTAAAATACTCCACGTCCGGGTTGAGGAAGCCAAGGGAATAGATTTGCGGAAGGAGTTTCGCCCGTAGTGCGTCATGTTTCTCTCGCAGAGGCGCAAAGTCGCAGAGATTTTTCATCGCGTTGCGGATCTGGTAATAGCCCACGTCCCAAGTCTCGATCTTCCAGTCCATCCACGGCGTGTGGCAGATGTTCGCGTAGAATTCGCGGTAGAGCCGCCGCGCCGCGCCCAGCACGGCCCACGCCTCGGGGGAGAGTCCACATGAAGCGGCGAGAGCGCCGCTTCCCCGAGGGGAGGCATCACTTCGGGGAAGCGGCACTCTTGCCGCTTCCTTTTCCGCCAGCCACTTCGCCAAGAAGCGATCCTCGTTCGCCGCCGCAAGCTGCGACGCGATGTCGCCGTGCCCGCACGGCCAACGGCGCACCTCCTCCAGCAAAAACGGGAACACCTGGTTGGCGATCTGCCACACGCGCCCCTGATACTGCACGTTGCGCAGCGACACGGCGTAGTTGGAATCCGCGAACGCCGACCACACGACGCAATCGGTCACAAACTCTGAGGGCAATTCCGCGCACGGCGCGTAGAACGCGTCGCGGTCGTTCGTCCATGTCGCCTTGGGAATCTTCTTCACGGCGTGAAGCACCATCGCCCTCTCGAAGTTCTCCGGCGTCACAGAGAACGCGCCTGCGTTCGCGTAAGGCGCGGAGAGGATGAATACGCTATTCGTATGCTGGAAATCGTCACCGTTGCTTGAAACGGAACAGAGGAAGCCGGGCGCGACGTGGTTCCGCTTGTCCTTGTTGTCCGTCTTGAGGTTGAACGCGCTCACGAACGTGGGCATGATCGACTTGCCGTCCCACTTCGGGCGCGGACACCACTTGTTGAGCATCGCCGTGCGCTCAACGGACGGGAACCGTTTCGTGCCAACCTTCTCCACGTCGGCGTTGAACACATCCAACGTGATCGACTGGTCTTTCAGGTGTTTCTTCTTCGCGAGGTTCCAGACGAGGAATCCCACGGGGAAGTTGCCCGTCGCGCCGTAGAAGCACTTGATCGGGAAAATGAAGCCGCGCTCGTACTGGTACTGGAAGAATCCGTCACGTATCTTCTGGTCGTTGTTCGAGTTGATGTACTTCAGCTTCGAGAACATCCCGAGATACGCCTGCCGGTCCTTGAACTCCTTTGATATGCGGAAGAGGAACTGCGTAAAAAGCTCGCGGCTCGCCTCGCCATATCCTTCGGCGTTCATCCATTCGCGGATCGTGGTCATCGAGACCGTGTCCTTGGACTTCTTGCCCGTCTCGCCGCTGACCGTGTTGGCGGTAGCAAACGGCGGATTGATGAGGATGATCCACTTGATGTCCGGGTTTGCGAGGTCGGCGGCGAGGTTCGGCGGCATCTTGCGCGTCTGCCCGAACGTCATCTGCCCCGCGAGCGCCGCCACGTCGTCCGCAAGGTAGTCATACTGGAAACACGTCGCGGCGGGGAAAATCTTCTGGCAGTACTTCGCGTCCTCCTCCTCGAGCGTCGAGATGTAGCAGTACTGGAGCGCGGAGGAAGGCAGCCGGAATTCGAGGTTGCCCGTGCCGGCGGCCATATCCCACAGCCGCACGTCGCCATGCTTCCACCATTCGCTGCCAAGGGTACGTTCGATATATTCAAGACCCTTCTCGGCGAATTCGACGGGCGTGAAGAATTCGCCCGTGAAGCGGCGGCGGAAATCCTCGGTGAGGCGGTCGGCCATCTGGCGGATACGCATCATGCCGGGGGCGGGCACCTTCTCATAGTTCTGCCAGAAGTGGCGGTATTTCTCGGGCTGGAGCGTCTTTGGGATGAATGCGCCGCTTTCCACGGCAAAAAGAACCTGCCCGTCCTGCGCCACGATGGACTTCCCCTGTTCAATGTCGGAAAGGAAGTATTCGGAGGATTTGCGTCCGTTGCGCACGTATGCGCCGAAAAGGCCGTCCCAGTAGTCGAACACATCGAGGAAGTTGTCCTCGGTAATGGCCTTCTTGTCGAGAAGGTCGAGGAAGGTTGCCTGATGCGTGAGGCGCTCGTGGCACTTCGCCACGAACTGCTCCTCCTCGGCCGGGTTCGTGAGATCGTAGATGTAAGGCAGACAACCGTTTCTTTCGCTACTTGGAGTTTTGGAGTTTTGGAGATCTGGAGTTTTTCTAGAATCTTCTCCTAAACTCCGAATCTCCGAATCTCCCCGCAGCGAAAGCAATCCTTCATTCCCCGATTTCTCTGTGCCTCTGTGCCTCTGTGTTAAAAACTCAAAAATATCCCCCACCAATTTGGGGCAGGGCGTGGATGGCGCGCGGTCCCAGTCGTAGCGGTCACCTTTGGCGGCATAGAACTTCGCATAGTCCTTCGTCTCGGCGAAGAACGCCTCGTTCTTGTCGACAACGCAGATGTACGGCGGGAGTGGGTACTTTGTCAGCCCCGCGCCGAATTTCAGGAGCCGCGCATAGTACATCACCTGCGCGAGAACCCGCGCAACATTCTCGGCGTTCTTGAAGTTGCGGTCGTACTTGAACTCGAAAAGGACGCGCTCGGTGTAGTGGTCGATGCCGCGCAGGGCGCAGATCTTCATCTTGAAGAACTTGCAGAACTCGGCTTTGACCTCCTCTTCCTTCGCGCATGGGCACAAGCTGTCGTACAGGTGTTTCATGGGGCGGTTATTTTACCACATTCACGGCGCAGGCGGCAGGGGGATTCGCTCCTCCTCCGGCAGCCCGGCGTTGATGATGGCGGCGGCAAAGTCTACTGCGTTCGTTGGAGCATTTACTTCTAGCGTAATGTTCTTATATGCCAAATGGCCTTTTTGCATCTTGCCGGGACGAAGAGACCTGTACGACACAAAAAGCATATTTGATTCTGATCCAATGACTTGAACGGTCACGCCATGAGCGTAGTCGGGAAGATATAAAGACGTTTGTGCCCTGTGCGCGAATGCCGTACACCTGGCGACCTTGCCATCCGACTGCATCTCAATGTCACCGCTTGCGACCTTTACTGGAGGCTCGTTAGTAGTCAGCACTTTGAAATATGTAAGTGTCAAACACTTGTTTGTCTCCACCAGATATTGCTCGGCGTTCACGACAATGGAGGTCGGGCAAACCCAGTTCGTGCAGACCAGCGTCTCATCGCCGTCAGGAATGCCCTTTAAATCCATCAGCCATTTGCCATTTTCCATGAAATCAGCCAACATCTCGTCTTTTGTCGAATAGGTGATCGGCGGAAGGCTAGAACTGAGTTGCGTCCATACCAACGCACCCATCGATGTCAACAGCAACAGTTTTTGTTTCATGTCATTTTGCTCCTATTATCCAGTAGTTTCGCGGGTCAAATTTCATCTTGAAAGTAACCGGAAGATTACCCAAAAAAAGGAAAGGGCTCCATAGCCGTTCCACATCCGTCGATGTATCAATGATCGATTCCAGATATCCGATGTTCGTCTGCGTACCAAGTGCAGGGCCTATGCATGCATCGAAAACAACGCCTTCGGCAATGACATAACGGTGTTGAGTCAACCGCGAACGGCTAGTGTCATCCACGCCACAGATGGCGATATGGTTCGTTGTCGCCCCCCCTAGATAACCAGGATTGTTACATGGTCCTATGCCAACAATTTCAATCGTGTTGATGTAGCCGATCGGTTGGGTCTTGACAACAGCAGAATCAATTCCTATCAGATTCCCAAACGTTGCCAATCCGTATGCTTGGTCAGCGCAGTTGACATATGGTATGTTCTTTTTGAGATAACCATCAAGGGAAAACATTATTTCACCCGAGTTAAAGCCTTTACAGTAATATGATTCTGCATCCGCTGCATCATACACGAATCCCATGTTCTGGAATAAATGCGAGGTGATGGCGGCAAGGGCTTGCACCTTGTCACTCTTTCCTTCTGCCACGGTACAGGCCAACTCCAGGGCATCTGTCCACGGACACTGGATGGTACCGTTCGGCTCCCAAGGCTCTTTCGGCACGTCCAGAACCGTATACACGCGGTGCGGTCCGGTGGTGGCGCAGGCGAACGCCGTGACATTCTTATTGTCGATCATCGACACGCGCCATTCCCAGCGGTGGTCTGCCTTGCGCACTGTACCCGAAATCCTCGCGTCGGCCCTGAACTCAAACCACGTGGAAGCCCCAATGGAAAATGTCACATCCTCGGCCTCCAGCCCGCCGAGAGGGGAATCCGCGCCAACCGTCCTTGCGGACAACCGAGCTGAAACGAGATCCGGCGACACCCTGAATCTCACCTTCACGGTCGGAATGGTGCCGCCTGCGTAGCATACGGGGTCGTTCTTCAACGAAGCCCCGCCAACCCACCACTCGCCATACCCCTCGTCGTATCCCTCGCGCAGGTTCTTGCGCAGATTCACCGCATCGGACGAGCAGGCGTCACCATCGTGGTTGAACCTGATCTCCTCTACCGTGAACTTGTATACGCTGATCGTTGCCACCTTGTCCTTGGCAGCGAATGTACTACTCGTGTCGTCCACGCCGAACAGCGAATCCGGGTCTGAGAACTGGACGAATGGGGGCAGATTATTCGTGATCGGCTGGAGCGTGTAGTCGTAATCAGGACGTGGAGTGCCTGAGTATGTCGGATTGGTTCCCGCATGGCGCAATCTCACTTCGTACTTCCAACCCGGCTTGAGCATTGCCGTACGCGTTTCGCATGCGCCATAGTTCGCATTCACCCATGCGAACGTGTGCGGCGCAACACCCATGCCGATCGCGGCCACGGGCACCACCTCAAGCAGGTACTTCTCGGAATGGCTTTCGCTGTGATCGCCGAAATAGAATGGCACGGGAATCCGGCTGTTCGGCTGGCCACTGTCCGTCGAGTCCGCCGGATCGCTGTTCTGTGCGATCTCCGCGCCGTCCGCCACGCCGTCGCCGTCCGTGTCGCGGCCATCGGGGATGCCGTTCCCGTCGGCATCGGCACCGCTGGGATTTGTCCGCCACGCGCACTCCTCGGCGTTAGTGAGGCCGTCGCCGTCGGGATCGGCGGTCGCATCGTCATCGGTACGCGCCGTCTGGGCGTTGTGGATCTTTGGATTGAACCCGTGCAACTGCTCCCATCCGTCGTCCATCCCGTCGCCGTCCGTGTCCGGCTGGAGCGGGTTTGTAGTGAAAGTCTGTTCCTGAAGGTCGTCTAGTCCGTCGCCGTCCGTGTCGGCGTAACATGGATTCGTTCCCGCGACGAATTCGGCATAGTCGGAAATAGTATCCCCGTCCGTGTCGGCAAGGAGTGGATTCGTCCCGAGGGCGTATTCCTGAAGGTTGGGCAGTCCGTCAAGATCATAGTCCGCATCCGCATCGTCATCCGTGCGCGACGACTGCGAATTGTGGACGGTTGGGTCGAACCCATACAGATGCTCCCATTTGTCGCCCATGCCGTCGCCGTCCGTATCAGCACTGTCGGGGTCTGTCCCCAATGCATCCTCCTCCACGTCATCGAGTCCGTCGCCGTCAGTATCGTGCAAGAATGGGCTGCTGCCCAGCATATTGACCTCGTAGCCGTCCAGAAGACCGTCCCCGTCGGTATCATCTACGAAGGGGTCTGTCCCCAGAAGAACCTCGGCATCATCGTCAAGGCCGTCGCCGTCGGTGTCGGAATCTTGCGGGTCCGTCCCCAGCTGAAGCTCCTCCGCGTTCGTTAGGTTGTCCCTATCGGGGTCGCCGGACGCGCCTTCGTCGCCATCGTCCGAAGTCGGGTCAAGGCCATTCACCACCTCCCAGGCGTCGGGAAGTCCGTCATGGTCTGTATCGGACGAGTGGGGGGCTGTCCCCAGCGCAAACTCGTCGCCGTCGGAAAGCCCATCGCCGTCAGTATCCGCTTTCCAAGGGTCTGTCCCCGTCGCATAAAGTTCCGTCCAGTCGTCCAGCCCGTCGTTGTCCGAGTCGGCGGAATCGGGGTCCGTCCCCGTACCGAAGCGGTACTCCACCGTCGTCCCGGGTTGCAGAGGGCCCCACTCCGTGAAGTCCCATTCAAGGCTGTAGTACAGGCCGCCGGGAAGGGTTCGCCGCGCGTTCTGGACACCCGCCACAGCCCCCGTGCCGTCCAAGGTGAATTCGGACGACAGATAGCTCACACGCACCACGTTTCCCGTGCCGCCAGGAATGATCACCTGATACGTCATACCTTCGGATAACATCTGGCTCCGCTTGACATCGTGGAACTCCACCACAGCCGTCCCATCCGCCAGTGTGCCCGCGCGCATGTAGGAATTCGTGTTCCCGTACTGCACATACCCTACACCCCAATAGGGAGCCACCACAATGCTACCGGAATAGTACGGCCTGTAGCACAGCGGCCTCGGCACCGATGGGAAAACCGCACCATTCCAGTCCCCGGGTGCCTGAAGCGACACGAATCCATTCTCGAACGCAAACGCCTGCGTCAAGGGGATTCCGTCGATGACGGGGTTACCGGACAGGTTGGCGATCAGACTGGCCCCGAAATAACCCCCTAGCCCACCTTGTGGCTGAGGTGCGTAAGTCGTTGGGAACGTGGACGTGTCGTACCAATCGAACTCATCCCGCACCATAATCTCACCAGTCTCCTCCGCGTCGGATAGTCCGTCGCCGTCCGCATCCGGCGGCGCGGGGTCGCCGAGGCGGAAGAACGCAGTCGGTGGACTATTCGTGGACACCTCGGCATCCATCACCTCCACAAGTGCGTTCGAGGTACATGTCGAGATGTCAATATCGAAGAGATGCGACCACGGCCCCGGCAGCTCCAACGCGGCAAAGAACCCCACGCGGTCTAGCGGCGGCCTGTCGTCAGAGGGCCAACCAACAAGCAAGGCCGTGGAGTTCGTCCCACGCTCAATCGCGGTGAAGCAGAGATTGGTTGCGGCCATTCCCACGTCCAAGTCTCCGACGTCCGGCTGCACGACCGTGATGGCGGGCGGGGGCGATGACGGTGGATTCCGCAGCAACTTGGTCGCACCTTGATAGGTAAAATGCACGGCAAGTATGCATACGATTAGTTTACCTAATAGCGGAGTCCGCCGCCAGCTGTCCAGCGCAGCGCGTGGTCTCCCTATGAACCGCCTCTCATGCAGAAAGCACAGTGCCGCCATCGCCACGAACACGATGGGGATGAGAAGCAACCATGCCCACCCATGTATGTTCATGCACAGAACTCCCCGCCTTGTTCCTACTGGTCTTCAGTGACGCGGCGGATTTCGGTCACGGACGTGACGCCCTTGAACACCTTCGCCCAGCCGTCCTCGCGCAGAGTCTTCATGCCCTTGGAAAGCGACAGCTCCTGGATCTGCGTGGCGTTCGCGCGCTTGACGATTGCGGATTCGATGTCCTCGTCCACCTCCAGCACCTCGAAGAGGGCGCGGCGGCCCTTGTAGCCCGTGCGGCTGCATGCGTCACAGCCGTTCGGCTCGAACACCGTATCCTTCTCCGGCGGGTACGAGAGGTCGTAGTACTTGCGGTCGAGCGGCACCTCGCGGCGGCACTTCGGACAGAGCCGGCGGCAGAGTCGCTGACCCATCACGCCCGCGACGGCGGACGCGATGAGGAACGGCTCCACGCCCATGTCGATCATGCGCGGGAATGCGCCGGCTGCTGTGTTGGTGTGGAGCGTGGAGAACACCATGTGGCCGGTAAGCGAGGCGTTGATGGCGATTTCGGCCGTCTCGCGGTCGCGGATTTCGCCGACCATGATCTTGTCCGGGTCCTGACGCAGGAACGCGCGCAGCGTGCGAGCGAAGTCGAGGCCGATGTCCTTGTTCATCTGCACCTGGATGATGCCGTCCATCTGGTATTCAATCGGGTCCTCCGCCGTGAGGATGCGCACGTCCATCGTGTTCACCTCGTGGAGGAAGGAGTAGAGCGACGTTGACTTGCCGGAACCGGTCGGGCCCGTCACGAGGAAGATGCCGTTCGGACGACGGATGATCTTGTCCACCACCGCGAAGTCGCGGTCGTTGAAGCCGAGGTCCGCCATCTTCACGAAGTTGCCGCTCTTGGCGAGCAAACGCAGCGAGATCGACTCGCCCCACGCGCCGGGCATGGTGGACACGCGGATGTCGATGTCCTCGCCGCCGAGGCGGATGCCGATACGGCCGTCCATCGGGAGGCGCTTCTCGGCGATGTCGAGGTTCGCCATGACCTTGATACGGCTGATGATCGCGCTCTTGAGTCGGTTCAGCTGCGGCGGCACATCCACCTTGTGCAACATGCCGTCGATGCGGTAGCGGATGCGCAACTCCGTTTCCTGCGGCTCAATGTGGATATCCGTCGCGCCCTGGCGGTCGGCTTCCGCGATGATCCTGTTCACGAACTTGACGATGGAGGCCTCTTCGCCCTCGGCGCCCACGTCGATCTTCGAGATGGAGCCTTCGTCCTCGTCCACCGCGTAGCGTCCGTCCTCGATCATCTTCTCGATCGCGTCCGCGCCCACGCCGTAGAACTTCTTGATCGCCTTGTCGATCTCCTCCGCCGGCGCGAGGACCGTCCGCACCGGACAGTCCGCCGCGAGGCGCAGGCCGTCGCCCGCCACCGTCGAGAACGGGTCGCTCACGACCACGGTCAACTCGCCACCGTCGAACCGGAGCGGCAGCGCGTTGTACTTGTACACCGCGCTCGCCGGAAGCTTCTGCAGCACGTCAGGACGCGGCTGCACCTTCTCTAGGTCGATGTAGTCGAAGCCGAGGGATTCGCCGACTTTCTTGAGGAACTCCGCCTCCTTCACGCCGCCGAATTTGACTGTAGCCTCCGCAAGTCCCATGTCGGGATTCGCCGCGCGCTGCTCGGCAATGCGGGCGAGGGCCTCGTCTGAATAGAGGCCAGTCGCCTTGAGGACGTTGAGCGCCAATCTGGATGTTTCAGCCATGGCCGAGAATTATACCATAAATTTGCCGCGAGTGGGCGGTTGACTAACGAAAACAGTTCTGATATACTTTTCGCGTTTTCCCCATGCGGGCGTAACTCAATGGCAGAGTTCCAGCCTTCCAAGCTGGCCACGAGGGTTCGATTCCCTTCGCCCGCTCCATTCAGGGGCCTTGCCGGAGTGGCGTAATGGCAGCCGCAGCAGACTCAAAATCTGCCGTACGCGAGTACGTGAGGGTTCGAGTCCCTCCTCCGGCACCAGCCGGGCACGCCGCGCAAGTCTTTCCTTTTCAGTCTTGAAAAACATTTTCGCCGTCCTTTCCTTTTCGTGGTTGACGCTGCATAGTCTACCACAGGCGGACGGCGAAAGTGTCATGCCCCCGTTAGGGGTTTGTCAGGAAAACGTCAAAAACGCCGGGAGGGCCGCGCTTGTCGCGGCCTCGAATCAACGGATGTTGTAGCGCGTGGCCTTCATGAACGCCTTCCAAAGCTCGGCCGACGTCTTCGCCGTCAGCAGGAGGTCGCGGTTCTCCTTCTTGGAGAACGCCTCGGTGAGGCTGCTCATGAGCCGCAAGTAGAACGCGCTCACCGCCACGGGAATCGCGCTGAAGAACACGAAGTGTACCTTCGTCCCCGCATCGTCGTACGCGAAACCCTTCTTCGAGATGCCCAGCGCGAGCGTGAGCCCGCCGCCCTCGACGCCACGCACGTGCGGGAACGCGAGGCCGTCGCCCATCGCCGTGGAGAGCATGATTTCGCGCTCCATCGCCGCCGCCACGAGCGCGTCGGCGTTGGAGACGAAATGGTTCTCCGCCATCGCCACCGCGAGCTCGCGGATCACGGCCTCGGTGTTTTCGCCCTTGAGGTCGCACACCATCAGCTCCTCCGCGCTGAACCGGCTTATGCCCGTCTTGCGCGGCTCGCCGCGCATCGGCTTTTCAGCGATCACGCGCGGCGCGTCCACCTCTTCGTCGTAGAGCATGCGCCCGCACGAGCTGCACATCTGTATCGTCCGCACGAGACGCACCTGCTGTACCTGCGAGACCGGCAGACGCATTCCGCACACGCCGCAGCAGCCGTCCACCATCGGCGACATCACGAGATGGTCCTTCTTGTAGAGGCGCTGGTAGAACGTCTTGGGCTGCGGCTCCAGCTTGTCCACGAGCGCGTCGATGGAGTCGTTGAGCGAGTCGAGGTGCGAGCCGTCTCCCGTATGGTGGTGCTCGTCACGCGTGAGGATGAGCTCCTGGAGCTGGCAGAGGAGGTTGATCTGGTGTTTCATGCTCTCCATATCCGTGATCCTCAGTGCTGCGTGTACGTGCCGTCAACTTCCGCCCACGGGGTCTTCGTGAAAAAGCCCGCGATCGCCGTATCGTACGCCGCCGTGTGCGCGAACGCCTTCTTCATCAGCTTGAAGCGCGTGTCGAACCCGATCGTGCCGCCGTGATCGGCAAGCTCGCTCGCGATGCTGGCGTAGTCGAGCGGGTCGGTGACGGACGCGACGCGCAGGTAGTTCTTCGCCGAGGCGCGCACCATGCAGGGACCGCCGATGTCGATGTTCGTGCGCGCCATCTCCGGCGTCACGCCTTCCTTCGCGACGGTCTGCTGGAACGGGTAGAGATTCACCACCACCATGTCGATCGGCTGCGCGGAAAGGCGCTTGAGGTCGGCCTGATGCGCATCGTTGTACGTCTCCGAGAGGAGTCCGAGATAGATCTTGAAGTCGAGCGTTTTCACGAGGCCGCCCTGCATCTCCGGCTGGCCCGTGTAGTCGCTCACCGCCACGAGCGTGCCGTCCGCCGCCGCGCCGAGGATTTCCTTCACTTTCGTGTAGGTGCCGCCGGTGGAGTAGATTTTCACTCCCGGACACGCCTTCACGAGGGCGGGCACGAATTCCTCGAGGCCCGTCTTGTCCGAAACGCTCATCAGCACGTGCTTCACGGCGACGCGCGAATCGATGTCTTTCACGATGTTCAACGCCATAATAGACTCCTTCTTGGTGCCGTTTAGTTTATCAAAATCCCCGCCCCCGCGCAACGGAGAAGTCCAACGAATAACACCTGTGAGATTACGGTGCGGAACGAAAGAATTGAAGAATTGGATGCGCTCACTTCGTTCGCTATTTGGTGAACCCTTGGACGGGGCGAACGGACTGCCCGAAATGACGGTAGTAGTAGCTCACGGAGTGGCTGCCCGAATTGAAGCCGAGGTCCCACGCTTCGGAGTCATTGTAGTCCGAGTGCGGAACGGACGCCCAGTAGGCGCCAGTCGAACCGGCATGGCCGAGCGACACCTCGTGGCCGAAACCGGCACAAGGAAGGAAAATGCTGCCGGAAGCATAATTACCTCTACCGCGGACAACATACCCATTCACGCCGTTCATTGCCGTCCAGGTCCAGTCGCACTTGTTGCAGAGGTCTTTCAATTCCTGATTCGTCGGCATGCGCCAATCCCCACCCCAATGTACCTGTGCCGCGTCATGTTTCGTGGTCAGCACACTATCTTCTTTAGCTTTAACCCCAAATAACTTTCCAAGCAAAGATTTTCTTTCTTCACCTCCAATAACCCACCCATCACTCTTCAAGGTGTGCAGGCTTTTGCCACAAGTTGGCGTATGCCCCTCACCGAACTCAAAGTCCAAAGAGGAACCGTCGCTCGCCACCCAGACTTCGCCCTCATGCTTGTAACCGACCGTGTCACCCCACCAGAAGTAGAAACCGTAATCTTCAGGCTTCTCCGCGCCGATGTTCGTGTCGGCCCAGTACGGACCATCCTCCCAAAGTTGGAATTTGTTGTGAACGGACCTATTTACAGTTCCGATACTGGCGGCAACGCGCCCTGTCGTCGTTTCAATCTGCGTTGCCGTCTCTTTTTGCGGAGGATGCTCGCCGCCCAGCACGGCTATACATGTTGGCGGTCGGTCCTCCGGACTCTTCGCAAGACCCGCCATGATCGCGGCCTCGCAGGAACACGGTCCTTCCGGCGGAAGCGGCGCGGGCGCCGTGTTCATGATCTGGTATTCGATGTTGCCGCGCGAGAACGGCGGCTTGCCCGCGAGGCATTCGTAGGCCATCGCGGCAAAGGAGTAGACATCCTGCGCGGGTGTCGGCTCGGCGCCGTTGTTCTGCTCGGGCGACATGTACATCAACGTGCCGCTTGAGAACTTGCCCGTCACGCGCGTCACCGTCTCCTTGATCTCGCGCGCGATGCCGAAGTCGAGAATGTAGGGCGTGCCGTCCTTCGCGATCATTACGTTGCTGGGCTTCACGTCGCGGTGCACCACGCCTTTCCCGTGCGCGTAGTCGAGCGCGGCGGCGATAGGACGCAAAATTCTTAATGTTTCATCTTCCGTGAGTTTTCCCTCATCGGCCAAGTAATCGTCGAGGGTACGACCGTCGATGTAGTCCATCACAAGGAACGGATTGCCGTGGTTGTCCTCGAAGGCACGCAGCGTCACGATGTTCGTGTACGTGAGCTTCATCGCCACAAGCGCCTCGTCCTTCAGCTGACGGTACGCGCGCTTGTTGCTCACCAGGATTCTAGGCAGCATTTTTATCGCGAACGACTTGTTGTCGAGCTGCGTGTCCTCCGCGAGCCACACGCTCCCCATGCCGCCCTGTCCAAGCTGGCGTACCACACGATACCGGTTCGCCAGCATCATCCCCGTGCTGTAGCCCGGGATTGTCGTCGCGTCGTTGATGGTCGGTTGAAACATGCCAATAGTTTATCATATTCCCGGACGAACGCGCAACCGATTCATGAAATGAAGAGATTTTTGGCCGTGTAGAAGTGTAGAAATAACATGCCTTTCTTGCTTTCGCCAGTAGGAGTTCATGATATTGGCGACTTGGAGAATACCTTCAAAAGCCTCAATAAGGTGTTGCCAAAAAAAATAACCTTTACACAACACGTGAAGCGGCAAGATTGCCGCTTCCCCGAAATGGTGCGGAACGGAAGAATCGCATGCGCTCACTTCGTTCGCTATTTGGTGAGCCCTTGGACGGGGCGTACAGACAGCCCACAGTAGCGGTTGCCGTAGTACGTGCCGTGGAAGCCCGAATTGAAGTAAAGGTACCACGAGTCATAGTTACCCGAGTGCGGGACGGACGACCAGTAGCCGCCGTCTGAACCGGTACTGTCGAGCGAGGTTCCAAAGCCGTAGCCGGCGCAGGGAAGAAATATCCAGGATGACGCATAAGCACCCCTTCCGCGAACAACATACCCGTTGACACCATTCATTGTTGTCCAAGTCCAATCGCACTTCTCGTTGAGGTCCTTCAGTTCACGATCCCTCGGCATACGCCACCCATCGCCCCAGTGCACGTGCGCTGCGTCGTGTTCCGGCACAAGAACATTGTCTGATATGATCCATCCCTCTCTTTGAAGATTGGCAATGCTCTTTTTATAGGTCAGTGCATTTTCACCTTCAAACGAGAAATACAACTTTGACCCATTACTCGCCACCCACGCATTACCTTGACGTTTGTAGCCCACAGTATCACCCCACCAGAAGTAGTACCCGGACTCCCATGGTTCTTCCGCGCCGATGTTCTTGCAGGCCCAATACGGTCCACCCTCCCAAAGCTGAACCTTGCGCCGCACGCCCCTCTCGCTCTGCGTGGGCTTAATACTCGCGATCTTCTCATCCTTACCCTTGGACGATACCCACCACAAACCGCCAATCACGGCAAGGCCAAGTAGCGCAATCAGTCCGATTAACACTTTCTTACGAGAAACCTTGCAGTCACCATCATCACGCTCTTTACCTTCTACACGTTCTACATGGTCTACACGGACAACATCATCCCCTAGCGGCGCGCTCGGTGATCGCGCCCTACCGCTCTGCGACTCTGCCTCTCCGCGACTCTGCGTGAAATCAGTTCCCTCCAACATCTCCTCGCAGTTTACATGGCGGCCTTCGGGCTTCTCCGTATCGCCCGCGATCGTCGCCGCGTCGTTGATAGTCTGTTCAAGCATGCCCGTAGTTCACCATATTCTCTGCCGCTTGTGGGATTATGCGGTGAGTTTGAGCCACACGCGCAGGAGCTCGCTCGCGCTCCAGGCCTGCGCGCGGCAACCCTTCTGCGCGTGCGGCGCGTCGCCGTCCGCGATCTCTGAAATGTGGCAGAGACAGCCGGAGTTGATGTTCTCCACGGACGACGCGAGCAGCGAGAGCGCCGTCTCGGCGCTCGCCTGTCCGCTCGCTGCGAGCGCCTCCGCATAGAGCGGGAACGGCCACGCCCACACCGTGCCGTTGTGGTAGGCCGGCTTGCGCACCGTGTCCTCGTCGCCCGCGTACACGCCCTTATAGAGCGGATGGCCCGCCGCGAGCGAGCGGACACCGCCCGGCACGAGCAGACGCTCTGTCGCCGCGAGCACGCCCGCACGCAACGCCGTCGCGTCGGCAGGCAGCGCGTCGAGCGCAAGCGCGAAGAGCTGGTTCGGACGTATCGCCGGATCGGGACGCGCGTCCGCCGCCGCCTCGCCGTTCGGCGCGTCGAGACAGTCGCAGAGGTAGGGTTGCGGCACGAGCGGCGGTCGCGGGGCGACCGCCCTACCGTCGGTGGCGAAGAGGCGCGCGAGTGACTGCGAAGCCTTCTCCGCGAGGTCGCCCCACTTCCCGCCGAGGAACCGCAGCGCGGCGATCCACATTGCCTGGATGTCCACGGGGTAGCCGTGGCGCGGCGTGCAGGCGGGATAGTTCGTGTCCATCCACGTGAAGTGCGACGGCGCCCACACGAGCCCGCTCGCCGCGTCCACGTGGATCCCGTTCGGCGTGCCCTTCACGTAGTTCGTGGCGATGGACTCCATCACGTCCGCGAGCATGCGCCCGCCGCAGTCGGTGCGGAGCACCTTCTTCCCAACCTTCTCCGCGAGGTCGCGTACCGCGAGGATGAACCAGAGCTGCGCGTCTACCGTGTCGCGGTTGCCGGCCGTCTCGCCGTAGATGATGTTGGGAAGCGTGCCGTTCTCCTCGAAGCGCGCAAACGCGACGAGGATTTTGAGCGCGTCGTCAGTCTTGCCCGCGGCGATCGCGCCGCGCAGGAAGATGAGCGTGTCGCGTCCCCAGTCGAGGAACCACGGATAGCCCGCGATGACGGTCTTCACGTCATCGCGCCGCACCACGAAGAGGTCGAGCGCGCGCGTGAGGGCGTCGGGGATGGAGAGCGTGGCGGAGGTCTGCGTAATCGGCGGTCGCGGGGCGTGCGGCGGTCGCGGGGCGACCGCCCTACCGGGGGCGTCAAGATAGTCCGCTGCGAGGCATGCCGTGCCGCCGGATGCAAAATCGCACGCGAACCAGCCGGGTGAGAAGAGGTCGCCGCACGGCTCCTGTCCGCGCTCCGCCTCCTCGGGATGGCCCACGCAGTACGTCCACGCCGGCTCCTCGTGGAACGCGCCGCCTTCCACCCTGAACACGAGACGGTCCTCGCCGTAGGGCTGGAACGTAAAGCCGTCCGCCGCCGCGCGCACGGCTCCGGGCTTGCCGAACGCCTGCTCCACCGCACCTTGCGCCTTCATCGTCGCGTGGAAGCTGCGCCACTCGAGGTCGGGACGGAACACGATGCGCACGGGATCACGCACGTCGCGTGCACCGCCGGAGACGCGCGTCACGTCGAGACGCGCGCCGTTCGCGCCCGGCACGAGCGAGAGACGGAAGTCGAACACGGCGAGACGCCCCATGCCGCACGGCATGCGGAAGCGCCACGTCGCGAAGCGTCCGGCCGGGTCGGCCGTGAAGGATTCGAGACAGTCCTTGTTGAACTCGCGGCTGTAGCCGTCGTGCTGGAGCCAGGCGCGCGTGCGCGTCCAGAGCACGAGCCTATCTCCCGGCACCACGACCTTCGGGTTGGCGGAGAACATCGAGTCGTACTGGCTGAGGATCTCGCCCCACGCGACGGGCAGTTGCGCATCTGCGCCCGCGCCGTTGGAGAGCACGGTCTTGAGCGTGGGATCGGCGCGCACCTCGGCGCCCGTGACCGTACACTTCACGCGCGCGGCGGAGGCGGACGGCGGCACGAGCACGCGCGAACGCGCATGGCGGACGCCGTCCGGCTCGAACACGGCCATTTCGAGGTCGTAGGTGTCGCAGCGCGTGCCGTCGCCGGCGTAGGCGGGAAGCGCGAGCGTGGCGGCGTTGCCTTCGGAACAGGCGGCGGCGCGCGTCACGTCGTTGGCACCCACCACGCGCACGCGGAAGGCGTACGGCGCGAGGATGCGGAGCGCGCAGCCCGCCGGCACCACCACGTCGCGGTGGGCGTCCTCCGGCCAGCGCCAGGTCATGACATGGGATGAAGCGGCAGGAGTGCCGCTTCCCCGAAGTGCCTCCGCCGATGAAGCGGCAGGAGTGCCGCTTCCCCGAAGTGATGCACCCCTCGGGGAAGCGGCGCTCTCGCCGCTTCGTCCCGCGGAGAGCGCGAGCACCTCACCCGGCTCCAGCCACACGCCGGCGGGCGGGTCGATGTGCATGGGTTTGCCGGAGACGAGCTCGGTCACGCGCGTCGCGTCGAAGACGGACGTATCCCACTGTACGGTGGCGGGGTGGTTGCAGTCGAGGTTTGCGAGCACGAGCACGGGTGCGCCGTCGTCGCACAGGCGCGCAACGGCGAGCGTGTTGCCGTCGCCGCGCGTGATCAGGCGCTCGCGCACGCCGGGACCGAACGCCGGATGCGCGGCGAGGATGCCGTTCAGTCGGGCGATGAGGTCCACCATGTTGTCGGACGCATCCCAGTTGAGGTCGCCGCCGTCGTGTACGTCGATTTTTTCGGTGGCGTACCACTCCACGCCGTTCGCGATGCCCCACGCGCCCTGGTGGCTCAGCAGCGCGGCGAGCTGCACGCGCAGGCGGGCGTAGACCTTCCCGCCCTTCGCGAGGCGGTCGTTGTCGTGCGTCTCGGCGAAGTGGACGAGCGAGCCGTACTTCTCCGCGCGCGCGATCGCGCCGGGCAGGTACCACTCGAACGCGCCGCGGTCGTAGGTCTGGAAAATCTCGGAATAGGCCCAGTCGAGGTCGGAACGCGCGAGCAGGGCGTCCGTGACCTCGAGCTTGCCGCCGAGGCCCTCGAGCATGAACACGGTGTCGGGATGCTCCTCGCGCACGCGGGCGACGATGTAGTTCCACGTCTCCTCGGGAATCATGTAGCCCGCGTCGCAGCGGAAGCCATCCACGCCGAACCGGCACCAGAAGAGGAACACGTCGGCCATGTAGGCGCGCAGCTCGGGCTTCGCGTAGTCGAGCTCCACAAGGTCGGCCCACGTCACGCCCCACGCGCCAGGCGAGACGAACGTGCCGTCGGCCTCGCGGTGGAACCAGTCGGGGTGGTGGGTCTGGAGCACGGACGCCCAGCCGGTGTGGTTGGCGGGGAGGTCGATGAAGAGACGCCCGCCGCGCGCGTGAACGGCGTCCGCGAGCTCGCGGAACTGGTCGAGGGGCGTCGCCTTCACGTCGAACTCGGCGCACGCGGGGTCGACGCTGAAGAAATCGGTGGCGGCGAACGGACACCCCTTCTTCCCCATCACGCCGTAGGTGACGGGCACGGGGAACGGCGGGAGGGTCTGCACGATCCTGAAGCCCATCTTCCCCATGATCGTGTCGAGATGGCGCACGACCTCGCGGAAGGACCCGAACTGGCGCACGAACACGGTGTAGATCGCGTTCGCGCGGCGCGTGGCAGCGGGCTCGACCTTCACGTGGAAGTTGCGTCCCTCGGGCCACACGGGCGTGCGCGTGCCGGCGGGGAAGAAGCAGGCCTTGGCGGAGAACACGCCCACCTCGTCGAGGTGCACCGTGCATTCAAACGTACCAGGGCGCACCTCCTTCATCGGAATGTCATTCCACGCCTTCGCAAGGGGCACGATCCCCTGCTCGGTCTCCTCGATGATCTCCTGGCGTCGCACGGACGCCGCGCCGAGGTTGGTGCGCAACACGGCGCGTCCCTTGTGCGGCGCGTCTAGGGTAAGGGTGACAACGAGCTCGTCGCCTTTCCAGCGGAGCAGGTACGAATCTGGTGCGGGTATCTGTTGTAAGGTCATGGGGGATAGTATACCACAATCCCCCGACGATAGGGCGGGCGCCTCGTACTCACCGCGCTCATAGGAGGGTCATGCGTGTCGTACCACTGGCTACCGACGCCTGTCGGTCACGTTGTCGATCGCGATCACCAGCGCTACAAAGAAACGGTGGTCGAACGAATCGTCGATGTCGAGCACAAACGAGTCGCGCAACGAAATCTTCCGTGCAATATGTCCGACTTCCTTACCGTCCACAATGATATGATAGTCGTAGCCCAGGATGTTGCCGATGATCTCCATCTGCCCTATGGACGATTCGACGAAATACTTGTCGTGGAGGGAAATGAGCTTTTTACGAACCGTCGCCACCACATTGTTGCCTTCATCAAGAACGAAAGCAGTTCTCCCCAAGAACGAAAAGAACTTGTTGCGGATGGTGTACAATTGCCGTCCTTCCAGTGTCTTGAGGAATTTCTTCCGCGTTAACGTAAATAACGCGCCCTCGACTTTCAGCACGTCGTTCCCGTTCATGTCTTGGACAGACGACGATCCTCCAAGCGATATCCAGTGGTTCTTGATTGCAAGTTGCATTTCTTTTCCTTTCCATTAACATCCCATTCGTAACCGAAGAGATACAGTTCAATGTTGCTGGTTGGACAGTTTCCTTGTAACCTACATGGGTGTAAAAAAGGCTAATCCTAAAGCAACAGAGGCAGTATACCAGATTATCTGTCCGACAGTCAATGTCCCTCTCGTCTCATGTCTCTCGTCTCACGTCCCCAATGTATGATATACTACGCACAACACGTTGAAAGGAAAAACACGTACAATATGAAGAGAATACTCTATCTACACGGCTTCGCCTCGTCCGGCGCGAGCGGCACGGTCGAACTCCTGCGGCGGGAGTTCTGGGAGAGGGCCGAACCCGCGCACCGCGCCGTGGTGACGGCGCCGGACATCCCTGTCGACCCGCTGGAGGCGTGGCCGATGCTGGAGGCGCTCGCCTACGAGGAGATGCCGGACCTGATCGTCGGCACCTCGATGGGCGCGTGGTACGCGCAGCAGCTCCACGGCTTCCTGCGCATCTGCGTGAACCCCTCGTTCTGGCTCTCCAAGAAGTACGACATCCTGCACGTGGGCAAGCACAAGTGGCTCAACCGACGCAAGGACGGCGCGACGGAGTTCCACGTGAAGAAGGAGACGATCGAGCACTTCCAGGAGATGGAGGCGCACCAGTTCGACGGCGTGACGGACGACGACCGCACGCTCTGCTACGGCCTCTTCGGCGACGAGGATACGCTTCTCTCGGCCGAGACGCGCCCAGTGTTCGAGCAGCACTACCCCGGGATGTCCCGTACATTCGCCGGCGGACACCGCCTCAACGCGGACGCAGTCGCGCGCGTGCTCCTGCCATTCATTAAATCCCTCAATGTCATCTGATCCGCTGGGATTTGACCACAGCACTTAAACTCACGCCATCACGTACCAGAGAATGCAGAAGAAATGGCAGATCGTGGCGGCCAACACGAATAGATGCCAGATCGAGTGGCTGTAGGGTAGACCCCGCCACAGGTAGAACACGCAGCCCACCGTGTAGAGTCCGCCGCCAAGTGCCAGCCACATCGTGCCGAGGCCTCTCAAAGATCGCACTAGCGGCCCGATCGCGATCAACGCCACCCAGCCCATCACGATGTACGCTGCCGTGGAGACGTAGCGGAAGCGTCCCGTAGTAAGGACCTTAAAGCACACGCCCGCAAGCATCGCCCCCCATTCAATGCCGAATACGGTCCATGCGAGACCGGGATGCTCCGGCCGCAACGTCACAAGACAGAACGGCGTGTAGCTGCCAGCGATGAGGAAGTAGATCGCCATGTGGTCCATGACGTGCAACACCTGCTTGGCACGGGCATTGATGACGGCATGGTAAGACGAAGATATGGCGTAAAGGAAAATCATGCACGAACCGAAAATGCATGCCGATACAATCTTCCAGCCAAGGTCAACGCCCGAATACACGGCCTGCCAAACCAATAAAGCAATCATGGCCGCACCAAGGTGCGACCCGATTACATGGATAACCGTGTTGGCGATTTCCTCACCGGTCGTCTGTGGCGTGCCGGTAGTCGTCATGAAACCACCAGGTTCCCTTTACTTTTGCGGCGCAGGCGCGGGCGCAGGAGCGGCTGGCTTAGCGGCCGGAGCTGGCGCAGGTGTCGCAGGTTTCGCGGCCGGAGCTGACGCGGGCTTCGCAGCCGGTGCGGGAGCAGGTGCTGCAGGCTTTGCCGCCGGCGCAGGAGCAGGTGCTGCAGGCTTTGCAGCCGGTGCGGGAGCGGGTGCTGCGGGCTTAGCGGCCGGAGCTGGCGCGGGTGCCGCAGGCTTTGCAGCCGGAGCGGGAGCGGGGGCAGCAGGCTTTGCCGTAGGCGCGGGAAGGTCTTCCACAGTCGGCAACGGCGCATCGGGGACAGGAGCCGCGGGCTGTTCCGCTGCAGGCTTCGGTGCCGAGACGTCGCCCATGACGGACTGCGAGTGCCCAACGGACGTCAAGCGGGCCAGAAGCAAGGTATTGGCAAGGAAGATGGCCCCCAGCCAGATTGTCACCTTGATTAGCACGTTGCTGGCATCTGCGCCGAACACGGCCTCGCCCATACCGCCGCCGATGGCACCGCCAAGGCCACCCTCTTTCGGCTTCTGGAGCATCACGGCCAACGCGAGCAGAAGGCACACGATTACTTCGACGACATACAGGAAACCAATGAGAATCGACATTTCTTCAACCTTTCAATCAGACCGTTTCTTTTCCGGTGGAATCGACAAACGACAGCTTCAGCGTATCGAAGTCAATCCTACGGTAATAGCAGTTGCGCGGCACACCAGCCGCATTCTTTGTATGGCAGATGCCGCCACGACATGGCCGCACCACGTAGAGAAGCGAATTCTGCTCGCAGTTGACATACGCCTCGAGGAGGTCGAACGTCTCACCGCTCGTCTCGCCCTTGAACCAGAGCTTGTTGCGGCTCGTCGACCACAGCACGAGTTTGCGCTTCGCGAAGGATTCCTTCATCGCAAACTCGTTCGTGTAGGCAACGAGGATGACTTCCTTCGTATCCGCGTTCTGCACGGCCACGGGAATCACGCCCGGGTCGCACGACGACGCACCGGAGGCGCGGGTGGCAGTTACCTGACCGCCCACCTTCTCCAGCTTCGTGAAGTCAAGCCGCAGCTCGTCTATCTCTTCCAATTTTTCCATGGAGAGAGTAGTATACCACAATTCGCGGCGGCTGGGAATACCCTTTTCGTCCAGATCGTCACTTTGTCATTTTGCCGGAAATACATAGTGTCCGGCGGCGACGTCGTGGATCTTGCCCGCCCACTCTACGCGCGCGGGGGCTGGAACATCAACTGTGAGCATGCCTCCCTCCACGCGCACGTTCACCGGACCCTTCGCCGTCGGCACCTTGCCCTCGACGCGCGTGAGCGACCCGACCTGCGGACATACCCGGATCTTCGCGAAGCCCGGTTCCATCGGCGTGACGCCCAGAACGAAACGCGAAATGACGTTGATCGGCGCTGTACCCCAGGCGTGGCAAAGGTCTAGGTTCGGCTTGTACTTCACCGCCCACGCCTCCATCGTGGTGGTGGAGCCAAAGTCCATCATCCCCAGCCAGCTGCGGTCGCCAGACGCCGTCATCAGCGCAAGCGCCGCTTCCGCCTCTCCCGCCTTGAACAGCCCTTCGAGCAGGTACTGCGCAAAGTAGACACTGCACGCCATGCCCTTCGAGATGCAGTACTTCGCCACGCGCTTTGCGTCTTTTCTGGACACCAATCCGAACGCCAGCGCCGCCGCGTTCGCGTGCAGCGAGGCGTGGTCCGTGCCGATGCCGTCGCGGTACACGCCGCGCTTCGCGTCGAAGAACGCGTCGTTGTACGCCTTGCGCACGTCGCGCGCGCGGTGTCCGTAGAAGCCCGCATCGCCCGGCTTGTGGAGCGCGAGCGAGAACTCGGCGATCTGGAGGAGGTTGCGGTAGTAGAATGCATTGACGACGGCGTTGACCTCCGTGAATACGAACCCGTCGCGCTCGCCGAGCGGCCAGTCGACGATGTCCGCCGCGCCGTTGGCGCGGACGGCCTTGCCGCGCGGACGCTCCCCGCCCGTCACGAGCAGGCCGTCGGACGCGCGGCGGTACTTTTCAAGGAGTTTATCGTTACGCAGGGGATCGTAGAACTCCGCAAGCGCGTCCGTTTCGCCCGACCACATCCAGTCCGCCCACGCCATGAAAATCGAATGCTGCTTCCACTCCGTGGGCCACGTGGGGTGCTTCATCAGGTAGGCGTGGCTCGCGCGGGCGAGGGAGTAGTCGGAGTGGACGGCGTAGTCGCTCAGCTGGTTGATGTAGGCGTCGGCCTCGTAGGGGATGCGCTCGCGGTCGCCGTCCACGTAGAGTCCCGCGAAGGACGAGACGAGGATCGTGTGCTTGCAGAGGTCGTAGACGCGGTTGAGGCGTTCGTCGCTGCAGGAGAACGAGGATTCGGAGAGGTCGATCGGGTAGTTGACGGCGACCATGCGCACCGTCTCCGGCGTGACGGTGAACGGCGCGCGAAACACCTCCACGTAGCGGAACGGCATGATCACGCCGTGCTCGGGCGGAATCTGGATCGCAGCTCCCTCGCGTCCGCCGTTCGTGTTGCGCTTGTCCGCCACGAGCGGCACGCGCAGGACGCCGTCCTTCTCGATCGTGCCCGTCACCCGGGCGGCGCGGATCGTGGCACCGGGCTTCATGTTTACGCTGCCGTCCGGCTTGAGCAACTCGCCGAGGCGTACCTCGTACGGACCGCGCGCGCCGGGCGGCGGTACGAGTTCGAGAAAGCCGAAGGCCATTTTTCCAAAATCAACGAGCGTCCGTCCGGGGATGCGGGTTTCCACTTTCGCGGGCGCGACGCGTCGCTGGACGGTCTTCTTGTAGTCGTTGGGGCCGCCGGCAGCAAGGTAGGTGGTTGCGGAAGCCATCGCAACGGCGAGAATGATCTTATTTGCTGTTTTCATGGTTGTTTTCTCCTTTACGCCTTATAGTATAGCCAAACGTGCCGCAGCCCTCACTAGAAACTCATGTTGACGACCGGAAGGAACGGCACCGAAGAATCCGTTATGACGTTGCAAAGACCGATCTGGCACCCTGAAAATCTATGTGTGCAATTTAAGACCCCGACCTGTAGCCCCGCCATTTTCCTGCCCATGTTTACGGCACCTATTTGCACGCCTCGACAGTTGTCCGAGGAGTTTACCAGCGCCAATTGCATCCCGTCAAGGACATGGCCGACATTCCAGAATCCACTGCACTGCATTCCAGTCAGCTGATCGGCAAAATTCATCCCGATCCCCGCGAATTGGCAACCTTTGCCCATTATCGTGAGATTCCCACCGCCAGCAATCTGGAACCCCTGTATCCTCATGTCAAGATTGCCCATCACGGCGAACTGGACTCCCTGAACGTCCCCTGCGGCATTGACACCCCCAGAACCCTGCATTCCGGTAAATCGACATCCTCCGAGATTGAAAAAACCTGTTAACTGAATCCCTTCCACGCGATACTTCGCGATATTGGACAATCCTCCAAACTGTATGCCATACAAGTCCTTGGAAACATGGTTAAACACGCCTCCGACATCCATCCCCGCGACATCGTGGTGCGAACCGCCCACCAAGTTCAGCCGGATGCCGTAGACATTCCATTCTTTACATGGAATTTCACAGGCCGGCACAAGGGATAGTGCCAGAGGGCTCCAGTCTCGAACGTGGACATCGCCTTTTCCCGCGTCAGCATCCTTCAGCATGCTCTTCTCCATATCGTGAAGCAGACCGAGAACCAGCCCCTCCAAGTCCATTTTCTGCAATTTTTCCAATTTGGACAAACTCGTGTCAATACTGGACAGTAAATCGTTTTTCGCGCCCGAAAGCTCACTGGGCAATTCCTTGTTCATAATCTCGGTGCGCTGCGCTCTGTATCTGGAGCTGTATTTCGGCACCTTCTCCTTGAAGGTTTCAAGAAAATGCGTGAAACGTATCTGCATGAAAGACGAATTCGTCTTAAACATCGAATTCGTCGCCCCCTTGAGTGCCGCTTCCGCGTCGCGTTTCATCTCTGCATCCAGACACTCGAGCCGATGCCTTGCCGCATCCAAATACTTTTGCTTGTCCAGAGTACACGTTTCTGACATTTTCTTCTGATCGGCCTTTTCCCCTGCATCGGGTCCCGCGAGTGCGGAACCTGTCAACACAATTGCCGCCACCGCAAAGAGCACCACACGCCAATCTGCTCTTATAGCTGTAAACTTCTTTATCATGTGCCATTTCCTTTCCTTTTTTCAAGAGAACGTGGACAGTATACCATAAAACGCTGGGGGCAGGAAAGCATATCTGATCTTGGCCGTCCCCAAACTGTAAAACCTTGTTGCGCAAGGGGGAATTATGAGATGCGCATCATTTGCTGTTTTGATGCGCATCATTTGCTGCTTTGATACGCAGGAGAAGCATGAATTCGCCGCGAGTGCGCGTCCAACGTTGACTTTGCACATCTCGACACTTGCGCTGATGGCGAAAATTTGCGATAATGTGCGGCATGAAACGCACTCTTTATGTTTTAGCTTTGGCTTTGGCGACATTCGGCCTTTTGGGGGCCGAAGGTGGTAAGGCGGTCGCGACAAGCGCGATCGCGCAGAGGATGAGCTTAGATCCGCAGGCGTTGGCGGAGCTCATGCCTCTAGCGCTGGAGGCCGCCGACATCTTCGAGCGGGCCACGGCGCGCGAGGCGAAGCACGCCGCCGAACTGCGCAAGCGCGGCATCGCCGAAGTTCCGCCCGCCCGCAGCGCGCGGTACACGGTGAACACCGCCGGACTCGGCAAGCTCGTGTTCGACGACCGCGGCGAAATCTACATCGACCGCCGCTTTGTGACGGACGAGGAGATGAAGACCGTCTATGCCATCGAAAGGTGGATAGCTAAATGGTTCCCGCGCCAGACGGCGAAACGGAAGATTCCCCGCGCCAAGTCCGGCGGCGCCGCAGGCGTTCCCGTGTTCTGCGGGTTCGAATCCGCGCGCTACCAGCAGCACGACGCGCTCATCGCGCGCCTCACGGCGGAGTTCAACGCTAACAAAGCCACCTGGTGCGGAGGCTCTCCCGAACAGGCGGCGAAGATTAAGAACCTCACGCCCGCGCAAGTCAAGGCGCACATGATCGAGGAGTCCGGCGGAAACGGTCCGCGCTCAAAGGCGGCGTGGGCGGCCGACCCCTTGCAGGTCAACGTGCCAGGAGACTGGGGCGAGGAGAAGAAGCTCGTGGGACTCGTCAAGCCCGCGAAGCGCAACGAGGGCACGGCCGAGGCAAACGTGCGCGCGGCGATCAAGTACCTCTCGCGCAAGGGATTCGGCGTGTCCGGACGCCCCGCCTCGGCGCGTCCCGGCAGCACGTTCGACGGCTGGCGCGAAGCGTGCCGGCGCTACAACGGACGACGCGACCGCACGGACACCGACCGCTACTACAGCGACGAGTATGCGGACAAGATCATGCGCCGCGCCGCGAACCCCGACCTCTTCGTGCCCATAGAGATCAAGCTGGCCGCGAAGGCTGCGCAGCCATAGCGCGCCGTAGCCGAAGCCGTTGCTCACTTGTAGCGGATCGTGCGCTTTGATGGAGGCAGCTTCATCTGCTCCTGCCGCTGGCGTGCTCGATCAAGACGGCGCTCGTCGGCGGTCTTGCCAAGTTGGGTGTACGACCTGCGTTCGCTGATTAGGATAGGCCGCGTGAAGCCGTGACGCGAGAGGTAGGCCATTACGCGGCGGGGCGCGTGCATGTCCCTAAGGTCGTCGGAGACATGGATGTTGATGGTGTCCTGCCTCGTGAGCCCCGAGTCTCTCAAGAGCCCCGGCAGGTCCCTCAGCTCGACATACTTTCCCCTATACGTGACGCCACCGTCCGCCGCAATCGCAACCTCGGGATGGCGTGCGTCAGTGATGTATTGTTCTGTCGTGCAGCCTGCGGCGAGCAAAAGGAGAAATGCTGTAACGGCGACCTTACGTGCTTTCATAGTCCAATCAGATCGTTGAGTTCTTTCTTTTCATGGGCTGCGCGTTCTTCTGGCGTCAGTTTGTTCAGATCCGGCGCAGGAGGGACAGGAACGGCTACATCCTCCGTCTCCGCAGCGGGCGATGTCGCGGGAGGTTGCGCGTCGTCTGCCCCCATCGCCGGTTCCATGGCCTCGTTCAGCTCTTTTTCCAGACGGTCGCGCTCAATGCGGAACTTATCGCGTTCTGCACGGAGTTTCTTCTCCACCGCCTTCATGTCCTTCACGGTCGCCTTCATGTCCTTCACGGCCGCCTTCAAACCCGCCACTTCGGCTTCGGCGCGGGACTGGGCCTCGCGAGCCGCTTTCAGACCGGCCTCCGTCGACGCGAGGCGACCGGAAAGGCTCTCCCGCTCGGCCTTCCATACTGCACGTTCCCTCTCCAGCGTCGCCTTGTCGGTTGCGCGCGCACGACCGACTTCCCGCAGCTGGCGCAGCTCATCCGCCAGTTTGCCGTTGGCAGACACAAGTTCCTCCCGTCCAACGGAGAGCTGCCAATTCGACTTCTCCAGATCCGCCCGCACCTTCCGCAGTTCATCCAACTTCCTGTGCTGAATGAGCAGACCCACTCCGGCCGCCACGACAATTGCGGCGAGCACAACCGCGCAGACGACCTTCGCGGCAACGTTAGTATCCTGGCTCTCTTCTTCTTCCATTGCAGCCCCCCTGTCAGCGTGCGCTGGCAAGTGCGGCGGCGTCCGCCGCCAGTTTTTCGATGGCGTCCCAGTCGTTCGACGCAAGCGCGTCCTTCGGCACGATCCACGTGCCGCCGCAAGCGATGATCTCGGGGACAACGAGATAGTCCTTGAGGTTCGAGAGGTTGATTCCGCCTGTGGGCATGAATTTTACGCCGGTGGAGCGGAATGCCCCCAGAAGGTTCTTGATCATCTTCACGCCCCCGGCCGCCTCGGCCGGGAAGAACTTGACCATCGGCACGCCGGCGGTGAGCGCCTGCGAGAGCTCGCTCGCCGTGGCGATGCCAGGCACCATCGGAAGTCCTACCGCCTTTGCGGTAGCCACCACCACGGGGTCGAAACCCGGCGCCACGCCGAACGCGGCTCCCGCCGCCACGGCGGCGCGCACCTGCTCCGGCGTTAGCAGCGTGCCTGCGCCCACCACGGCTTCCGGCACCTCGGCCTTGATCTTGGCGATCGCCCCCGCAGCGGCCTTCGTGCGGAACGTCACCTCGAGAACCGGCAGCCCGCCCTTCACTAGCGCGCGGGCGAGCGGCACGGCCTTCGCCTCGTCCTCTATCACGATCACCGGAACCACCCCGGCCTTCTTCAGCGTTTCAACGATGTTCATAAGCATCCTTTCTATCTTTTTCGCACTTCGACTTAATCGTCGTCTCCGTCGTCATACGGAG
>CAMKJU010000038.1 GCA_946413265.1 uncultured Lentisphaerota bacterium
TGGCCGGGGTGGTGTTGTAGTTGATGTCGAGCGTGCCGCCGTCCGCGACGACGATCGGCGAGGTGTCGCCCGTCGCGCCAAGCGCATGGTCGGCGAGGCTGTCGCCCACCTTGAACACGCCGTTCGAGACGATGATCGGCTGCGCGTCGAGCCCGCCCGTCGCGTTGAAGGTGAATGTGCCTTCGCCCTTCTTCACGATCGTGCCGGGGCCGCTAAGCTTGCCCGCGCCGTTGAGCGCCACGTCGCCGTCGGCCGAGACCGTCACGTTGTTCGCATCCACGTCGGCCGGAAGCGAGATCGTCGCCGCGTCGGCGACCGTCGCGTCCGCGTAGGGCGAGAACGTGACCTGCGCACCCGCCGCGTTCGTCCACGCCGCGATGGACGTCGACCAGATGCTGTCGCCGGTCGGATGCCAGAAAAGGACTGCCGCCGTACTGCCGCCGGAGGTGGCCGTGTAGTAGAGGATTCCGTTAGAGACGGAGAACGCGCCCGTGACGCCTGCCGGAACGAGCGCCGTGAACTTCGCCGCGTCGCCCGCGCCAACGCCGCCGAGGACGGGAACGGCCACGCCGTTCGCGAACGAGAAGTCCGTCATGTCAACCGTCACCGTGCCGCTGCCTGGCAGGACGAGTCTCCCGCCGGTAACGTCGAAGAACGTATTCTGCGTGGGCTTCAGGGTCGTGCCCGCCGCGAACGTGAGCGTGGAGGTGTCGGCCACCGTCACTTCGTTCACGAGCGTTGCGCCCGAATTGACGACGATCGGATAGGCTTGCGCAACCGCCGCGTCGGTGAAGCGGAGCGTGGCGCCGCTGTTCACGGTGGCGGTGCCGTAACCAAGCGTGCCCGTGCGCTTCACGGTGGTGATGCCGCCGTTCAGGATCGTGCCGCCGGTGTGCTCCTTCAGGAACTTCTGCATGACCAGCTCGCCTTCGCCCTCCTTGACGATCTTGCCGGCGGTGGGCCGGGTGATGGAGTCGAAGTTCACGGTGTAGCCGGCGGTGTTGATGGTGAAGGTGTAGCCGTTGAGGTTGAGGCCCCAGTCGCCGTCCTTGCCGTCCGACGTCCCGTCGGCGTTCCAGGGATGGTGGATCGTGAGGTTATCTTTCGCCGTGAGGCGCGAGTTCCTCTGGAGCACGAGGTTGTAGTCCCTGCGGAACATTCCGAAGCCACCCGCGCCGACGAGCATTTCGGTGATGTAGAAGTTGATGTTGTTGTGGCCGGGATCGTTCTTGATGATGGCGTTCGCCTCCACCGTGCCGACATTGCTCTCGAGGTACTGTCCGCAGTCGTTCTGCCACATGTTAACCGCGCCTGTCGCGACGAGGCGGCCGCCGTTCAGCTTGAACACGAACTTGTCGTACACGTTGACGGTTTCGAACTTGGCCACCGCGTCCTTGTCGACGCGCAGATGGTAGTTGACGTTCTGGTAGGCCACGGCGGCGATCGTCGTGCCGTTCAGCCTGGCGCCTGGCGCGACGACGTACGGGTTCCCGGCTGGAAGGTTGGGCACCGTCCAGTCCTCGGTGAAGGTGACGTTGCCCCTGAACTCGTGCGAGGGGATGTTCGCGTTCGTGAGAGAATCATCCGGGATGGTCGCAACGGCGCCGCCCGCGAAGACAGGCGCGATCGCGGCGTTCTGCACGTTGTAGGTGCTGGCGAACTGCACGGGGCACTCGAACGTCACATCCGCGCCGGAAGTGGTGATGATCTTCGTGACCGCGAGCGCGGTCGTGCCGCCCACGGTAACGGGCGCGTCGTTGTCGAAGCGGATCGTGTCGGTCGAGGCGGGCGCCGTTGCGGCCGCGACTCCGTCGACGAGCCAGTTGCCTGGCGTGGACCAGTCGGCGCCGTTCGCGCCGTTCCAAACGTAGTCAGTGGCGGCGGCGGCGTCCGCCAGCATCAGCGTGCCACCCTTCACCGAGAGCGTTCCCGCCGCGCACGTGAAGCGCGGGAGGTCGGCCGCGTCCACGCCGGTGAGGAACGCGAGGGGAGCGACCGCGCCTGACGGCGCGGTCACCGTCACCGCGTCGCTTGCCGTTGCGAACTCCACAGACCCGACGCGCCACGGATTGCCGTTGTTCGCCAGCGTCACGCCGTTGGCGAGCTGGAGCGTTCCGCTGCCGTCGATGCGGTTGGAGAGCGTCACGCCGGGCGAGACCTCCATGCGCGCGCCCTCGGCCAGCAACACGTTGCCGCCGCCCAGCTGTCCGCTCGCCTCGACCTTGAGCGTGCCCTCGTCAACGAGCAGGGAGCCTGTCAGGGACGCAGCCGTTCCGAAGTTCTTGGCAAAGCCGGACTGACCGTTGAACGTGTCGGACATCACGAGCGTGCCCTTGCCGGTCTTGCGGAGGCGTCCCTCGCCCTCGCCGTTGATGCCGATGCCGCACCGGACGGTGAGTCCCTCGGGCACGTTGACGGTGAGCGTCATCCTGCCCATGATGGTGAGGCCCCAGTCGGACGGGTTACCGGAATTGAACACGCCGAGGAAGTCGAAGCTCTCCGACGCGGTGATCGTGGTGTCGCAGTAGAAGCGGAAGGCATAGTCCTTGAGCGCCATGCCGATGCCGCCCGCGCCGATGATGTAGTTGGGAACGCGTGAATACACAGGTTGATTGCCGGCGTTCTTCGCGATGCGCGGCGCCTTGACCGTGCCGATGTTGCCATCCCTGCCGATGGTGCCGCCAGTCGCGACGAGAATCTCCGTTGTCGCCTCAAGCATGCCGTCGACGCTGATCTCGCCCTTTGCCGCGCCGGTGTTGATGGTGGTGAAACGGGCATAAGCGTCCTTCTCGATGTAGAGGACGGGGGAGGAGCTTATCGAGCCGGAAAAAGCCTGCCCATGTATCGTGGATCCGCTGGTGAGTATCCACGGATATTCGCCGATGGCGGGCGTGGTCCAGTCTTCCGTGAACGTGAAAATGCCGTCGAGCGTGCGCATGTTGGCGTTGCCGAAGTCAGAGCGAATGGCGTTTTCTGGGTACGTGGCCGTGACGCCGCCGGGGAACTTCACGCGGCCGTTGCCACGCTTGACCACGAAATAGGTGCTGCTGAACGCGACCGGGCAGTTGAAGATCATGTCGGTGGAGGCGTCGCTGTAGATGTCGCTTGCAATATTGATCTTTCCGGCACCGGATAGCTCCACAATGCCGTCGCCTGTGATCTTGAGGCCCTTCACCGTGATGTCCGCCGGAACTGTCACCGTCGCCGCCTTGTCGAAGACGAGATAGTCGTCGGCGGTGAACGTGATCGCCTCGCCGGGAGTTCCGCCCCAGTTCCCGGCGTCCGTGATCGAGGCGCTGTTGCCGCCACCGGTCCATACGCGCGCGTCGTCGAGCGCGCGCAGACTTACCGCGTCGAAGCATGTGGCCCTGTCGCCGTCAGATGTCTGCGACTCGAACATGAGACGGTACGTTCCGGCCGCAGTCACTTCGATGTCCTTCCGCCAGTGCATCAGAACGGTGGCGGAAGTCGTGAAGGTGTCCAAAACCGCGTCGCCGAACTTGACGTGTATCGTCTGCCCGCCATGGCTGGGGCGCGCCGTCCAGTTGAAGGAGAGGCGATACGTTCCAGCCGCCGGCACCGTCACGTCCTGATAGGCGGTCTGCGCGTTGTTCTGGAGGTAGAGCGCCCAGTTCCCGACGGCAAGGCCGCTCGCGAGCCACGTTCCGTTCGGCTTGGCGAGACCGCCGCCAGACGACACCGTCCAACCGGGGTTGCTGTATTTCCCGGCGTTGATGTTCGCCTCCGTAGCGTAGGCGCCCCAACTCTGGTCCGTGGCGGTGCCTTGTTCGAAGTCGCCGTTCTGTATCAGTTCCGTACTAGCGGACGCCGTGAGCGGTGCACCCGCCGCGCCCGCAAGAGCCAAAACAACAACACGAGCAAAACTAGAAGTTTTCGCCCCCCCCCTACGGGAGTTGCAGTTAGGTTTTTCCATCGCCTTTTCCTCTGTAACTGTTGAAGATACCTGTTGGCCAGTTGAACGGTTGCAATTGTACCACAATTTCACCGCCGCCCGCAAGCCGAAAATGGTAGGGGCCGACCACCGGGCGGCCCGCACTGGGAACGGCGCGCTCGGTGATCGCGCCCTACCATGCGGTCGCACTACCGCATAGTCGCCGTAATCGGTATCCTGCACCGTGCCGTGCCAACGCTGAAGTCGGCTCGTAGACACCACAGAACTACGGACCTGACCTGACCCATTTACCGAAGTTCGCGTAAAAGTGTCCTCTGCATGAATGCGTCATGCCGATGCCGTTGCCGATGGCCTTGTCCTTGACCTTGATCTCGTTGTAGGCCGCGTATACGGCGCACGGCGGACAGGTCGTGTCCGAAAATCCTACGGCGACGCGCACGGGGCACGTGATGCGGGAGGCGAAGTTCGCGCCGTCGAAGTACGGCGCCCACTTCTCGGCGACGGCGCGGCGTTCGGGCGTGGAGGAGTTGCCCTCGACGATCGTCGGCCATCCGCTCTGACGTCCCTTCAGATAGCCCATGGTGTCCGTGATCGCGGGCACGTAGAACGCGGCGCGCGTGAACGTGCGGTTGAGTCCGCAAAGGTAGAACCCGAAGCCGCCGCCCTGCGACGTGCCCTGGTAGCGGAAGCGCGACTTATCCACGTCCGGCCGCGCCGCGACCCAGTCCACGACACGGTCGATGCCGAGGATGACGGGATAGAAGAAGTAGTCCTCGCGCGATTCCGTGATCCCCGCCTGACAGTAGCGCGGCGCGCCGAACCGTGCGGCGAGGGCGGCGTCCATCTCCTTGTACTTCGCCTCAAGTCCGATCTTATGCCACTTCCAGTGGGGCGCGAAAGGATAGACGCTGAAGCGTACGCAGATTGCGTCACCCCTTCCCGCCATGTCGTTCGTCCAGCTGCCGAAGCCCGCCGCGTTCACCTCGAAGTCGACGGGGAACGGCGCCTTCGACTTATCTTTCGGTACGCTCATGTAGCCGTGAACGCGGCGTCCGAAGGTCGCGAACGAGATGCGGTAGAAGTCAAATACTGCCGTGCAGCGTTCCGGCACGCGGGTCACCTGCGCGTCAAGCGGGACCTCGCGGGCGAGACGCGCTCGGGCGTCGGACCAGAATTTGTCGAAGTCCGCCGGCGACGGACTCCCCTTCTGTATCTTCTCCGGCTCGAATCCCGCGCTAAACACGAAGGGGTCGTTGCGCCCCTTCTTGGTGGGTGGCAGAGAGAGCCGCAGGAATCCGGGTTCGTGCAGCGTGCCGGAGACCTTGAACACGGCACCGACCGATGACACGTCAAACGGCAAGTTCGTAAAAACGGTCGTACCGAAGTTGTCAAGGACCGCGCACGGCCGCTTCGATGCATCTAGGTTTTTCTTTTCAAGCAGCCTGACCGTAAACGTGGCCGTCTCGCCACAGCGGTAGATTCCGTTCGGTCTATCGAGATCGACCTTGTATGTGGCGGCGAATGCCGCCCAACCTACAATCGCCGCAAAGGCGGCAACAACAATTTTCTTCATAATCATACGTTTCATGGCGGAAAAAAGTATACCATAATCTACCTCGCCATGTTGAACAAACGACTATTTTTCTGTCTGTTTCACCAGGTTCTTTTCAACCATCGGAATAAGTGGTATACTCATGCCGCTTTGGACATGCACTATCCAGAAGAACTGCCGATCTGCGCGTACCGCGGGGAAATCCTCGCGGCGCTTCGCGCGCACCCGGTCGTCGTCGTGTGCGGCGACACCGGCAGCGGCAAGACCACCCAGCTCCCGAAGATGGCCCTGGAGCTCGGCCTCGCCGCGAAGGGACGCCGCATCGCCTGCACCCAGCCGCGACGCCTCGCCGCCATCACGATGGCCGAGCGCGTCGCAAGCGAGCTCCAGACGCCCGTGGGCGGACTCGTCGGCTACCAGCACCGCTTCGCCCGACACGTCTCGCAGGATACGCGCATCAAGTTCATGACGGACGGCGTCCTGCTCGCCGAAACGCGCGCAGACCCGCTCCTGCGCGCCTACGACTGCATCATCGTGGACGAGGCGCACGAGCGTTCCCTCAACATCGATTTCCTCCTCGGCATCCTCAAGCGCGTCCTCGCCCGCCGCCGCGACCTGAAGGTGGTCGTCTCGTCCGCCACACTCGACACCGCGAGTTTCGCCGCGTTCTTCGGCGGCGCGCCCGTCATCTCCGTGCCCGGACGCCTCTACCCCATCGAGCTCCGCTACCGTCCGCCCGAGGACGGCGAGGAACTCGACCTCCCGCGCGACATCGCCGCCGCCGTCGCCGAACTGCCCCCGTCCGACGACGTCCTCGTGTTCCTCCCCGGCGAGCGCGACATCCGCGAGACTGCCGACCACCTCGCGCGCGTGCGCCACGGCGAGGACGACATCATCCCCCTCCTCGCCTCCCTTCCCGCCGGCGAGCAGCAGCGCGCGTTCCGCCTTTCCGCCCGCCGCCGCATCATCCTCGCCACGAACGTGGCCGAGACCTCCGTCACCATCCCCGGCATCCGCGCCGTGATCGACACTGGTCTCGCACGCATCTCACGCTACGTCCATCGCACGCAAGTGCAGCGTCTCCAGATCGAACCCGTCTCGCAGGCCTCCGCCCGACAGCGCGCCGGACGCTGCGGACGCCTCGGCCCCGGCACCTGCATCCGTCTCTACTCCGAGGAGGATTTCAACACACGCGACGCCTACACGCCGCCCGAAATCCTACGTTCCTCCCTCACGGGCGTGATCCTCACGATGCTCGACCTCCGCCTCGGCGACATCGAGAAGTTTCCCTTCCTCGACCCGCCCAAGCCCACCATGGTCCGCGAAGGTCTCCGCGAACTGCTCGAGCTCGGCGCCATCGGACACGCCCCCGAAGGCGGTCCCGCCCTCACGGACACCGGACGCAAGCTCGCACAGATTCCCGTGGAACCCCGCCTCGCGCGCATGCTCCTTGCCGCGTCCGAAAACGCCGTGTTGCCGACAGCAATCCCCGTCGTGGCCGCGCTCGCGTGCGACGACCCGCGTCGGCGTCCCATCGACGCGAAACAGCAGGCCGACCAACAGCACGCGAAGTTCCGCGTACCCGGCTCCGATTTCCTCGGTATGCGGAAACTCTGGGACTGGTGGGAAAACGAGACGCGCGAACTCTCCCAGGCCAAGGCGCGCAAGCTCGCCACAGCCAACTATCTCTCCTACCCGAAGATGCGCGAATGGCGCGACCTCGCCCACCAGCTCGAAACCCTCGCCAAGCGCCTCCACCTTTCCTTCGCCGAACCCGACGAAGACATGGTAGGGCCCGCTCGCCGAGCGGCCCGTGCCGACGCGCTCCACCGTTCACTTCTCGCGGGCCTCCTCGGACGCATCGGGAAGTTCGACGAGGAAACGCACGACTACCGCGGCGCGCACGGTCTCCGTTTCGTCCCGCACCCCGCTTCCGCCCTGAAGAAGGCCACGCCGCCCTGGATCTTCGCCGGCGAGCTCGTCGATACGGCGCGCCTCTTCGCGCGCACCGCCGCCACGCTTGATCCCACGTGGATCGAACCCGTCGCGGGCGACCTCTGCAAACGACACTACCACTCGCCCGAATGGGATCCGCAGAGCGGCTTCGTGCGCGTGACGGAACAGGTCACGCTCTACGGGCTTGTCATCGTGCCCGCACGCCGACGCGACCTCACGCGCCTCAACCCCGCCCTCGCGCGCGAAATCTTCATCCGGCGCGGACTCGTGGACGGCGACTTCCCGCGTCCGCCCCCGCCCGTGCGTGAGAACAACGCCCTTCTCGACGCCCTCCGCCGTCGCGCGGAGAAGCTGCGCCGTCCCGAAATCTTCGACGCCGACCGCCTTGAAGCATACTTCGACAAGATCATCCCCGCCGACGTCGCCTCCGCCGACGCCCTCCGCAAGTGGCTCGCACACGCCACGCCCGTCCAGCTCGGCAAGTTCCACCTCAAGAAGACCGACTGGTGGCCGTCCGACGACGTCGCCTCCCATGATTTTCCCGATACCATCCGCATCGGCGACGTGAAGATGGCGCTCACCTACCGCAACGCCCCCGGCGAGGAGGACGACGGCATCACCTGTACCGTCCGCGCCTCGCGCGCGCACGCACTCCGCCTCTGGCGCGCGGACTGGCTCGTGCCCGGTCTCCTGCCCGAAAAGCTCACCTGCCTCCTCTCGGCACTCCCCTCCTCGTTCCGCCGCGTAATCTCACCGATCTCGGACACCGTCGCCGGTCTGCTCGCCCGCCTCAATCCCGGTTCCGAACCGCTGCTTGACGCCGTCCGCCGCACGATCTACGAGGAGTGGGGCTTCCGCATCCCCGCCGAAGCCTTCGACACCACACGCATCCCCGCCCACCTCCGCGTGCGCTACCGCATCGTTGATGACGCCACCGGCCGCGTCCTCGTTACGTCCCGTAATCTCGACGAAATCTTCACCACTCTCGGCTCAAACACGGTAGGGACGGCGCCCCGCGCCGTCCGCGCCGTCCCCTCCACCACCTGGACCTTCGGCACAATCCCCGAAAAGACCACGAACGGCCACGCGGGCTGGGCACTTGAACACTTCCCCGCCCTTCAGGACGAAGGCACGGGCGTGACGCTGCGTCTCTTCGCGAGCGCGTCCGACGCAGCCGCCGCCCACGCGAACGGCATGGCGCGTCTCTTCCTGCTCGCACTCGGCCCGCACGCGCGCATCCCGTTCCGGCGCAACAAACTCCCACTCGGCGCGGCCATCTACCTGCGCGACCTCAATTACGACGACGACCGCATCGCGGACGACATCCTCGCCGGAGCGGTGCGCGAAGCGTTCGTGCGTGACCAACCGCCCGTCCGCGATGAAGCCACGTTCGAGCAGCGCCTCCGCGAACGCCGCACCGCGCTCAACCTCGCGCAGGACGAGATCGCGCGAATCGTCTCCGAATCGGCAACGGCCGCCGCGCACCTCGGGGAAGCGGCACTCTTGCCGCTTCATGCCCTTCCGCCGGAAACGGTGGAATCAATCCAAACCCAACTCGCCTGGCTCCTCTTCCGGGGTTTTCCGCGCGTGGTTCCGCTTGCGCAACTGCGCCATTACGCGCGTTATCTCAAAGGCGCGGCGATCCGCCTGGAGCGCGCCCGCACGAATCCTGCCGGCGACCGTGAAAAGGAAGCGCGTCTCGCGCCCTACTGGCAGCGCTACCAGAGCGCCGTTACCGACATGGTAGGGCCCGCTCGCCGAGCGGGCCGCGACGCAGCCCTCCTCGCGGACTACCGCTGGATGGTGGAGGAATACCGCATCTCGCTCTTCGCGCAGGAACTGCACACGCCGCAGCCTGTCAGCCCCAAGCGCCTCGACGCCCTATGGGGCGCCATCACCTCACTTTGACGGGACCCTCTGCCTCCTTTTCTTCCATGTCACACATTCCCTATCTTCACTTCTTCTTGGGCTTCACGTAACTGGCAGGATCATCTGGGTTGAGAGCCACGTTCTTGTTAGCCTCCGCCGAGAATAGCGGCGCGTCGATAACGGCGCGGAGCTGGTCGGGCGTCAGGGACTGCTTCGGATTGAACGCGTCCGACGCCGCATACGCCTCGAGCCGCGCCTTGAGCCACGCCGACGCAGGGTCGTTCGCGCCGAACGCGAACGAACAAACGAGAAGCCTCCCCTCGCCAACCTTGTACTCGAAGAGCATCGCCTGTCGGATCAGGTATTTGTCGGACGACGCAACCTCGATGATCGGATCGAACGGAACGCCCGCCTCGAGTTGCACCGCCGCGCCATTCTGCATCAGACGCCTGAACTGCCAGCCGCAGAATCCTTCGTGCGGCATTCCCTCCAGCGCAGGATGATCCGGCTTGATGATCGTCGCGTAGTGTCCGGAGGTGCGTCCGGCAAGACCGATCCGGAACGATGTCCGAAGCGACTTGAACGGGCCCTTCCCGAGAAGCAGTACACGCTCGCCGCGTCCCATCGCCGCAAAAAGGTCGTCGCGGGAGATGTTGGAGACGATACGGACATTGTGGAGTGTGGAATTTGGCCGTGTAGAACATGTAGAACGTGTAGAGTTTTCAGGAAATGCATAGACCTCCCATTCGTTCTCCGCCTTCACAGCGCCGCCGACAAACGACGCCCGAAGCAGATACTTCACCGGCTTATCCACCGCCGGAATCGCTACCTCAAACTCCCCAATCGCCGCAATTTCCCCGTTCCTAACATCCTTCACCTTTTTCGCATCGCTCCATACGCAACCTGCATACTCTCTGCGCTCTCTGCCTCTCTGCGCCTCTGCGTGAGAATCATTCCCCTCTTCACACTTCACAAGCGACACCTTGATCACCGCATTCTTCGCGTCGCCCGCGAAGTTGGAGATCGTGAACGCCACGCGCCTCTTTTCGCCCGCCTTGAAGTTGAAGTCGCTGCCGAGGCTGCACAGCAAGACCGCTGCGGAGTTGTAGCGCCGCACGTTCTCGACCGTCTCGCCGTGCTTCAGGCGGTAGAACTCGTCCATCATTCCGTCGGAGTAGCCGAACGTGTGCCAGCGCGAGTCGATGTCGCCGAGGTAGTCGTACCCCACGATCCTGCGCGCCGCGCGCACCTTCTCGAACGTGAACTTGCGGATCCGCCGCATCCATTCGCTCGAGTTGCGCACGTAAGCAGGCGCGCGGTCGAGGAGGCCGCGCTCTGCCAGGTGACGACGCACCTCGGAGAACACGCCTTCTTTCGTAATCGGCGAGTCCCTCGGATAGTCCTTCTCGAGCGTGATGTCGCAGAAGCTTCCGTCGATACACGTCTCGTGCATCGTGCGGGGCTTGCCGCAGTATGCGTCGCCCCAGACGTCTATCGTCTCGGCGGATTCACCGTTTAGCGAATTGTAGGAGACCGCGCCGAGCTGGTACGACGTGAAGTAGTCGGAGTACGCCGCGAGCCTCGCCATGCGCGAGGGGACATGCAAGAATGGCTTGTTAGCGGTGTCCTTGTCGCGCCGGACCATGTACTCCACGTTGCGCATCGCGCTCATCGGCGTGAAGAGCGAGTCGGTCCCGGCATGAACCAGCTTCGCCACCGATTCAAGATACTTTTCCGCCGTCTCGTCGATCCACGTCTCGTTGCCGGTGCAGTACGCGACGACGCACGGATGGCGCCGCGCGAAGCGGATGATCGCGTCGTATTCGTCGAGCGTGACGAAGTTCGGCGACTCAATGTGGACCATGATTCCCAGTTCGTCCATCGCCTCAAGGTACTCGTCGGGCGGAACGAACGTATGAAAACGCAGGAAGTTGAATCCAAGCTCCTTGCGCTTCGCGGTGATCGCGCGGTAGTACGCGAGGTCGCGCGGAAGCTGTACCGTCTCCGGGAAGTAGCAGTGCTCCGTGACACCGCGCAGGTACGTCAGCTCGCCGTTGAGGCGCATCCGCTCACCGTCCGGCACAAGGCGGCGGATGCCGAACTTCTGCGAACAAGCTCCCTCAGGCGTCGTGAGCGTGAGCGTGTAGCGGACGGGATTCTCCGGCGACCAGAACGAGAATCCCTTCGTCGGCAGCGTGAAATCCCCCTTCGCCTCTCCCTTCGCCACAACCGTTCCGTCACAATTCTTAATCTCATACGAAAACTTTCCCCCACCTACACGTTCTACATGTTCTACATGGACATTATCCTCCCCCCCATCCACCTGTTCTACACGGTCATCATCCCCCACATGCACCGTGAACGTCTTGAGATCCTTCGCCGTCGTAACATACACGTCACGGATACCGTTTCCCGCGAACCGCAGCTCGAGGCGTCCGTCGATTCCGCCGGTGGCCTCGAAAAGCCCGCGCGTCGTGAGCCCGCTGACGTCCGACCCGTTGTACCCATTGTTCGGGTTGTTCGAGACGGCGAGGACGATCTCGTTCTCGCCTTCGCGGAGAACGCCATTTGGGATCGGCAGCTCGAACGGCATGGAGAATCCCTGGCGGAATGCGACGAACTTTCCGTTCACCCATGCGTGGACCTGGTTGCGCACGCAGTCGAACGCAAGATAGGCGGGCGGTAGGGCGGGCGCCCCGCGCCCGCCGAACCGGAACGATTTTGCATCCAGCGTGAACGTGCGGCGGTAGAGGAAGCATCCGTAGATGTTGGGGAGCGTCGTACACTTGGCCCATTGCGTCATTGGAATCGTCTGGCGCTCGTACGCGGGGTTGATCCGGAACGCGTCCTTCATCCCCGCCGCGCGCAGCGCCGGAACCATGTTCTCCCAGAACCCGGGCACGGCCTTGGCGACGGCGACGCCCGTGAACTTCGGGCACGCCACCGAATCCCATGCGTTGGAGCAATAGGACATCTCCCATGCACCGTCCAGAGTAACAGCGTCGTAGATGCAGTGCTGTCCCGCAGGGGGAATCTTCGAGAAATCGACCTCCTCCGCATACGCCGGCGTCGCGCAAAGAGCCGCCGCAACAAGCGCACTCTTCCAAACCCTATTGATGACCTTTCGCATTTTTGTTTCTCCTTATCTCCAGGACACTTATTGAAGGTTCCCAATTTTTTGGCAACACGAAACATGGCGGCATTTTCACACGGACGCCTCATTTTTCAGGCGTCAGGCGCACGATGTAACCACCGCCGGGAGCGAGCTTCGGCGATAGCGAAAATCGTAGTTCTCATGCCCATTGGCTACCGGACGATGATGTAGGTGCCGCCGCTCAGCAGCATGATCTTGCCGTCACGGTAGGTCACCTTTGCAGCACGCCTCACGCCGTTGACCGTCACAGTCCAGCTGCGGAGTTCCGCCGTGTTTTGTACGTCCGTGACCGTGATCGGCACTTCGTAGCCGTTGAGCCTCGTCACTTCCGCCGGGACGTTCACGAGCTCAAGAACGCCGCCCGTCGCCGGACGGAACGAGTTGATCGTGCCCGCGCCCGCCGTGCAATCGACGCGCAGCTTGCTGATCGTCGCCGCGCCGTCGTTGAGGTTCAGCGTCGCCCCCGCATCGACCGTCACCACGCTCCCCGCTGGCAGAGAAGCGCGTCCCTGCGCCGCCGCCAAGGACGTGAACGTGAACGGATGTCCCGCGTTCATCGCCGTGAAGAGGCAGTACGGCTGCGCCACGCCCGTGCGCTCGTCAAGCGTCGTCCACGTCTCACCGTCGTAGCTGCCCTCCACCATCCAGTCGCTCGGGCTGCGGCCGAGGCTGTCGTTCGCCGTAACGAACACATACCCCTTGACCGGCGCCGCGTCTTCGGGCAGACGCATCGTGAACACCTTGTAGTTCGCCTCCGCTCCGTCCAGCGTGCCGGCGCAGATTTTCGTGTCAGGACTCTCGTCAAAGATGAACTTCGGCCCTTCGCTTCTATTCGAGTTGTAGTAGTTTCCAGGGCAAGTGAACGATCCGGGCGCGAGGGCTGTCGCCGCCGTGTTGTTCGCCGCCTCGGCAAGATTCTTCGCGGCGTTGTTCCCGAGCGCGTCGATCACCAGCAACTGGGAGATCTGTAGATTCTTCAGCGTCGCGCTATTCCCCGATGTTCCCGCTGTTTTCTTGAACTTGAAGCGCAGGAACTTGCCGCCGAACGTCGGCTGAGCGACCGTTTCGAACTGGTAGTTTACGCCGTTGTTAAAAGGTTTCGTCTTAATTGAAGAGTCACCGAACTTCGATTTATCGGTGAACGTCGTGTGGGGTGCCCACCAACGTTCATCGAGGACTTCCCACGTCGCGCCGTCGTAGCTTCCTTCAAGGCTCCAACTGGTCGGGCTGCGGCGGACGTAGTCGTTGGCCGTATAGAAGTTGTAGGCGGTCACAGGGTCTGCGTTGTCCGCAAGGCGCATTACGACGACATGCCAGCTTGCGGGCGTACCGTCCACCGCCTCGGACGTGTAGAGCTTCGACCCCGTGTTGCCGTCGAAAAGCTTCGCGTAGGTTTCGCCGGAACCTGTGGCGTGGACGCGGTCGCAGGCGAACTTGCCCGCCGCGAGGGAATAAGTCGGCGTCCCGGCGGTCACCTCGGCAAGGCTCGAGCAGAGGTTGACGCCCCCCTCGCTGTAGAGCTGGAATTCCGACGCCTGTATCGTGTTGCCCGTCGCAACGTAGCCGCTACTGGAATTTCCGGATGCGCCGCCGTTGGAACGCTTGATCGTGAGCCGGAAGTATTTGCCGCCGAAGGCGCGCGGAAGCGGATTCGCCGCCGCGCCGACGTTGAGCGTGCCCCCGGAGACGTGCGTGTCGCCGGTGTAGGTCTGCGTACCGTAGAGCGTGACATCGCCGCCCGTGACGGTGAGCGCGCCCGCACCCGACACGCAGCCGTCAACAATGCCGCCATTCGTCAAAAGCGTCGCGCCGTCCACCAGCTCCACCGTGCCGCCGTTGTTTTCAATCGCCCTCGCCGGGATCGCGCCGCCTGAGATGCGCAAGTTCGCGCCGGACTCCACGACGACACGTGCTGTCGAACTGAGCGTCCCGCCCGCCGCGCCGGACAGGGCGAACGTACCGGCAAGCGCCTTGCGCGTACCGGTCGCCGAGAATCCCGACCGCACGTCGAGATCCGTCCACGTCGCGCCACCGTCGTTGCTGCCCTGCAGACGCCATGCGGAAGGATCGCGGTTCGCGGAGTCGTTCGCTGTGTACCACTTGTAGCTCGTAATCGCCTTGGGCCAGGCATAGTCGATGCGTACCCAGAGACGTTCCCTGTCGACTGCGGCAGCGTTGGCATCTCCGCGCTTGTCAAACCATTTGGTACCGGTGTTACCGTCAAATATTTTTTCCGGCAGCTCGCCATTGCCAAAAGGGCTTCCCCCCTTTGAGTATTCCGTTGTGTAACTTATGTTTGCGTATGGGCGCGTGACGTCGTCGGCACCGTTGAAGAACGCAAGGTCAGACAACTGCATACCGTTCTGCCCTGAACCCTTCATCGCCTCCACCTTGAAGCGATACGACTTGTAGGCCGCGCCACGCACGACCACCGTGCCGCCCTTCACGACAAGGTTGCCGTCGAAGGGCCTGTCGAGCGTGAGCGTGCCCGCGCCGATCTTCACGAGCGTCACGCCCTCGACCTTGTTGCTGAGCGTGAAGTCCTGTCCGTCCGCGCCGACGACGAACGAGCCCGAGCCCTTGATCGCCACGTCGCTGGACACGTTGTTGGTGGTCGTGACGCCGTTGAGGAACAGTGTAGCGCCTGTGCCGGTCACGGTTGTCGCGGCGGGCAGCGGCACGCCGAGGACGAGCGTCGCATCCGTGATTTTCGTCGCGCCGGAGTACGCCAGGGAGAAGTCGGTCAGACCGGGCTTGCCGAGCGTGAACGTCGAGGCGCTTCCCGTGCCGGTGATGTCAAGGCCGCCCGTGCCGATGAAATGCGTGTGTCCGGTCGTCGCGCCAATGCTGTACCCGCCGATGTTCAGCTTGATGTCGTTGCCGTTGGACGCTTCGACCTCCAGTATGCCGTTCTGTCCGCTGTAGAAGAAATCGGTCTGCGAGGACTTCGTCACGACGACGCCGCCGGCGAACGAGATGCGGGATCGCGGATCGTCGTTGTGCTGGAAACGCCCGCTCATGTTCAGTGTCGCGCCCGCGCCCAAAACGAATTCGTTCTTCAGCGTCTGCAGATCGCTGCCGTTGTTAAGGCCATTCGAACCCATGTAAACAGAGCCAGATGTCGTCACGGTGGCATTGTTGATTACCATCCGCCCCTTCACGCCGTAGCGCGTGCTTGTGTTGCAGCCGATCTTGATGTTCCCCACGCTGACGTTCACGCCGTTGGAGACGACGATCGCGCCGTCGCGTTGGTCATAGCCCGCGCGCAGTTCCCCTGTCGTCGTGAACGTGCCGCCGCCGGAAATCGTCGTGACCGGCATTGCGCCGTCCTCGCCCATCACGGAGAATGCACCCGTCTGCTTGTACGTGGCAGCACCGGTGAACGTGATCGCGTTGTCCGTCGTGTTCGTGCGGTCGCCGTTGAAATTGAACGTGCCCGTGCCGGAGATTGCGAGCGGAAGGCTCTCAAGGCCGGTGTTGTAGAGGTTGAGCGTGTTGCCAAGGCCCACGAGGCCAAAGGGATTGGCGAGGTCGATTCCCGCTGCGTGTGTGACTGCGCCATGCACTTCGCCGTTCCAGCTGCCGGAGGGGCCGCCGAGCTTATCGGTGAGGTACGCGGGCGACAGGGTGATAAGGTCGAGACCGTTGGTATAGGTGCCCTCCACGTGGAAGACCGCGCCGTTCGGCATGTCGGCGGGGTCTTCGTAGGTGATCTTCGTAAGGTCATCGAAGCAGACGGGATAGAACGTCGCCCCGCTCTTCACAAGAACGGTCTGCCCCTCCGCAAGCGGGCGCCCCAACCTGAGCGAACCGCCCTCCACGACGATCGGGCCGGTGAAGGTGTTCATTTCCGGATGGGCCAAACGAATGTCAAGAAGGCCGCTCCCACGCTTGACGAGTCCGCCCGCGCCGGTGAGCTTGAACGAATCAGCCTGATGCAGAGACGGATTCAAGGTAGCGTTGAAGCTCTGCGTATCGAAGATTAGGCTCTTCCCGCTCTCGATGTTCCAGACGGTTGAAACGCTAGTATACAGCAAAGGATTTGGCGAGCGTGGGATGCGCAGCGTCCCGCCCTTGAAGTTGATGATGTTGCGGCACGTGTCGTTGTTCTGGATGAGACCTGTCTCCAGAACGCCGCCCTCCTCAAGGTTGATGATGGAGGCGACGGGGAGCGTATCGAGGTCGTATGTCGTGCCCGACGCCCTCGACGGGAACCACGCGCTGCACTCCACGGCCGCAGCCGTGACCGTGCCGAAGATGTTGAGGATGCCGTGCGAGAGCTTCGTGCGGTCTTCAGTTCCGGTCATTTTGTTGCGCCCGAGGAAGAGTCGCCCGCCCGTCACGGTGAGCGAAGCACTGCTTGCGACCGTCACCATGCCCGTGCCGCCGTAGGTGCCGATGGAGAAGCCCTGCGTATTGCCGGCGGTGTCACCGGTGAGCGTGCCCTGCGAGGTGAACGACGCGCCAGGGACGATGGTCATGCTCGCCACCATGCCGTCTCCCGTCGAGATGCAGTTCACCACCGCGCCGGTCGCGGTGAGCGCCGCGCCCGCGTCAAGCGTAAGCGTGCCGTCGACCGCGAGGCGCGAGATCGTCGCCGACGTGCCGAGCAACTCCGTCTCGCCCGCGCCGATCGTCCATTCGCCGCCGCCCGTCGGCACCGCCGCATACAACGGCGAAGACACCATCGCCACGTAGATTGCCGCAGTGATTGTCATCAGTTTGTTCATTTTCATCGTGGTCCCTTCGCTTTCCGGCTGAGGCACTATGCCCCATATCGCTAATATTCTACACCATTCTGCGTTTCGGCGTCAATAGGTCGCAATCGCGCTCAGCGTGCAGGGGAAATCTTTTTTAGTATTTACTTTGTCTGGGCCGATGACGGCGTCGAAGTTGGAGACGACCAGATGCCCCTTCCAGACGATCGGTTCGCCGGGCTGGTTGAGTCCGCCGTTCTTTCCGTCGCCGTCGGGGTCCTGCCTGACGACGCTGACCACACCGTTAGGCGAGACCTTGGCGATGGCGTTGTTCGAGAAGTCGGCCACGTAGATGTTGCCGGCGTCATCCATGCACATGCCGTCCGTCGTGCGCATCTTCGTTTTTGTGGCACGCTGGAGGAAATCCTTCCCCGATGGATCGGAGTAGTCGAAGTCCGTCTTTGCGAAGACCTTGCACGAGGTCACTTTGCCTGCCGCGTCGAAAGTTGCGCGGTGGAGCGTACCGTCGCCGAAGTTCCCGAGGAGGAGATCGCTCTTGCCGTCGAAGAGGATGCCGTCGAGTCCGTACTGGCAGAAAGGGTTCTGCGTGACGAGTGTAAGGATGAGTTGCGGGTCCTCGCGCGTGTTCTTGACGACGATGCCGCTGTCCGTCGGCTTGAAGCGGTAGACGCCGCTCACGAGTTTGCCAGACGGATCCTTGATTTTCGAGAGGCTGCTCTGCGTCACATAGAGCATGCCGTTGTGGTACTTGACGCCGTTTGGATGTTCCATGCCGCTTGCGATTACGGTGCAGGAGGCAAGCTTGTCGTCCTTGAAGTCAAGGCGCAGCAGACGCCCCTCGTTCGCGCCCTTCTCGGAGCCGGACCATCCCTGGTTGTCACAGACGTACAGTTCGCCCTTCGGTCCGAAGCAAATGCCCATAGGCGCGGCGAGGCCGGTTTTTGTGAGCGGCGGAACATGCACCCAGATATACGGCACGCCGCCCGGTTCGTCAAGACGGAAGATGGCCGCTGGCTTGGTGGTGTCGTTGAAGTTCGGCGCGGCGATCACGAGCCGTCCCTTGGAGTCGATCGCCATGCCGTCTGGCGTGGCACATGTATCAGGGAACACGGCAAACGGCTTTCCGCCGCACGGACAGCAACATCCCGCCAGCAATACAGCGCCGGCGACCGCAACAGCGATATTCAAGTACTTCATGTGATTCTGGCCTTTCTTTTCAAATTTTCATGTCTTTGTCGAATACATTCCAACCCGTTGGGACTCTCCCGCAGAATCGGCACGTGGAATTATAACAAAACGCGATACCGCGCGCAATGCGCTTAATTTGTTTTTCTTTTCCGCTTGCGCTTAGAGCGCAGATTTGGCATACTAACCGCGCTGAACCTTTCAGACGTGCAAGTTTTGTTTCTGCGAGTTCCGTCAAGCCGTATGACTTGCCTCGCGAATGGCGCGGAAGATGGGTTTTGCAAGTGCCCCATTTTAAAAATAGGAACATGACAATGAGCTCATTTGGAGAAACACTCAGAAGCGCCCGTGAAGCCAAGGGCCTCACCTGTTCGCAGGTCGCGGCGCAAACGCACATGCTTGTGCAGATTGTCGAGGAAATGGAGCGTGAAGATTTCCACCGCATCCCCGCCCCCATCTACGGACGCGGATTCGTGCGCCTCTTCGCAAACTACGTCGGACTAGACCCAGTCCCGCTAGTGCGCGAATTCATGGAAATCTACGAGGGCCGCCGTACGCCAACAGTCAGTGTCCGCCCAGTCCCCAAACCCGTTCCCGAGCCGATCCCAGAACCAGTTCCTGAGCCGGAGCCGATTCCTCCCCCAATTGCCGAACCGGAACCAATCCCTGCACCTTTGCCTGAACCGATTCCTGAACCCGTGCCCGAGCCGATTCCGTCACCTGTTCCTGAACCGATTCCAGAACCTGCCCCTGAGCCGATTCCAGAACCCATTCCCGAGCCGACTCCGGCACCTGTTCCCGAGCCGATTCCCGAACCCATTCCCGAGCCAATCCCCGAACCCGTTCTCGAGCCGACTCCGGCACCCATTCCCGAGCCGATTTCCGAACCCGCTCCCGAACCGATCCCGGAACCTGTTCCTGAACCTCCGCCCGTTGTGCGCGGACTGGATCTCTTTGAACAGCCGCCAGCGCGTCCCCCCAAGGATGACCTTCCGCTTTTCGGACCATCTCCGGCACCAGCACAGCAGGAGAAACCTAAAACATCATCTGGCTTGCCGCCGCCAATAGACTTGGATTCCTCGCCCTATCTCACGCAAGACTATGGCGAAGGTGTTCCATCGGCCATGGAACGTTTCCGCAATAGACTTTCAGCCTTTTCTGCTGGCGTGGTGAACAGGGTGCGTAGCATTCCGCGGCGCACCTGGCGCATCACCGCCCTCGTGCTTTGCGCGGTTCTGTCCATCGCCTTCATCGTGTGGAGCATAGGGAAACTGTACCAGGCCACGACGCCTACAGACACCACGCAGCAGCCAGACAATCCGCCGGAAAGCGTACCTGCCGTCGCCGTAGACAAGCCAACCACAAGTAAAGACGTCCCGAATCAGAACAAAGATGTCCCGAATCAGAACGTGAAGCAGGAGCCGAAGGTAAAGGCTAAACCTGCCCAAGCCTCTGCGCAGACAGGCAAGTCGCCCGTAAAGCCCGGCACGCTCATTTCGACTGGACAGAACGTCCCGAACTTGTTCGTCGACTGATCCTGCCATGAAATGCGAATTATGCCACGAGGCCGACGCTGAGACCGTCCTGCACCTGAAGAAAGACGGACAGGACCGGGAACTCTACGTCTGCAAGAAATGCGCCGCCGAGGCCCGCCACTCAAAGAAGAAAAAGAACGAACCCGAAGAAGGCGATAACGTCTCCGTAATCGGTCCCGGCGAGAAGCCCCCGCCGTTCGTGGAAAACTTCTTCAAGGCCGCCATGGGGCTGGTCGATGGGCTTGGACATCTCGAAGAGGAGCGCAGGCACGGCAAGAAGACGTGTCCGCTCTGCCACGCCACATGGGAAACGCTGGAGCAACGAGGAACGCTGGGCTGTCCGCGCTGCTGGAAGACCTTCGGCGCCGAAATCCGCGCGAAGTTCCTGCGTGGCGACTACGGTCAGGCGCATGTCGGATCAATGCCCGCAGGCACTACGGGAACAGACTCCCGCGCATACCTGGAACGCGAGCTGAAGAAGGCCATTAAGCTACAGAAGTACGAAAGGGCCGCCGAGATACAAAGATGCCTCGACGCACTTGAGTCGGACGCCGACGGGAAGGAGGCGACATGAGCGCCCGTCCCAAGGGGCGTCCCGGACGCCCTCCGAAACGTCCGTCCAACGGCACGTATCCCAACTTGCTCACCACCGACGCCCTTGCCGGCGGACGGATTACCCTTTTCCGCAATCCGGCGGACAAGCCGTTCGGCGAAAAAGACGCCTTCGCAATCTCCGCCGACTGGGCGACCGTAGACGACATCCCCACCGCCTACTCTAAAGCCGAGGAGGATGAGCGCCGCCTCGCCGAAACGCACCGCTTCGCCTGGCATCCCGACTTCGGCTATCTCTCCCCCTTCCCCGCGCACTGCGGCACGGGCATCCGCATCGAGGCTGAAGTCCATCTCGAAGGCCTCCACATCATTGGCGACCTGCCGCCCGTCCTCGCAGGACTCACGGCGATGCGGATCGGCTACAGCGGCATCGACGCGGACGGCCTGCGCAACGTCGCGCACCTCTTCCGTATCAGCAACGATTCCGCCATCGGACTTCCCGAACGCGCGCTCGTCACGCGTGTCGCGCACGTGTTCGCGCAGCTCGCCGAACAGGAGACCGCCGCGCGCAAGGCGCTTGTCGACGAACAGCCGCTCCTTTTCCTCGACTCCGTGGAGCGCGCGCTGGCCATCCTCCGCCACGCACGGTTGCTATCGCCCTACGAATACATCGACTTGCTCTCGCCCATCCGCCTCGCCGCGATTATGGGCTTCCTCGACGGCGTTACGCGTTCGCAGATCGACGAGGCCATGCGCCGCCAGCTGAACCGTCCATTCACGCAGCCGCCATCTACGCAGGAGGAGGAACGCCAGCGCGACGTCCGTGACGCGGACTTCGCCGACCGGGTCAGCGCCGCCTTCGCGGGCGTCCGCCTCAACGACTTTGCGAAAGACATCCTTTCATGAACAACGACTACACACCAAACGCCAACCGGGCGCTTGACGGCGCAGAAGCCGCAGCCCGCAGGTACAACCACTCATACATCGGCACTGAGCATCTTCTCTGCTCTATCCTCGCCATCCCGAACTGCGGCGCCTGCCGTCGGTTCCGCGCGCTGGACGTCGATCCCGACGAACTCCGCATACAGCTTGAGCAGATGATCGGACACAGCGAGAACGTGCGCATGCTCGGCGAAATCCCCGTCACGGCGCGTACTCGCAAAATCCTCGAACTCGCCAAGCTCGAGGCGCGCCGTCTCCAGGCATCCGCCGTGGGCACCGAGCACATAATCCTCGCCATTCTCGCCGAGGGCGAGTCCGTGGCCGCGCAGATTCTCGCCGGACACGGCCTTACGCCAGAAGCGTTCATCCGCGCCGAGGCGCGTGCGGACGGAGAAGAAGGCGCTGACCCCACAGAAGACTCCCCGCTCCCCGAAGAGCCAGACGAGGACGACGACGAGGAGTCGCCCGCCCCCGACGGAGAGGCCAAGGCCGCGAAGAAAGGCAAGACCCCCGCGCTCAACATCTTCGGACGCGACCTCACCGCCCTCGCGCGCAAGGGCGAACTCGATCCGGTCATCGGACGCAAGCAGGAGCTGACGCGCGTCATCCAGGTCCTCTCCCGCCGCACGAAGAACAACGCCGTCCTGATCGGAGAGGCCGGCGTGGGCAAGACGGCCGTGGTAGAGGGCCTCGCGCAGGCCATCGCGCTTGGCGACGTCCCCGAACGCATGCGCGACAAGCGCGTCGTGTCACTCGACATGGCGCGCGTCGTCGCCGGCACGCAGTACCGCGGACAGTTCGAGGAGCGCCTCAAGCAGCTCATCGAGGAGGTGAAGCTCGTCGGCAACGTCGTGCTGTTCCTCGACGAAATCCACACGCTCGTTGGGGCAGGCGGCGCCGAGGGCGCGATGGACGCCGCAAATATCCTCAAGCCTGCCCTCGCGCGAGGAGAACTGCAGGTCGTTGGCGCCACCACGCTCAAGGAATACCACAAGTCCATAGAGAAGGACGCCGCACTCGAGCGCCGGTTCCAGTCGATTCTCGTCAACGAGCCCGCCATCGACGAGGCCATTGAGATTCTCCGCGGCATCGCGCCGCGCTACGAGAAGCACCACAACGTGAAGTTCGCCGACGAGTCCCTGCGCGCGGCCGTCACGCTCACGGCCCGCTACCTGCCCGCGCGCCTCCTTCCGGACAAGGCTATCGACGCCATCGACGAGACCGGCTCGCGCGTGCGCATGAAGACAGCAGTGCGTCCTCCAGATTTCAAGGCCGACGAAGCGGAGATCGCCGAAATCCACGCCCGCAAGGAGGCCGCCGTAAAGGCCAGCGCCTTCGAGGACGCCGCCAAGTGGCGTGATGCCGAAATCGCCGCGCACGAGGCGCTCGCCGCCAAGGTGAAGCAGTGGCGCGAGGAACACGCGGAGAAGACGATTGACGTCACCCCTGACGACATCGCCGCCACCGTCGCCTCCATCAGCGGCGTGCCCGTGGAGCGCATGACAGAATCAACGGCCGGCAAGCTTCTCAACATCGAACGGGAACTGAACGGCGCCGTCATCGGACAGTCCGCCGCCATTGAGTCGATCGCCCGCGCCCTTCGCCGTTCGCGCGCGAACCTCGGCGACCCCAAGCGCCCGATTGGCAGTTTCCTCTTCCTCGGTCCCACCGGCGTGGGCAAGACGCTCCTCGCGAAGATGCTCGCCGAAAAGGTCTATGGCGACCCGAAGGCGCTCATCGCCCTTGACATGACAGAGTTCTCGTCCGCCTTCACGAGCTCGCGCCTCGTCGGCGCGCCGCCTGGCTACGTCGGCTACGACGAGGGTGGACAGCTCACGGAACGCGTCCGCCGCCGTCCCTACTCCGTCGTGCTCTTCGACGAGTTCGAGAAGGCGTCCTCGGACGTCATGAACATGATGCTCCAGCTGCTTGACGACGGACGCCTCACCGACGGCCAGGGCCGCCAGGTCGACTTCCGCAACACGATCGTGATCGCCACCGCGAACCTCGGCTTCGACTTCGCGAAGGAAGGCAAGAGCTTCGGCTTCTCGCAGGAGACGGCCAGTGCCTCCTACGAAACCCTGCGCGACAAGCTGATGGACGAGGCGAAACGTACATTCCGTCCGGAACTGCTCAACCGCTTCGACGAGACGGTCGTCTTCCGCAAGCTGGAGAAACAGGACGTCGTGACGATCCTCGACATTGAGCTCGCGAAGCTGCGCACGCGCCTCTCGGAACGCGACATGACGCTTGAGCTCGACAAGAAAGCCACGGATTTCCTCGTCACGAAAGGCTCCGACGACGCAATGGGCGCGCGCCCGCTGCGCCGCGCCGTGCAGCACTACGTGGAGGACCCCCTCGCAGACCTGCTTCTCCGTGAAGAGCTTGTCCCCGGCCGCATCAAGGTGTCGCTCACGAAGGACGAAACCGCACTTTCCTTCAAGCAGCCCCGTTTGCCGCCGAAAAACTAAAGCTCGAACTCAACCATCACGGGCGAGTGGTCGCTCCGTGCTCGTTCAACAAGTCAGGTCCAATAGCGAGACGGAACACCGTCTTGGGATGGTTAAGGCTGGAGTGCAGTTTCTGGTAGCCGTCCAGCAATAGTATGTGTACTTTCCCGTACTGCGGGCGTCCTGCGTAGCGTAGCGGGTCCACTTCCCCTTCCGTGAAGAAGTACCCCTTTCGGTCGGAATTGAATTCGTAGCCCGCACATTCCGCTGCGGAGACGGTGTCTAACACCGTCTCGTATATGCCGTTGGGATGGAGGAAGTCATGGCACCCCCAGGCGTTCGGCAGATGCTCGCCGACGGGCGCGAAGACCTTATCGAGCTTCATTCCGCTTCGTCCGATACTCGCCGCAAGGTCTTTAACCGACAAGCGGTACTTTTTCATCTCCTCTTCCGGGAACCAGCGTCCGCCGCCCCGGTACCACGCATGGGGATCATTGCGGTCGGAGGATTTGGCGCGCAGCGCGTATTCCCATTCCGCCTCCGTAGGCAGGCGCACAATGTATCCCGTCGGCAGCCGGTCCTCGGCCATCCGCGTCAGAGTCTTTGCCAGTGCCTCGATCGCGTATCGGTTGCGGTTAATCGGCATGCGCGGGCCTACAGCCCGCTGGGCCTCGCTCAACTCCACGCGTCCCATGACGTTTGTCCACTGTTCCACCGTCACCGGAAAGCGTCCGATCCAGAACGGACGCGAGATCGTGACGGCGTGTTCGTAGAGCGGGCTCTTCGGGTCACGATCCCCCATGCGCCCCATTCTGAAGGTGCCGGCTGGACAGGCCACGAACTCCATCTTCCCGCCATTGTGCAACGGGATGTCCACGTCCCGTCCGAACTTGAACGTTCGCTCCGGAGGCGGTTCATGCAGAAACGCCGTCAGCTGCGGGGCGCATCCGGGGGCGAGAGTGCGCGTCTCGCCTTCCACGAGTTCGACGATTACCGCGTGCGGGATGTCGGTGATTTCGCGCTGCATTTGGTTAAGTATGTCCGCCGCCGCGTCGTAGTCCCCGTCACGTGCGGCGATCTTGAACGCCCCTTGGAGCAGCAGATAGCGCTCGGACTCCTTCTCGGCCTCCGCCGCGCGGTTTCGCAAAGCGGCGAACGTCTCCGCCGCAGTTTTCTCCCCGGCGACGAACGCACGCAGTTCTTGCGCCATCCGTGCGGACACCGGCCCCTGCGCCTCCGCAAGCTCGCGTTTCGTGGGCATGGCGCAGACGGTCGCCGATGCCAGCGCACACGCAGCCATCAAGCAGGTCCGAGATGCCGAACAATCTTGAAATAATCTATGTATCCATGTTTTGCCCATGCCGCTCATTATACCAAAAAATCACCTCGCTATACGGCTCTGCCGCGTTCTGCAAACTTTTTGTTTTTCCGCTGTCATCGGCGTTGGCGCCGTGCGTTTAGGTTTATGAGGATGAGGCGATACGCCTGAGAAGGCGCGTCGCGCGGACGGTACATCGCCTCCGTTTCCGCTTGTGCGGCAAAAACGGATGTGGTATACTGTCACCCGTCAAGGAAGTAGGAGAGTAAACCTTCTTCCGTGTTGGCTTCGCAACTGCTGGAAACTACGACACTCCGAGGTTGAGAAGGAGCCGAGCGGCACCATTTCGGGTGTGTCGCCTTGTCCTCTTTCAACCAGGCTGTCGTAGGCCTCCAGCGAGAGGCGGTCGGCATGCCCGATTGTATCATTAACTAAGAAAAGAGCTAAAACATGAGCATAGAAACGAATGACCAAACGCTAGCTGAAAAGCTTAAAGCGCAAATCAACGCCCTCAAAACAAAGGAGGGGCGTGCAGCACTTGCTGTGCGCGCACGGAATTTGACAATGGCACAAAAAATCGCTGTAGGCGTAAGTGTCCTGCTCTTACTCTTGTTGTTTGTGAAACTTACATCCTGTATCTTTGGTGGCAATGAGAAAGATGCTGGGGCAACTGCCACGGAAATTGCAAGTAAGAATGGCGCAGAAGAAGGTGAATCGTCAGGAGAATATTCCAAGGGAGATTCTCAACAAAAATCGGGCAAGTCTCCAATTGAGGGGCTCATGGGGTACAAACTGGGAGAAGTCTTTAATGGAAAACTCGATAAGAACGCTACCGAGGTCATCTTTGGCGAAGATTGGTTCTGCGTTGACAACAGGGCAGAATTCCATGAATACAGCACGATGATCAAGGTTCTTCCGCGTACAAAGCGGATTTGTGCAATCCGCGTATATAGCACTAATATGGGAATAAATCTTCAAACCGAATTAGCAACTGTAGAAGCAATGTTAAAGAAAAAATACAGCGACATTGAGTTGAAGCAAGTTTCAGAAACTTCATTTGGCTGGAAACCTAAAACTGGGTCTTGCGCCTTACTCGTTGGGATAATACAGCATCCCTTGACACCTTGCGTCAGGATCGAAGTCCATAACACAGTCCTTGAATCTCTTATGGCTAAAGAGAAAAATGAAATCTTAATGGAAAAGGCAAACAAGGAAGCCGACAGTGTCGGCGATGTCCTTTAAATGACTGCACATACAAAGGCATTTTACCACTGTGCCTGTAGGAGAGGAACGGACGAGTTAAGCGTTGGGGATGATCTTGACGCCGGAGCCGGTGTGCCTCTTCGTGGAGCACACGATTCCGCGTGAGAGGTTTCTCTCACTAGCCATATTCCCATTCGATCGCGGCGATCATGCGGTTGACGCGCGTCTTGACCTGGGCAACGGTGTTGCGCGGGACGCCGAAGCGCGCCGCCACCTCGCTGATGGCACCGATGGACTACCCTTGCAGGAACAAGCCGAGATCAAAGTTTAAAGCAACGGCGTCATGTAGAGCGGAAGGTAGGTTACTTCCGAGGTGACGGACAGGTCGCCCGCATGCAGGACGTATGGCGTATCGACATACGGACGGTATTTGCGGCGGAACTTGTCGAGCGACACTGTTGTGTAGTTCTTCGAACTTTTGACCTCTATCGGCGAAATGTTCTTGCGGCTGCCGAGCTTCGACTTGGCAATGAGGAAATCAATCTCCATCCGCTCGCTGGCATTCGACTTGTCATATTTCGAGAAGAAGAACGATATTCTCAACCAACATCCCCTTGTTGAATTCCAGTTTGTCGAATAGTATCCTTCTATGTATCTCATCTACGGCGACGCTGTTTTCGCCAAAGGCGTTATACACGATTCCGCGAGATTGAACAATGTCAATTTTACACGATTCCGCGAGATTGGACTATGTCAATTCTACACGATTCCGCGAGATTGGCTTCTCTCACTCGCCGTATACCCCTTCTATCGCGGCGATCATGCGGTTGACGCGCGTCTTGACCTGGGCCACCGTGTTGCGAGGGACGTTGAAGCGCGCCGCCACCTCGCCGATGGACTGCCCTTCCAGCACGTAGGCGCGGTAGATTTCCCGCGACTGCTGGGAAAGCGCCGTCTTCGTGAGCGCGTGCTCAACGGCCGCCTCGTGACGGGCAAGCCGCCATTTTGCGTCAAGCTGTGCCTCTGTTTCCGATGACAGGGCCGGCAACTCGTCTTCGGAAACGCACTCAATCGGCACGCATGTGACGCGCACCTGCGCCTTGCGCCACCGGCTGATCAGAGTATGGCGGATCATCGTGGCGAGATAGCAGCGGAAACGTCCAGCCTCGGTGCTGTATCCACCCGCGCGCAGGGCGTCCACGAGTTTTGCGAAGATTTCCTGGACAACATCCTCGGAGTCCGCAGACGGCGTTCCCATGTGTTCGGCAAACGCGCGGATGGCCGGAGCGTACAGGCCGAAAAGACGCGTCCAGCTGGCTTCGTCCGTCGCATGCCCCGTCGCCTCCACTGCGATTCGCGCAAGGAGCGTGACCGGCGTATCTGGAAAGATGCTCGACACTTTCAATTCTCCGGTGCGGCGGCGGGAATGGCGAACAGGTCGTCCGTGCGAATGGTGTTGTCGTCGCGGTCCGCCAAGTTGCGCGTGACCAACCAGGCACATACGAGCAGCCCGACGGCGGCCACAAGGCCTACTGCCATCAATCTCGCGCGGATTCGAGCGCGGACACGCGGCTGCGCCAGAATTCGATGCAGCTGCTCGGCAAGCGGCGACAACAGGTTCGGACGCTCTTTCGGATCTTCCGCAAGCAGTTTCGTGAGGATTTCTCGCCACATCCCGTCAAAGGGCTCCAGAAGATCCCATATTTTCTGCCGATTCTCATACCAGATGCCGGTCAAGAGACGGAAGATGACGATGCCGAGCGAATAGGCATCGGACGCAGCTGTGGCTTCTTCGCCACACCGCACCTCCGGCGCCATGTAGCCGGACGTCCCCATGAAGAGCGAGCCGGATGGTGCGTCCTCGGAAACGGACGTACTTCCCACGTTCAGCTCTTCCCGAAGCGGCGCGTTGCAGAAACGTGAAATGCCGAAGTCACTCAGCACCACGTTGTCCTGTGCGTCGAGAAGGACGTTGCTCAGCTTGATGTCGCGGTGAACGACCCCTTCGCCGTGGATGTAGTCAAGTGCAGCGGTTAGCTGTCCGAACCACCGCGCCACGCGCTCCTCGTCAGCGCTGCCGTCGTCGATGTCTGCGAGCGTGCACGTCTCGCCGCTCTCGCCCAGCACGAGATCCATCACGAAATATACAGTCTGCGTGGCGGCGTCAACGTCCAGGTCGAAGACATGGACGAGGTTCCGATGGTGGAGACGCGCGAGAATGCGTCCTTCGGCAAGAAACCTCTCCTTCAGCAACTGCACGTGTCCATGGTCGAGCGTAAACGCCTTGAGCGCATATCGGACGCCCAGCTTCTCATGGACAACTTCATAGACGGCACCCATGCCGCCCTGCCCAAGAAGACGGACAATGCGGTAGGCTCCGATACGAGAATTCGCCTTTATTCTTTCATTCGTCATTTATTATCCGCGTCAAGCTCGAACTCAACCATCACGGGCGAGTGGTCTGAGACGTCCAGTGCAATCTGGTCTGTGATGATTTCGTGCTTCAGCGCGTGTATGCCCTTGGTGTAGAAAATGTGGTCGATCGAGTAATCGGGCGTGTCGTACGCTGCGGCACGGCGCGCGCCGTGGTACTTGCCGTCAGCACCGCGCACAGGATTGCCGTGGTGCGAGCAGTGCGGCGAGCGTACGTCCGCGTGCGAGGCTGCGTTCACGAAACCGCCACTGCGCAGCATTGCGTGGGCGAAGGACGCGTCGGTAGAGTTGAGGTCGCCGCCGAGGATCGCCGGGAGGTCCGCGCCCCATTTACGTCGGATGTCCGATAGCTGCCACAGGACATGCCGGGCGTTTAGTTCGCGGATGACGTCGCTCTCGACGCCGTTCGACTGCCACCAGAAATGCGTTGCGAAAGCCACGAATCGCCGCCCGTCCGTTTTGCGCTCAAGGACGGCCCAGGAGGCGCTCTTCGACGCCGTGAGCGACAGGTGGAAGAAGTCCGTACCGCTGTCGAGCAGCTTCAGCCGGTCCGTACGATAGAGAAGAGGTTCGTGGTTGATGTGCTTCGGCATCTTCTCCCCAGCAAACGCGGCCCGAGCCAACGCAGCGTCCTCGTCGCCGCGCACGACCGCATAACCAGCCTTCTTAAGATGGGCGAACATCGGGCTCGCGTACCAGCCAGGTGTCACTTCCTGGAGCGACACGACGTCTGGACGGCCCTTGAGGATCGTAGCCTCCACTCCCGCCTCGCGTTCCTCCACGGGATTCCCGAAGTAGTCGCCCCAGATGTTGAACGTCATGAACTTCAGCGGCATGGAGGCCTGTGGACGGTACCCCTTCTCCTCGCCCACAGCCGGCAGCCCTGCCAATCCGTAAATTGCCGTAAATACAGTGACAAGAAACATTCTGAAATTTTGCATGTTAATTTCCTTGTTTAAAATTCGTAGCGTTTGAAAGGCTCTGCGATTTCAACGGTGGTGCCGAAACGCTTTATGAGGCCCTTCCGCCGTTCTTCAAGGGCATTCCTGTCGCCGTGGATGAGGAAGATGCGCGAATTACGGTTGTTAGCGAGCCAGGCGTCGTTCTCCGTTGCGTCGCCGTGTCCGCCGAAGCACGAATAGGACGAGACGGCGCAGTGCACCGGCACCTTCCGTCCACCGACCGTGATTTCCTTCACGCCAGAACGCAGATCGTAACCATGCGTGCCTGGCGACTGGTAGCCCACAAGGCACACCCGCACGGACGCATTCGTGGCAAGGGACGGCAGGAGCGTGAGGGACGACCCGGCGTCCATCATCCCGGACGTGGTGAGCAAGATGCAGCCGTCCTTCACGGCCTTCTTCGGAGCGAAGCGGGATTTCGTCCGCGCAAAGAGATTGGACGCCGCCGTGATGTCTACGTCAAACCACTCGGGGTGCGCGATGTAGGCTTTCGTTACGTTCCGCGCCGTGGAGGAGAGCATGTACACCGGCGCCTCGGCGGGGATGTCGCCACGCGCCATGCCCTGTGCGATTTCGTAAAGCACGCGCTGCGAACGGTCGAGCGCGAACGCCGGAACCCACGCGATTCCGCTGCGGCGCACTGTGTCGCCCACATCCTTGCGGAAGCGCGCGTACTCAGCCTCCGACGCCGCCTGACCACCGGCCGATGCATCGCCGTACGTCGACTCGACGAACACGGCGTCCGCCTTGCGCGCGGGCTCAATCTCGCGCACAAAATGCGAACGGGGCGTGCCGAGGTCGCCGGAGAACACGAACGTGTTTGTGCCTTCGGTGATGTAGATCGCGGCGGAGCCGGGGATGTGTTTCACCGGACGGAACGTAACCGTGAACGGGCCGTTTTTCGACTGTTCACCGTATTGTACGCACTTGAAGCGAGCAAGATTCTCATTGACTTCGAGTTCTAGGCACACACGGCAGGCGGAGAGCGCGGACGCACCCGGAGCGAAGGATACCATGAACTCATCCAGTTCGGAACGAGAGCCAGTAAAGGTGCGGAGGTTGTAGTTGGCGATTTTCGCTCCCCACTCACAGTCCGCACGCCAATGTACCTTGCGGCTGCGTCCGCCCTTCGTCTTCGCCGACCAGCGCCATGTGCGCCGGACCGATTCGTCATAGATGAGCTGCGACGGCCACGCAAGCGCAAGAATGTCGCGCGTGGGCTCCGTCGCGCAGATCGTTCCTTTGAAGCCCGCATGGACAAGCTCCGGCACGCGGCCCGCATGGTCCTGATGCGCGTGCGTGAGGAGAAGACAGTTGATGGATGAAGGGTCGAAGGCAAAGCCCGATTTCTTCTGCACATTCGTGGGCGAATGGTCGACACCGTAGACCGTGCCGCAGTCCACGAGCATCCGGTAGCCGCCGCTTTCGACGAGGGCGCAGCTGCCGCCCACCTCGCCCGCACCGCCGTAGAACGTGACCGACGTCTCCGCAAGTGCGCCGACGCATGCGCAGAGCATTATCAATGACAGAAACGATTTAACGTTATTTCTCATGCGGCATAGTTTAGCATAAACACGTCCCGGAGGCAAATGCCCCAAACTGCTCTGCTTTTCTGGCATGACGAGGTCTCCAGTCTTTCGCAAACGCCGTCGCCGCCTTGCGGATTTCGTTCCGGGATTTCATTTGTCACCGTCCTGATC
>CAMKJU010000039.1 GCA_946413265.1 uncultured Lentisphaerota bacterium
CGCATCGTCGTTTCCGGCGCGGGGACGCTCGACGCCGAATATGCGGACGGCGATTTCCGCAAGGGCATTTCCATTGCGGATGGCGGCGTCGATTTCGTGTTCCAGGGATTTCGCTACCGCGTACCCGTGCGTGGCGAGGTGAAGGCTACGGCGAAGGGCTTCAGCATCGTCGGCGACAGGATCGAACTCGATCTCTCCAAGTTTGGCCGTTAGCGCCAGCGAAGGCAAAAACTTTAAAAATTTCGCTAAAGCTCTTCAAGCGCGGCGCGGGCACGTTCGGGCGGGGGCGGATGGTTTGCGATTGACGCATTAGGCGACGTCGTGGTAACGAATGTCGTTGTAAGGATGAACGCGGCATTGAGGATGCAGGGAGCGGCGTTCGACGTGCTCGACTACGAGCCGGTGTTCAATGCAAACTGGAATGACGGCACGGCTCCGTTGAACGTCCGGGGCGGCTGTACCACATCGCAAAACGCCGCGGGGGATCGACGAATCACGGAAGGATGTGCTAACATATCGCCAAACTTCTATGGGGAGACCAGCGGCTTTGAATGGCAAATCGCAAAAGAGGCATGGAACGGCATCGGAAACGACGCCGCGCACACCTTGTTGTCGTACGCTTGCTGTTCTTCCGCGCACGACAGCAAGCGTACAACAACAAGAGTTTCACACACCACAACTTCAACAGGAGAAGGAAAGGCAATAAGTATGGAAGCAAAGATGATTCGCGCCGCGATTGTGGCGATCTGCGTGGCGGCGGCTCTGCCGTCGTATGCGGCGGACGGCCGACTTGTCTCGCCGGTGTATTCGATGGGGTTGTTTGATCCATCCTCGCCGACTTCTTCCACTCCCATACTCCAGACTCCACGACTCACCTTCAAGGGCATCACTCTTGATGAGCTAAAGGCAATGGTCGATGAGGGGTACTCCCTTTTTGGCTGCATGATTGGGAGTTATGTAAGTACCAAGGGTACTCTTGGCGGATTCTACAACCTCCAGTTTTATCCCCAGAGCGGCCCGATCGAAAAGATCGTCGGCGATTTCGCCGCGATCTCTCGTTCTGGAACGAGCGGTACTGAACAGGCGGTATGCGTGGAATTCACAAACGGAGAAGGCGGCGTATATGTGGTATCCACGAAGCGTTTGTACAAGAACTCGCGGACGAGTGCCGGTTTTGCCTTTGTCACGTTGAACGCCAGCGGGGTTGCGACGTATGCTGGAGAACTGCGAAACGGGAAATTGCACGAAGTGGATCTCGCAACGTCTAATGACGCTGCTGGCTACGGCGTGTGCGGTGTGCAGTGCGGCAAGTTCGTCCCCGCTGCCGCGCCGTCCCTCGTGTGGCCTGGTGCCACGCTCAACAGCCTGAAAAGCGCGGCGTTTTCCGGCTTTTTCGGCGGCGCCGCCGTGCCGCGGGGGCTGGCGACCACGGGGTACAACACGAAGGCGACCGCCGACGGCTCGGGGAATGTCACGGAGGTCCAGACGGAGTACCAGGTGTTGGACGGCGACAAGATACGGTGCGTCGTGGTGAAGTTCACCGACGGTACGGGCGGTATCTACGCACAGGCGGTCGCGTCGCTCTACGACGATTCTTCGGTGGGGCTGGGTTACGCCTTCACGAACGCGGACGGCACGTATAACGGCACCGCTTCCGACATTGCGACAGACTACACGCAGGACAGCACGACGAGCACGCGGCAGGGCGTTTACGGGCTGACAGCTTTGCGAAGCGGATGCTCGTCAACGGGGTTCCTGACTAGCACAAGCAAACTCATCTGGCCCGGCGTGACGCTCGATGACATCAAGGACTGTTATTTCGGGGGCACCACCGATGGAAGGTATGTCGGGTTTGTTGATGAATGCATTGGGTGCAACAAGAGCGTTGCCGTCAATGGCGAGGGAGCGGCTACGTCTATTACAATTGAATTTCAGGCCAATGACGGTGGCAGCCCGGCAAACTGCTTGAAATGCGTGAGGGCGGAGTTCACGAATGGCGCCGACGGCGTATATGGGCGAGCGACAAGGGCGTGCTTTTCCTGGAACAACGACGTGGGGTTCGTATTCGGCCCCAGCGCAGGCATTAACAACACAAACACGACGGTTGCGACTTCGTCTTCGGGCAATGGATATGGCGTGAAAGACGTCTTCGTCGCGCCATGCACAAGGCTTGAGCGAGACGAAGACTGGTCCGCCATGTCTGGTACTGACACCATCAACCTTGGCGATACGGTGGTTGACTTGAATGGACACGACCTCGTCGTACGCGGCCTTACCGCCAATGGAGGACACGTCGCCATCGTGAACGGCAAGGCAAAAGACACGGCGACACTGGAGTTCGCCATCGCCACTGGATTTGCCGTGAACACGGGCGTCTCCGTCGGCAAGCAGTATATCCAGTCCGGCAACGTGAAGGTCGTGAAGAGCGGTTCGGGCACGCTGACCGCTTCGGCCGTGCAATGGAACACCGAGGGCTTTGAGGTCGCGGCGGGCACGCTGGCGATGGGGGTTAGCAAAGCGTTGGGCGCGAAAGGCGGGCAGGTCGTGGTTAGAAGTGGCGCCACGCTGGACGCGAAGGCAATGTGTGACCTGTCGTACGATTTTGTACTTGATGGCGGCACGTTTCAGAATGTCGATAACGACGTTGCCGACAACATGGCGCAGCTCGCGTCCGTTCGCCTTACGAAGGATTCGTCGTTCAACTTCCAGAGGGCTTATGGCCTGATTGGTTCCAACTTTACGCCTACCGCGCTCGACCTTGGTGGTAACAAGCTGTCCGTGTCGATCGGCAGCGTCAACTTCTACCTCTTCAACGCGACGGTCATGAACGGCACTGTTGACATCACGTCCGGAGGTACGTTGAAGCTGGACAAGACCGGTGTGGTCGCGACGAACGTGGACTTCAAGTTGAAGTGCGCCTTGAACGTCGTCGTGCCGTTCAAGGTGCGCAACTACGAATCGGCATACGTGAACAACTACAACTGGGGTAGCTACCCCGTCAGCGTCCTCGGCACGTTCAAGCCCACGACGCAGTACTACCACGGATGCGAGATGCAGGACGGTTCGACGATGGATCTCACGGCGTGGCCGAGCGACCTTGGCTGGCCGATGTATTCGCGCTTCAATGACGCCAACAAGACGATGTCGTTTGCTGACGGCACGGTAAACGTGTCGCTCGACATGTCGCGATCCGACATGGTGACGCTCGCGAAGACGCGGATAGACGGCAACTATGCGGGATACCTGCTCAAATGGGGGACGGAGGCGGGGACGCTCGCGACGCGGAACACCAACACGAGGTTTGCGCTTGACGCCGAATCCGCGCGGAAATACCAGCTTGTCGCAAATGGAACGGGGTTGCTGCTCCGCCCGAAGCGCGGCCTGATGATCATCGTCAAGTAGCCCGCGCGCAACTACACGTTCTACATGTTCTGCACGGACAGAGACACCGTCCTCCCGAAATCGCGACTGCGCGAAATATCCAGTTCACCATCCTGTAATTTTGCACTTCATTCATCATCATTGCGACGGGCATGGTACGATTCCTTTCTTGAACGGGAGACATTATACAATATTTCTGATAACCAATGTGGGGGAATTCTCACCCCTTCACTTTTTCGGGCGCATCTGCGCAATTCACCGCCGAGCCTTCTGATGATTGGAAACAACTATTTGAAAACAACTTGCCTTTGGCGCGCGGGCTAACTCGCCCGCGCCCATTTGCCGATTCTCAAACGACCACATTTCTGAATGTTCAAGGTGCGCCCGTAGGACCATGTTGTTTTTGAAAGTTGTTATGGTTGTTTCCTAATCCCAATACGTGTGGGTCAAAAACGCAGATGCGTCCCATGAATCAACCGGCCGTTGTGACGTCTTGATTTCCCGAAAGGGAGTGTGGTATAATGCGCGCCATGAGAAAAGTTAGCAAAGTCTGGTCTGCCGTGCGATTTGCCGTCGTGGCGGCTGTATTGTTCGTCGGATTGGTTGCGCCCGCACAGGCACGGGCGGCGTCACACGCCGAGCAGGTGCTGGCCCTCGTCAACGCGGAGCGCAAGAAGGTGGGGCTTAAGCCCCTTGCGCTTTCGCAGCGTTGCCAGGCCCAGGCCGACAAGCGCGCGAAAGAGATTTGCCAGCGTGGGCGTTTCAACCACAAGGGAGCCTTCAACGGGCTGCGCGGGTATGGCTGGATGGGCGAGAACATCGCCAAGGGCTACCGCTCGCCGGATGCCGTCATCAGGGGCTGGATGCATTCCAAAGGACACAGGGCCAACATCCTTTCGCCCAGATTCACGCATCTCGGCGTCGGCGTCTGCAGAGGATGTTGGGTTCAGACCTTCGGCGGCGGCAGACCCAAGATTGTCCGCCGCATCGTCCGCAGGAAGCGCCGCTGAGGAAATCGGGCGGCAACGGGTTGGATGCCGATTACTTCACTCCATCATTTTTTTGAATATTCCCCCTTGCGCGCGGGGCGGGGAAGTGATATACTATCCGCCGTTTTCCGATAAGGGCCTGTAGCTCAACTGGATAGAGCATCAGACTACGAATCTGAGGGTTGTAGGTTCGACTCCTGTCAGGCCCGCCATTCGGAGGACGCCAGATTGCGGGGTGGAGCAGCCTGGTAGCTCGTCAGGCTCATAACCTGAAGGTCGTTGGTTCAAATCCAGCCCCCGCTACCAATTTACAATATGGCAAAAGACGACGATAAAGCGATAGAGGTCACGGGAACCGTCACAAAGGTTCTCCCGGCGACCATGTACAAGGTCCAGTTGGACAACGGGCACGAAGTGCTCGCCCACATCTCTGGAAAGATGCGGAAATTTTTCATTAAAATCGCGATTGGCGACAAGGTGACGGTTGAAATCTCGCCGTACGACCTTGGCAAGGGGCGTATCACCTATCGCCACAAGGAACCGCCGCGCCCGCAGGCCTGAGGAGGCCATGGCCCGGCATCTTCTTTCCCTGCACGACGTTTCGCTTGCATTTGGAGGGGACCCCGTTTTGGACGGGGTCTCTTTGAATGTGGAAAGCGGCGTGCGCGCGTGCGTGACCGGACGCAACGGCGAGGGGAAGTCCACGCTGCTGAAGGTCATCGCCGGACGGATCGAGCCAGATACGGGCGAAATCATCCGTGCACCGGGTCTGAAGGTGGCCTTCCTTGAACAGGAGGTTCCCTCGGACCGCCCTGGTACCGTGAAGGAAATCGCCCAGTCGGACCGTTTCATCTCGCAGATGGGGCTTGACCCCGCCGCCGTGTTCAATTCGCTTTCGGGCGGCATGCGCCGCCGCGTCCTGCTTGCGCGCGTGCTGTCCGATGAGCCAGACCTTGTACTTCTTGACGAGCCGACGAACCATCTGGATGTTGCGTCAATCGAGTGGCTGGAGGCGTTCATCCGCCGCCAGACCGAGACGGCGTTCCTCTTCGTCACGCACGACCGTGCGTTCTTGAAGTCGGTCGCGACCTACGTCTACGACCTCGACCGGGGCTCGCTCGCTGGCTGGAACTGCGACTACCGCACCTTCCTCCAGCGGAAGGCCGATCTGCAGGCGGACGAGGCGGCACTTTGGGCGAAGAAGGCGAAGAAGCTAGCACAGGAGGAGGCGTGGATTCGCCAGGGCGTGAAGGCTCGCCGTACGCGCAATCAGGGGCGCGTGGAGGCATTGCGCCAGCTGCGTCTCGAGTTTGCGAACCGGCGTACGGCGCTCGGCACGACCACGCTGCGGGTGGACACGGCGGCCGCGTCCGGCGACCGCGTGATCAAGATTGAGAACCTGTCGTTCGCATACGATTCGGAACATCCTATCGTGAATGATTTCACGGCGGATGTACTGAAGGGCGAGCGCATCGGCGTGGTGGGCGAGAACGGCACGGGGAAAACCACTCTCCTGAAACTGCTCACGGGGGCGCTCGCGCCCACATCCGGCGCGGTGACGATCGGCACGCGTGTGGAGATGGCGTTCTTTGACCAGCTGCACGCCCAACTTGACCCCGAGTCTACCGTGAAGGAGGTCGTGGCGCGCGACCGCGATACGGTCGTGGTGGGCGGCGTGCAGAAGCACGTGTTCGCATACCTCGCGGACTTCCTCTTCACGCCCGAGCGCGCACGTACGCCCGTGAAGGCGCTCTCGGGCGGCGAGAAGGCACGACTGCTGCTCGCGCGACTTTTCTTGAAGCCATCGAATCTGCTAGTGATGGACGAACCCACGAACGACCTGGACGTGGAGACGCTGGAGCTGCTCGAGGAACAGCTGCTCAACTACAAGGGCACGCTGCTCGTCGTGTCGCACGATCGCACGTTCCTCGACAACGTGACTACGAGCTGCTACGTGCTGGCGGGGGACGGCGTGGTGCGTCCGTGCGCCGGTGGTTACGCGGAGTCGGCGCGGCTGCTGAAGCAAGTGAAGGAGGCTCGCGGCGGCCCGCTCGGCGAGCGGGCCCTACCAGTGGCCGCTCCCGTGGTAGGGTCGCCTCGCCGAGGCGACCGTCCGGGCAAGCTCTCGTACAAGGAACAGCGGGAGCTGGAGGCGTTGCCGGCGAAGGTCGAGGCACTGGAGGCGGAGATTGCGGAGATTGAATCCGCGCTTGGCGATCCTGCGCTTTACGCGAAGGACCCCGCGCGCGTGGCGGCGCTGACGGCACGGCTAGGTCCCGCGAAAGAGGAGCTGGACGCTGTCGAGACGCGCTGGCTGGAGCTTTCCATGCGGTGATTGGTGATGCGCATGTGGAAGAGAATTTTGTGTTTGGCGTTGGTCGCGGCAAGCGCGACCCTCCTGGCGGCGGAGTTGCCGCGTCTGCTCGCGTTCGGCAGCAGCGACTCATGTGAATGGTGCAAGTTTCTCGAACGCCGCGTGTTCTCTAGCGGCGCATGGCATAACTGGGCGACTGGACATGTCGAGTTCGTACGTGTGGACCTGCCGCGTGGCGACGGCGTGCTTGCGCCGGAGGAGCGTGCGCGCAACAATGCACTGGCGGACCGTCTGGACGTGAAGGGCATCCCGACGTTCGTCCTGCTCGCGCCGGACGGTGAACTGGAGCTCGGCCGCGTGAAGGTGCCGGATTCCGCGCGCGGACTTGGGCGCGACATGACGCCCGAGGCCTTCATCGCGGCGTTGGAGGAGGAGTTGGGCCGCGACAAGCGCGGTCCATCCCGTAGGAAGCGTCCTTCGCTATGGCGCGTCTACCGCTTCATCCCCGTCGTGCTGCTGCTGGGGTTTGCGGCATGGCTGCTCGTCGACAAATCGAAGCTGCCGCTTGCATTGCGCGGGCTCAACAAGATGCTTGGCACCCGCATGACCGTTACCGCCACTTCCATTGCCGCCGTGCCGCCATGGAAACGCCTACTGGCGTTCGTTCTGGTTGTCGTCGCATTCCTCATCGTTGTGTTATGAAAGACGGTAGTTTTCACAGATCGGATTCTCCTACGGCATCGGCCATAAATTTATGGTAAAATATCCCCGCACATGAAAGAGAACATTTTGTTGATTTTGAACGTACTCGTCACCGTCGCCGGCGGGTTGGGCGTGTTTTTGCTTGGAATGAAACACCTGTCCGAGGGCCTGCAGGCCGTCAGCGGACAGGGTTTGCGGAAGTTCATGTCGCTCGCCACCACGCACCGGATCAACGGCGTGGGAACGGGCATCGTGTCCACCGTGCTCGTACAGTCGTCGTCGATCATCACCGTCATGCTCGTGGGGTTCGTCAGCTCGGGGATGCTGACCCTGCAGCAGGCAATCAACGTGATCATCGGCGCGAACGTGGGCACGACGGCCACGGTGTGGATCGTCGCGTTCGCGCCCGACCCGCAGGTGCTTGGCCTCGTGGGCCTCGGGCTCGGCGGCATGATCTACTTCTTCCTGCGCGGTGAGCGCGTGCACGACCTCGGCCTCGCCATCCTCGGGCTCGGGCTCGTGTTCCTCGGCATGTACTTCATGTCGAAGGGCGTGCTGCCCATCCGCCAGAACCCGTCCATCCAGGCGGCGTTCACGCGGATGGAGGCCACGACGCTCGGGGGCGTGGCGCTCGTCGCCCTCGTGGCGGCCGCCTTCACCGCCGTGATCCAGAGCTCCGCCGCCTCCATCGCCATCGCGATGACGCTTGCCGCCCAGCAGCTGATCACCTACGAGATGGCGATCGCCGTCCTCTTTGGCGCGAACATCGGCACGACCATGACCGCGTGGCTCGCCGCGTTCAGCGGCACGGCGGCAGCGAAGCGCACCGCGCTCGCGCACACGCTCTCGAACGTCATCGGCTCGCTCATCTTCCTCCCGTTCGTGCTGCCCGTGCTCGTGCCGCTCGGGAAGGCGCTCTTCCCCCACTGGGACGCCGTCACCGAGACAGCCAAGGGGCCCGTCCTGCTGGGCATCATGGCGCCCATCGCCGTCACCGACACGATCTTCTCCGTCCTGCGCGGCGTGATCACGTTCCCGTTCGTGAAGCCCTTCGCCCGCCTCATCGAGCGGCTCGTCCCGCAGAGCGAGGACGAAAAGCCGCACCTCAGTCCGCTCAAGGTCGGCACCAGCCTCTCGCCCGTCCTCGCATGCGACCAGGCGCTCCTCGAGGTGCAGTTCATGCGCGACAGCGACATCGAGCTCCTCGCGTGCGCGCGCCGCGTGGTGGCGGAGCAGGACGCCCCCGACGCGGAGAACGAGGCGCACATCCTCCACCGCGAGGGCATCCTCGACAACGTGCAGCGCGAAGTCACCGAGTTCCTCGCCGCCATCATGTCGAAGCGACTCGCCGCAGATGTTTCGGCGCGCGCGCAGCGCCTACTGCGTCTCACGGACGAGCTGGAGAGCGTGTCGGATGAGGCGGCGACGATACTGAAGGTTGTGAAGCGCCTGCGGAAGAACCGGCAGCGCATCTCCGACGTGTCCACCGCGATGGTGCTCTCCGTCCACGACCGCGTGTTCGCGTTCGCGGAGAAGGTGTCGCCGTGGGTGCGCTCGCCGCGTCCCGTGATCGACGTGGAGGCGGTGCAGGCGGAATCGCGCGATATCCACGAATTCATCCGCGACTGCCGCCGCACGCAGCTCGGGCGCGTGGGGCCGGACGATCCCGAGTCGCCGCTGCGCGTGCTGGGCGAACTCGACATCATCAACGCCTATGAGCGCGTGCGCGCGTACTACCTGAACATCGCCGAGACGCTCGCCGGCGGCAAGGCCGCCCGTTAAACGCGTGCATCTGCGCGCGGGGTGTGGTATAATCTTAGGGTCTTTCAACCCAGAATCACAAGGAGAAAAAACATGGCGTTCATCACCGACGATTTCCTGCTGACCACGAAGGCGGCCAAGGAACTCTACCACGGCTATGCGGAGCAGATGCCGATCATCGACTACCACTGCCACCTGCCGCCGGCGGAGATCGCGGAGGACAAGCGCTGGGAGAACATCGCCCAGGTGTGGCTGGGCGGCGACCACTACAAGTGGCGCCAGATGCGCTCGAACGGTGTGGACGAGAAGTACATCACGGGCGATGCGCCGTGGGAGGAGAAGTTCAACGCGTTCGCCGCCACGATGGAGCGCCTCCTCAAGAACCCGCTCTTCGACTGGTCCCACCTTGAGCTCGCGCGCTACTTCGGCGTGACGGATCGGCTGTCGTCCGCCACGGCGGCGAAGATCTGGAAGAAGTGCAACGTGAAACTGCGCGGCAAAGATTTCTCGGCGCGCGGGCTGATGAAGAAATCGAACGTGAAGGTGGTCTGCACGACCGACGACCCGATCGACTCCCTCGAGTACCACCTCGCCATCGCGAAGAAGCCGTTCGGCACGAAGATCCTGCCCGCGTGGCGCAGCGACAAGGCGTCGAAGATCGAGGACGCGAAGGCGTGGAACGCATGGATGGACAATCTTGCCGCTGCCGCGAAGATCCCCGTGAAGAGCTGGGACGACTTCCTCTCCGCGATGGCCGCGCGCCATGCGTTCTTCGCGAAGGCGGGCTGCGTGGTGAGCGACTACGGCATCACCGAGGTGTTCGCCGCGCCCTACACCGAGGCCGAGGTGCGCCGCATCTTCAAGAAGGCGCGTTCTGGCAAGGCCGTGACACCGGAGGAGGCGCTCAAGTTCAAGAGCGCGTGGCTCTACGAGGGCTTGAAGGCGGACGCTGCGGCGAACTGGACAACGCAGCTCCACTTCGGCTGTCTCCGCAACGCGAACACGCGGATGTTTCGTCTGCTCGGACCCGACACCGGCTACGACTGCATCGGCGAGTGGAACTCCTGTGAGTCGCTCGCGCGCCTCTTCGACCGCCTCGAACTCGAGGACGCGCTCCCGCGCACGATCCTCTACTCCCTCAACCCGAAGGACACGGAAATGCTCGCGACCCTCATGGGCTCGTTCCAGAAGGGCCCCGACCGCGGAAAGATCCAGCTCGGCGCGGCGTGGTGGTTCCTTGACCAGAAGGACGGCATGAAGAAGCAGGTCGAGGCCCTTGCGGCGCTCGGCTGCCTCGGCAACTTCGTGGGCATGCTCACGGACTCCCGCTCGTTCCTCAGCTACACGCGCCACGAGTACTTCCGCCGCATCCTCTGCGCGAAGCTCGGCGAGGAGATCACGCGCGGCGAACTGCCCAACGACATCAAGTGGATCGGCGGTCTCGTCTCGGACATCTCCTACAACAACGCGAACCGCTACTTCTTCGGCGCGAAGTAATTCCGCCGAGGTGGGGCGAGCCGTGGTAGGGCGGTCGCCCCGCGACCGTCGTAAGGTGGGGCGAACCCTCCGGGCGAGGTGGGGTTGGGCACATGCGGACGTGAGACGATAGACGAGAGACGCGCCGAGACGTGAGGCGATGAGACATTGGCAAAGCCGCATTGCCTCGTGGTCTCATGTCTTCAAGTCTCCGCTCGCGTCTATTGTCTCGCGTCTCTCGTCAACCTTTGCGCACCCGCGCGCAAAACTTCAATTTCCCAAAATCCCGCTTGCGTTGGGCGGGGGAATGTGGCATAATATTTCCAACTAGCCTCTCAAAGGGCGGGATGTTTGATCTTTGACATCGGCGGGTACGGCTTTTCGTGACGCGATTGCGCGGCGAAGAGCGGCACAGAGTACCCGCCACCGGCCCGAAACCACGGGAGAGGTCGCGCTTGTCGCGACCAACTGGTAGGGCCCGCTCGCCGAGCGGGCCGTATCACCCAAGGAAGTAAGGCAGAACCTCGGAACAATGGTAGGGTCACGCGTCCCGCGTGACCGAAATGGTAGGGCGCGCTCGCCGAGCGCGCCGCCCTGCCGGAGCCGAAGAGCTGGGCAAGCCCGAAAGGCCCCCAGCAACGTACGCAACAGCGTATTGTCGCTTCAAGGAAAACTTCGCCAAAGTAAAAAATGCAAGCGAGATACGAAGTTGCGCTACGTGGGCAAGTCCCACGTGGCGTGTCTTCTGATCATGTTTGCATAAGGGCGTTTGGCGATGCCTTCCTTGAGACGTGAGAATGTAAGGCACGCCACTCTCATTTTCTGTGCCGAGGGTGTCGGACCTTGGTAAAGGAATGGCGCAGAAGAATGAAGAGAACATGAATAAACTTCGCAGTTGGATTTTGTTGGGACTGGCGCTCGCGGGCTTCAACGCCTTGGCCATATCGGCGCCGAGCATTACGTCCTGTTCACGGACATCCTCCACGTCCGTGAGCTTGTCGTGGACATCGGTGAGCGGGGCCTCGTACTATGTCGTGAGGCGCAGCTACACTTCTTCGGTGGGGTCCTCGTCGAGCATTGCAACCCCGTCCGGAACTTCCTATACCGACAGCCAGGCGGGAGTCGATACATGCTACTACTGGGTCGAGGCATGGGATAGCTCCGGCGCGAGCGCGCGCAGCGGCATGGCCACGGCATCCAGCGGCAGCGGCGGCGGGTCGTCGGGCGGGGCGTTCTCGATCAACGCATCGGACGGCACTTCGACGGAGGGCGTCATCATCACCTGGAGTTCTCAGAGCGGGGCGACGGGCTACCGCGTGGTTCGTGGAAACAGTTCCAATATGGACAACGCAAGCATTCTTGTCGAGACGGTCACCGGCACGACCTATACCGATACGACCGCAACGGCCGGCACAACCTACTACTACTGGATCGTCGCCAAGAAGTCGTCGGGATACGTGACGAGTTCGTACAACACCGGCTATCGCGCGACTTCCTCGGGCGGCGGCAGCGGATCTGGTTCGGGTAGTGGCTCGGGGTCTGGCAGCGGCTCTTCCTACAACGGTCAGCCCTACACGGTGAAGTTCAACGCGAACGGCGGCACGGGCTCGATGGCGAACGAGAGCTTTGTGTATGGCACGCCGAAGGCGCTCACAATCTGCACCTTCACGCGCACTGGCTACACGTTCGTCGGATGGGCGACGAGCTCCTCGGCCACCACATCAACATACGACGACGGCGAGGAGGTCAGCAACCTCACCACGACCTCTGGCGGAACGGTCAATCTCTACGCGGTGTGGCAGGCGAACGCCTACACCGTCAAGTTCAACAAGAACGGCGGCACGGGCTCGATGGCGAACGAAACATTCACCTACGGCGTCGCCAAGGCGCTCACGGCGAACGCGTTCCAGCGCGTGAACTACAGGTTCATCGGGTGGTCCACGTCGGCTAGCGCGACAACGGCCACCTACACCGACAAGCAGAGCGTCAGCAACCTGGCGTCTGCGCCGGATGCCGTCGTGAATCTCTACGCGGTGTGGAAGCTCGTCCTGGAGGTCACATCGGTCACGGCCCGTCAGCGTTATCCGTGGAATGGCCTCGTGGATATCGACGTCACATTCAGCGCGGGCGGCTTGAGCAAGGTTTTCTTCGAGGTGAAGGACACGGCTGGCAACACGAACCTCAACGCTCAGACGATCTATGTGGGCAATCCCGAGCAGAACAACCGCACGCTGGAGGTTCAGCCCGGCACGCACCGGTTCGTGTGGAATGCTGCCGCCGATCTGGGCACGGTCACAATTCCCTCGTTCGCCGTCACTGTGAAGGTGGTGGAGAAGAACTTCCAGGTGAACATCACCGGCGGTACGGGCTCCGGGTCGTTCGTGCAGGGCAAGTCCGTCACCATCACCGCTGCGTCCAAGACGGGCTACACCTTCGCGAGCTGGTCGGGTGCGGCGGCGGATACGGGGCTCCTTGCGAGCGCTACATCCGCCAGCACGACGCTCACCATCCCCTCGCGCGACGTGGCATACGAGGCCACCTACACGCCCAACACCTACACGGTAAAGTTCAACGCCAACGGTGGCAGCGGTTCGATGCCGGTCGAGAGTTTCACCTACGACGTCTCAAAGGCGCTGACGGCCAATGCGTTTACACGAGGGGACTGGATATTCCTCGGTTGGGCCGATAATGCTGATGCAAACACGGCGAAATATTCCGATCAACAATCTGTGAAAAACCTAGTAACGTCTGGGACGAAGAATCTGTATGCAGTATGGAATAGACCGAAAATACAACTTTGGGCGAATGGACCCTATTGGGCGGCATTTAACATTGGCGCGGATAAATCCGAGGATTACGGTTACTACTTTTGGTGGGGTGATACTATTGGCTACAAGTTCGTGAACGATAAATGGGTGGCGAGTAATAATTCATCATCGGAATTCTCGTTTAGCAAAGTACTAACTTACGATAAAACTCCCCTTACTCTGTATAATGAGGGATGGATAGAGGAGGGGCTCGTACCGGCTCATGATGCGGCGCATGTGCATTGGGGGGGGGCTTGGCGTATGCCGACGAGGCAGGAAATGGATGACCTTGTCAACAAATGCGACTGGACGTGGACGACGCGGAATGGCATTCAAGGATATGTTGTCAAGGGGAAGGGCTCGTATGCCGCTTTCAGCATCTTCCTTCCCGCCGTCGGCCAGGGTAATACCACGACTCGGTTCGATTATGATGGTGTTGGTTCGTATGGTGGGTACTGGTCGTCTCTTGTATATGAAAACAGGTACTACGCATACTACCTCTATATCAATTCGAGTCGCTATAACTCAACGTCTGACAGTCGCAGTCGTTTGCGGACCGTTCGTCCTGTTATAAGTGCCGATCAGTAATTTTTATTTACGATTTAAAAGGAGCAAATCATGAAAGCAGAACAATGTGGATCCGTGGCTTGTAAAGCGGCAGAGGCCGAGCGTGCGTCTGAAAAGGCCGGCGCGACCTCTTCGGATGTCTGGAGTTCGTTTATCGCGGACATTCAGAGGGAGTGTCTGAAGCAGAATTTCGGGACGCTTTCAAAGAGCGAGTTCGATCTGATGGTGTTTCATTACTATCTCCTAGATAAACAAGCGAATGCTTCCGAGAAATATGTGTCTGATTATGATATCGGACGCGAGCTGGGTTTGACGATTCAGCGGGTACGGTCTTTGCGGGAGCGAGAGGCTCTCAAATGGCCGCCGAAGGAAGAGGGGAAGTGGAAGGAAAAATTTCTCGAATGTCTCAAACATGCGCGTTACGACGAGAATAGTGGTGCTGTAAAAATCCCCGTGCCGGATGTAAATGTCATCAAGGAAATTCGGAATTTTCTTGAGGAGGCAGGATTGTTTGATGACTATCAATTGAATCCGAAGGTGTTTCAGTGCAATCTTGACGTGCTGATTGCAATTTGTTTGGATTTAAAATCTGGCAGTGACGGCAATCTTTGTGGGAGAATTTTGGACAAACTGCGTGAAAGCAAGGATGGGAAAGTCGCGCATGCCGTTAAAGAGCGGGAGCAGCCAATTCGGACGGCTATCCAAAAGGCGGTAGTCAAGAGTGTTCAAGGTGGTATTGAGCTAATCCCAGGTGTCGGGAAAGCATGCGGAGAACTTTTTGCCAAACTGTTTGCAAGCTGAGATGAAGCACTACGGATCAGAGCAGGGCGGAATGAGTGTCGGTGCTGGGCAATTCCAGCATGGGCACCCTTGCTTTGATTTTGTAGTTGATCGGCTGGCTGGACGTGGTGCGAGATTTGCGCGGCATACGGCTCGGCGGGACGCCTCGCCTCACCAGGAAACCGCCGCGCTAGAGCAAGGCGTGTCCGTGTTGGTCGGTGGGGGCTTTGCTGGGAACGGACGGGGGCTGCGCCCTCGAACCCCTGCGGGGTTATGCCATTTCTGCTGCCTTGGAGCAGAGGGCGGCGGCGAGGCTATTCATGATGTTGCAGCGAGCGCGCAGATTCTCGCGGGAATCGGGCGTGCCTTGCGGAAAGCCGCTCAAGATCAGCAGGCGGTCGGCGGCGAGTTCGCGGGAATCTTCGGCCGAAGGATCGTAGCGTGGCGGCAGGGAGAATGGCACGGTCTTGATGAAGCGGGCCTGTGGCTCGGCCTTGAGGCGGCGCAGAAGCTCCTTTTCGCCGGGCGAGATGAAGCCGCTCACGGGCACGAGGCCGCGCACGGCGCGCTCCATGATGCTATCGATTTCGGCGGTGGGTATCCATGTCGTGGGCGCGGCGCTCAAGTTCGCGCATGTTGCTATCGGAGTGGAATGGATCGGTTGTGGTCATTGGAACAGATCGCTGTGGGTACCGGTGCGGGTCAGCTCAAAATGGCTGCTGCTGAGATTTTTGCATTCTCCTTGGCGAGAAGATCGTCGTGGCGATCCTTGATTTGGGCGAGAGTTTGGGCCGGATTTGCACAGCGCTGGGTGAAGAATTCACGGCGTGATGGCGAAAGGGCGATGGCAAGAGCATTGGGCGTATCAGCCATAATGGCCCTTTCTGAACGTGCGTTCAAGCTGTTAATTCCAGAAGGTGTCGGTTGTTGTGACAAGCATACGGGAGTGGCGAATGGCGAGTTCATCAAGCAGCGAATTCGCGTGTGGCGACCAAAAAACATCCATGGCGCTCACCCTTGCGCGGATTTCATCGCCAGCAGCTTCTTGTGGAGGCGATCAAAAACCTCGTTATTGGGAATGCCCTTGCCCTCGGCGAACTCGCGGCGGGAAATTTCAACGGCTCTCGTAAGCTCGATCTTCTCGCGCCACATCTCAATCTCGTCCCAGGTGCGTTCGAAATCGGCTACGCTCATCATCACGCTCGTGCTGCGCCCGTTCTGCGTGATTACGATGGGACGGTGCGTGCGAGCCGTCCGTTCAAGGCAGGCGTTGAGCGTGCGGCGGTATTCTGTGAAGGGCACTACGTCCTCGTCGAGGCGGGGACGCTGGATCGGGCTTGTCTTTGTTCGCATGTTGGGTTCTCCTAGGAAAGATGCTGATATTGTACCGTATTCTGTACCGAGTGTCAAGCGGGCTGCTTGAACTTGAAAAGAAAGGATTTGGAAAGGATGAAAACGATGAAAAAAGAAATCATTGCTATTGTTGCTGGGCTGGCCTGGGCGGGTGCCGCGTTGGCCGCGACGCACGAGGGCGTGCAGCTGTGGGAAAATGGGCCTCTGTGGGCCAAGACCAACATCGGCGCGAACTCGCCGACGGAAGCTGGCTACTACTTCTGGTGGGGCGACACGCTCGGCTACAAGTGGCAGAACTCCAAATGGGTCGCAAGCGACGGTTCGGTGAGCGGTTTTAGCTTCAGCACGGCGAACTGCCCGACATACGGAAAGTCGCTCGCGCAGCTGCAGTCGATGGGCGCAGTAGGCGCGGACGGCAATCTGCTTCCCGCCTACGACGCAGCGGCACAGCAGTGGGGCGACGACTGGCGCGTGCCGAAGGCATCCGAGCTCAAGAACCTGATCGATCTCTGCACCTGGACCTGGGCAACCAATAACAACGTTGCTGGCTACACCGTGACAGGCAAGGGGCTCTATTCGGGGAACAGTATATTCTTGCCTGTTGCTGGATATGGTGAAGGGGCAGAACGTAAAAGCACTTCTGCAATGTATATTTGGAGTTCAGGGGCAGAAGGTACGGTGTCTCCTCGCCTGTTCGCTGGTGCTAATTCTTCATCGAGAAGCATGTTGTCCATTAGCCGCGTTGTTGGCCTCTCCATCCGCCCGGTAAAATCCATGTCGGCGGCGAAGGCGGCTTCGGCGGTTGCGCTCGATACGCGCACGGGGACGCGCGTCGCGAAGACGACGGAGTCCATCGCCTACGATACGGCCTGGGGCGGGGCGTCGTCTGGGACGCTCAAGGTCAACGGGACGGCGGTGTCGGGTCTGTCGAGCAAGGGCGCCTATTCGTGGACGCCCAACTCGTCGCAGACGAACTACTGGAAGCTGACCTACACGGCGGGGACGGCCAGCTACTCGGCCACGTTCAAGCATTCGGGGTACTACGCCATCACCTACGCGAACACGAAGGGTGCGGCGAACTCAAACCCCGCGCAGTACAACATCGACAGCTCCATCACCTTCACCCCTCTGGCGAACGTGACGGGCTACGTGTTCAACGGCTGGAACCCCGCCAGCATCCCCGCCGGCGGCTTCGGCGCGAAGACGGTGACGGCCCAGTGGACGCCGATCACGTATTCCGTGAAGTTCAACAAGAACGGCGGCACGGGCACGATGGCGGATGAATCGTTCACCTACGGTACGGCCAAGGCGCTCACAGCGAACGCCTTCACGCGCACGGGTTACACGTTCAAGGGGTGGGCGACCTCCAGCGGCGCGACGAGCGCGGCCTATACGGACAAGCAGTCCGTCAACAACCTCACGTCCACCGCCAACGGCACGGTCACGCTCTACGCCGTGTGGCAGGTGAACACCTACTCCGTGAAGTTCAACGCGAACGGCGGCAGCGGCACGACGGCGCAGCTCGCCTGCACCTACGGACAGGGCGCGTCGCTCACGGCGAACGGCTTCACCCGCACGGGACATGCCTTCGTCGGGTGGATGACCTCGGCGAACGGAACGACGGTCGCCTACACGGACAAGCAGTCGGTGCTGAACCTCTCCACCCAGGCGAACGCAACGGTGAACCTTTATGCGAGATGGACGGACAAGTGGTACGTGGACGATTCGGGCGACAACGCGAACCAGGGCGACAGCGCGTCGCAGCCGTTCAAGACGATCCAGCACGCGATCGACAAGTCGGTGGAAGGCATGACGATCATCGTGGCGGACGGCACGTATGCGCCGATCAACTCGAACAACAAGTCGATCACCATCCAGTCGGTGAACGGCGCGTCGCGGACGATCATCGACGGCGGATATCCGGCGGCGACGAACCGGTGCGTGTTGGCAGGAGGCGTGGCTAATAAAACCAATACGGTGATTCGTGGTTTCACCTTACAGAATGGTTGTACCTATGGATTCACAGGCAACAATGGAGGAGGCGTAGCGGGCGGCACACTCTATGATTGTATTGTCAAGTCCAACCATTGCGGGGCCAGTGGTGGTGGCGTGATCTACTCAACGATGTATGATTGCATGATTTCAGACAACGATGCCCGTGGTCAAGGTGGCGGTGTGTATAGCGCACATCTTACCAATTGCGAAGTGTCCAACAACAGCACGGTTTCAGAAGGTGGTGGAGCGTCGGGCAGTGTGCTTGTGAACTGCAATGTTATCTCCAATCACACAGAAAAATCAGGCGGCGGCGTGTATGGGGGTGCTGTGACGAATTGCGTTCTCCAGGACAACGTGGCGCTGGAATTGGGAGGCGGTGCACGCAATGGAACATTGTATGGCTGTACCGTCACAAATAACATCGCCTACCAGAATGCCGGTGGTGTGTTTGGCGGAATAGCTGAAAGGTGCGCTATTGTTGGTAACGAGGCGTACCAAAGTGGCGGCGGTGTGTCTGGCGCTACCTGCTACGATTCCGAAATCATCGGCAACAAGGCGACACAGAATGGCGGCGGATCCAATGGTAGCAAGCTCTATCGCTGCGTTCTCGCCGAAAACGAATGTGCACTAACAGGCGAATATTATGGTGGCGGAGCGCGAGGTGGTGAATTGGAGAACTGTCTTGTCTATGGCAACCGCGCGATCAATGGTGGCGGCGGAGGTGTTTCACTTGCCGTTTGCCGAAACTGCACCATCTATGGCAACAGTTGTGAGAAGGGTGGCTCTGGAACGCATGCCTGGGCGGTTAATAACTCACCGGGAGGTACGAATTTCAACTGCATTGTCTATGGAAACATATCGACAAGTCAGGCGTCAGAAATTGACCCTCGAATGGTTTCCTTCAACTGCTACACGAACGATCCGCATTTCATCCGCGCGGAGGTGGGGGATTTCCGTCTGCGGTACAACTCGCCGTGCATCAACGCGGGCAACAACGCGTATGTGACGAACACGGTGGACTTCGCGGGGAACGCGCGCATCGACAACAATACGGTCGATATCGGCGCGTACGAGTATTCCGCGTCGGACGACACGAACTTCACCGTCCAGGTGGCGAACGGCACGGGCGGCGCGATCTACTACGAGGGCGACACGGTGACGGTCGCGGCAGAGGACCGTTCGCCGCGCTACGCCTTCACGCGCTGGACGGGAGATGTCTCGGTGCTCGCGAACGCCAACAGCATGACGAACACGTTTACGATGCCGACGCGCAACCTCTCGTTCACGGCGGAGTACGACGACCTGCAGTCGTATCTCGTCATCGACCTGAGCGGCGGGCCGAACGCGGCGTCGTATCCCGTCAGCAACCTCACGGACATCCCGTCCGGCGGCTGGACGGACGAGTACAAGACGACGAAGCTCGTTCTCCGCCGCATCGATCCGGGCACGTTTACGATGGGGTCGCCGACGGGCGAGGCTGGGCGGCAGTCGAGTGAGGCACAGCATGAAGTGATATTGACTCATTCCTACTACATCGGTGTTTTTGAACTCACTCAGCGCCAGTGGGAGCTGGTGATGGGGAATCGCCCGAGCGCGTTCTCCAATTCGGTATGTTACGCTACGCGTCCGGTTGAAAGCGTTTCCTTCAACCAGGTTCGTGGCGCGGATATGGGCAAGTGGTGGCCGCAGATGAACACGGTTGATGAAACGAGCTTCATGGGCAAGCTTAGAGCCAAGACGGGACGCCTCTTCGACCTGCCGACCGAGGCGCAGTGGGAGTACGCCTGCCGAGCAGGAACGACTACTGCTCTGAATTCTGGCAAGAATCTCTCGGCGGCTACCGGCGTTGACGCCAACATGGCTGAAGTGGGGGGCTACTACTACAACAGCGGTACATACAACAATTCGTATGACTATAACGGGAGTACCGATGAGACGGGCACAGCGAAGGTTGCTTCGTATCTGCCTAACGCCTGGGGGCTCTACGACATGCACGGAAACGTGCGCGAGTTCTGCCTCGACTGGTTTGCGGCGAACAATTTGAATGGTACAACGGATCCGATTGGACCTGAAACCGGTACCCGCAGAACCTCGCGTAGCGGCGGATTTGATAATTACTCTAATTGGTGTCGTTCGAGCTCCCGTGGGGATCCTAGTTCGAGCAGCATAAACGCGGGAATCGGCTTACGCCCCGTCATCAACTTCGCGAACTTCAGCCAGAACCAGGTGGTGAACCTGCAGGCGTCTGACGGAACGGATCCGGATGGCATCCGTCTAACATGGACTGCAGTACCGGGCGCGGGGAAATATTTAATATGGAAGAGCGAGACACCCAACTTCGATGATGCGGTGGCAGTAAATTCTACGACGACGAACATGTATCTTAGCGGTGCATATTCAACAAACGTCTTTTGGTTCTGGGTTCAGGCACAGATTGACGGGAAACATAGGACGCTAAGCGCGAGCGACTCCGGCTATCGGGTGCAGTACCAGCTGACAGTCGTGAACGGGACAGGAAGTGCGAACTATTATGGAAATACGACCGCAGGTATTTCGGCCAACACTGCGCCGACGGGATATTCGTTCAAGGAGTGGACGGGCGCTGCGGCCGACGTCGCGCTCGTGACGAGCAAGACGTCCGCTTCGACCTCGTTCAAGATGCCGGGACGCGCGGTGACGCTGACCGCGACGTACAAGGCGAACGGCTACACGGTGAAGTTCAACGCCAACAAGGGCGCGGGCACGATGGCGTCGCAGGGCTTCACATACGATGTCGCGAAGTCGCTGACGGCGAATGCGTTTACGCGCACGGGCTACGCATTCCTCGGCTGGGGAGGGTCGCCGTCCTCGGCGACCGCATCCTATTCCGACAAGCAGACGGTGAGTAACCTGACGGCGGCGGCGAACGGGACGGTCAACCTGTACGCGGTCTGGAAGGCGAATCCGTACACGGTGACGTTCAACGCGAACGGCGGCACGGGGACGATGGCGAACGAGTCGTTCACCTACGATGCCGCGAAGGCGCTGACTGCGAATGCGTTTACGCGCACGGGCTACACGTACCAGGGCTGGGCGACGTCTGCCGACGGTGATGCGGCATACGCCAACAAGCAGACGGTGAGCAACCTGACGGCGGCGGCGAACGGGACTGTCAACCTCTACGCGGTGTGGACGGCGAATCCGTACACGGTGACATTCAACGCGAACGGCGGCACGGGCGCCGCGATGGCTTCGCAGGGCTTCACCTACGGGACGGCGCAGAACCTGTCGAACGGAAGCTACACGCGGACGGGCTACACGTTCCTCGGCTGGTCCACGAACCCGCAGGCGACGAGCGCGGCCTACGCGGACGGAGCGTCCGTCTCGAACCTCGCGACGGGCGGCACGCTCGCGCTCTACGCCGTGTGGCGTCCGAACGCCTACACGATCCGCTTCCTGCCAAACGGCGCAGAAGGGGAGATGACGGACCAAACGGCGGCATACGACACGGCGGCCAACCTCAAGGCGAATGCGTTTACGAAGGAAGGCTTCGGATTCGTGGGTTGGACGACGGGAGGGGACTCGGCGACCATATCCTACACGAACCGGCAGCAAGTGCTCAATATCGCGACGAACGACGGCGCGGTGGTGACGCTCTCCGCCAAGTGGACTGACACATGGTACGTGGACGCGACAAACGGCAATGACGCGAACGAAGGCGTCAGCGCGGCGCAGCCGTTCAAGACGATCCAGCACGCGATCGACCAGTCGGTTCACGGCATGACGATCATCGTCGCGGACGGCACATACGCGCCGATCAACTCAAACAACAAGTCGATCACAATCCAATCGGTAAATGGCGCGGCGGCGACGATCATCGATGGCGGAGGGACGGCAAGATGCGCGTATTTGGCCAGTTATTCTACAACGGTCTCAATGACGAATACGGTGCTGCGCGGATTTACGGTTCAGAACGGTTATTCAGCCCCTTATGATGGTGGTGGTATTCAAGGTGGAACGCTCCATGATTGCCATATTGTCTCGAATCGCGCAGAGCGCCATGGCGGTGGTGTCATCTATTCTGCGCTGCATCATTGTACGGTAGAAGGGAACTCGTGTGGTAGCAATGGCGGCGGTTCATACCTCCCAACGGCTTATGACTGCTTGTTTGTCAATAACAGTTGCTCGACAAATGGCGCGGGAGCATGTCTTGGCGTGTTGGTTAACTGTTCTGTGATTTCAAACCGCGCCGAGCAGTCGGGTGGTGGTACGTCTGCGGCAGCGCTGACAAACTGCATCGTGCGTGACAACGAGGCGATGGGCAATGGTGGCGGTGCATCTGGGGGAAGCTTGTACGAATGTATTGTCAGCAACAACGTTGCACATGTTTCAGGGGGTGGAGTGTATTCGGCTACCTGCTATGAGTCGGAGATTATTGGCAACAAGGCGACTCAGAGTGGAGGCGGTGCCAGGAGTTCTAATCTCTATCGTTGCATTCTGTCTGACAATGAATGCGCCATGGACACTGAAGGGTACGGCGGTGGTGCTCGCGGGGGCGTGTTGGAGAATTGTCGTGTCTATGGTAATCGCACGACTGTTGGCAGTGCCGGCGGAGTTTCACTGGCCGTTTGCAGGAACTGTACAATCTATGGCAATTCTGGCATCGGGACGCATGCCTGGCTTGTCGATGGTCTGCCCGGCGGTACGAATTACAACTGCATTGTCTACGGAAATACGGGAACGAAGCAGGTTGCAGAAAGTGTTGTGTCCTTAAACAGTTTCACCGGCAATCCGCGTTTCGTGGACGCGGCGAACGGCGACTTCCGTCTGCTGGGTGACTCGCCGTGCATTGACATGGGCAACAACAGGTACGTCTCGGGCGAGACGGACATTCGCGGCAACGCGCGCATCCAGAACGGCATTGTCGATATCGGCGCGTACGAGTTCACGCTCCCGACGGGGCTGGGCAACGTGCCGGTGGAAGGGACGGATGCGGCGGTGCCGGTCGAATGGCTTGGCGCGTACGGGTGCGTGGACGAGGATTCGACGCCTGCGTCGTTGCAGCAGGTCATGGCACAGGCGGGTGACAACGGGATGCCGCTTTGGCAATCCTGGGTTGCGGGACTCGATCCCTGGAATCCCGATTCGCAGCTGATGGCCAATATCGCGGTCGTGGGCGACGAGATCGAAGTCTCGTGGATGCCGGACCTCTCGAACGCCGAGCCGAAGCGCCACTACACGGTGATGGGCAAGACGAACCTGACCGATACGGCGTGGGTGATTCCGGTGAACGAGGAGCACCGCTTCTTCAAGGTGACGGTCACGATGGGCGAGCCCGGCATTGCGCGGGACGTTGCGGCGACGGCTGGGACGTCCGCCGGGGACGTGTCGATCTCCTGGAGCGCCGTCGATTGGGCGGTTGGCTACAACATCTACCGTTCGACCGTCGACAACTTCAGCCAGGCGACGTTGCTTGCGTCCACGGCGGACACGGCGTACGTTGACGCAACGGCGCTTCCCGGCACGTGGTACTACTACTGGATCGTCTCCGTGGCGAACGGCGGCGAGTGGATGACGAGCGCAAGCGCGGCCGGAAACCGCAAGATCGGCGTGCCGAGGAACGTGGCGGCGTCCGACGGCACGTCCTCGGACTGGATCACGGTGACGTGGAACGCGGTCGAGGGCGCGGTTTCGTACCGTATTCTCCGCGCGACGACGGAGTTCGTGGAGGATGCCGCCGAGGTCGGGACTTCGGCTGGCACGAGCTGGATGGATCTCAATGCGGCGAACGGTGTCACCTACAACTACTGGGTCGTCGCGGTTGGCGCGAGCTTCGAGGGCGAGGTGTCGGCTTCGGACGTCGGCTATCTGCGCCTTGCGGTGCCGGAAGGCGTGACGGCGTCGAACGGCGGCTTCGCCGACCGCGTCAAGATCGCGTGGAACGCCGTGGCGGGGGCCAACCACTACCGCGTGTACCGCAGCGCGTCGGCAAGCGGCTCGAAGACGCCGGTCAGCGGCTGGCAGACAATGCTCAACTATTCCGACACGACCGCCGAGCCGGGCGTGACCTACTACTACTTCGTCGTTGCGGCGGCGGACAACGAGGGCCGGAACGCGAGCGGCTACAGCGCGGGCGCGGCCGGCAGCCTCAAGATCGGTGCGCCGACGGGCGTGTACGCGACAGACGGCACATCGGCGACGGGCGTGACGGTGTCGTGGAACGCGACGCCCGGCGCGGATGGCTACAAGGTCTATCGCGGCACCTCGAACAATCCAGATGCGGCAGAGGAGGTCTCGTCCGTTTCGTCCGTCTCGTTCGACGACACGACCGCCGCGCCGGGAACGCTCTACTTCTACTGGGTGACGGCGACGAATGCGGTCTCCGAGAGCGCGAAGAGCTCCGTCGAGACGGGATTCCGCTCGATTCCTGCGCCGACGGGCGTCACCGCGACGACCACGTCGGGCGCGGCGGCGGTGACGGTCTCGTGGCAGCCGGTCGCCGGCGCGGTCTATTACCGCGTCTATCGCGGCACGCGGACCGGCAGCGACTACGCGGTGGAGATCGACACCACCACGGCGACGACCTACGCCGATGAAAGCGGAGCGGCCAACAGGACCTACTACTATTCGGTGAAGGCCGTCGGCACCTCCTGCGAGAGCGATTTCAGCGTCTTTGTGACGGGCAGCCGGTAGAGTGTGCGGCGGCTCGGCGGGACGGCTCGCCCCACCGGGGGGCGCGCTCGGTGATCGCGCCCTACCAAGCGAAGCGGCGAGAGCGCCGCTTCTCCGAAAGGCCGCGACAAGCGCGACCATCCCGCAACGGGCGGACGCCCGTTGCCCAAGCTATCAGAACAACGCGCGGACGGCGGCGTCGATGCCGTCTACGTCTACGACTTGCTTCTGCGTGATCGGCGCATGCTCCATCGCCACAAAGGCGGGCGGCGGATTGGCGAGCACGTCCTTCCCGAATGCACGGAGGCACGTTTCCGGGAACTTGTAGGGCGTGGCCGTGGCGGCCACGACGCACGGCACGCCGTCCTTCGGATAGCCGAGTTTGTGTGCGACGGCCGTGGCGACTGCGGTGTGCGGGTCAAGCACGTAACCGCAATGGTCGTGCATGAGGCGCATCTCGGCCTCGGTCTCCTCGGGCGTTGCGAAGGCGCCAACGAATTCCGCCTGGAGTTTCGCGGTGGCGGCAGGAGAGAGCGTGTAGCGTCCTGTGGCGGCGAAGTCGTCCATGAGTTTCCTCACGGCCGCACCGTCGCCATTGTTGACGAGCCAGAGAAGGCGCTCGACGTTGGAACTCTTGCGGATGTCCATCGACGGCGAGTTCGTGACGGTGAAGGTGGGGCCGGGGTCGTAGGTGCCGGTGGCGATGAAGCGCGACAAGACGTCGTTCACGTTGGAGGCGCAGATGAACTTGCGAATCGGCGCGCCAAAGAGCGTCTTCGCGTAGTAGGCGGCAAGGATGTTGCCGAAGTTGCCGGAGGGCACGACCACGTCGAACGAGCCGTCCACCTTGGCAGCCGCGTGGAGGTAGTAGGCGATCTGGGGTACGAGGCGGCCGATGTTGATGGAGTTGGCGGAGGAGAGGGTGATGCCGGCGTCTTCGGCCTCGGCGCGAATCTGCGGGTCGGCGAAGATGCGCTTTACGGCGGCCTGGGCGTCGTCGAAGTTGCCGCGGATCGCAATGCCATGTACGTTCGGGGCGGACGGCGTGGTCATCTGGAGACGCTGGATGCGCGAGGTGCCCGTGTTCGGGAAGAACACGGCGATCTCCACGCCCGGGACGTTCGCGAAGCCGGCCATCGCGGCGGAGCCGGTGTCGCCCGAGGTGGCGGTGAGGATCAGCACGCGCTTGCCCTGTGCGGCGGCGACCATCAGGACGGGCAGCACGGAGAGGGCCACATCCTTGAACGCGCCCGTGGGGCCGTGGAAGAGCTCGAGAATCTTGAGACCGTCCGCGTCGACAAGCGGCACGGGGTCGTCGGCTGGGAACTTCGCGAGGAGATTGCGAATCGCGTCCTCGCGCACCGTCTCGGGCACGTCGTCGAAGAGCGAGCCCAAGGCGGCGCGTTCGGCGTCGGCGAGCGTGGACCAGTCGCCGCCGGTTGGGGCGGGACGGGCGCTCGGGACGAACAATCCGCCGTCGGGCGCAAGCCCGCGCAGGATGGCTTCAAGAGATGTGACGGAACAATTGGAACGCGTACTGGTGAATGTCATTTACTTCGCCTCTTCGAGGACGGACTTGTAGTCGAGTACGGGGTGTCCGGCGGCGGCGAGGGCGGCGCAGGCCTTTTCGTTGTCGTCGAAACGGAACACAAGCACGGCCTTCTCGCCGTGGTGGAACGCGAAGGCGTAGGAGTATTCGATGTCGACCTTCGCGGCGTCCAGCACGTCGAGGATCTCGGCCATGCCGCCGGGGCGGTCGGGCACCGTGACGGCCACGACCTCGCGCATGTTCGCGACGTGGCCGGCCTTTTTCAGAACCTCCTTCGCCTTGTCGTGGTCGCTCACGATCATGCGCACGATGCCGAACTCGGCGGTGTCGGCGAGCGAGAGGGTGACGATGGAGATGTCCGCGTTCGCGAGCGTGCGGCAGATGTTCGCGAGCTGTCCGGGGCGGTTCTCGAGGAAGACGCTGATTTGGTTGATGGTCATTGATTTTCTCCTTTGCGGCCCGCTCGGCGAGCGGGCCCTACCATTACTTCTTTCTGTTGTCGATGACGCGCTTGATCTTGGCTTCCGAGCGGGGAAGGGTGTTGGGCTCCACGAGGGAGATCTTCGGCGTGAGGCCGATGATCGACTTCACGGCGTCGAGGACGCGCTTGCGGAGGTTCTCCATGTGGCGGATGTCGTCCGAGAACGCGGCGTCGGTGACCTCCACCTTGATCTCGAAGCGGTCGAGTGTGTCGGTGGACTCGAGGACGATCTGGTAGTGCGGGGCCACTTCGGGGACGCGGAGGAGTCCGGCCTCGATCTGTCCCGGGAATACGTTCACGCCGTGGATGATGAGCATGTCGTCCGAACGGGCGGAGATGCGGTCCATCACGCGCATGGTGCGTCCGCACGGACACTTCTCCGTGTGGAGGCGCGTGAGGTCGCGCGTGCGGTAGCGGATCATCGGCGTGCCGCAGCGGGAAATGGTGGTGAACACGAGCTCGCCGATCTCGCCGTCGGGCAGGGGCTCGAGCGTGTCGGGGTCGATGATCTCGGGGTAGAAGTGGTCTTCCCAGATGTGGAGTCCCGTGCGGTGGGGGCACGCGCCGGCGACGCCGGGTCCGGAGATCTCGGTGAGGCCGTAGATGTCGTGGGCGATGATGCCCGTCTCGCGCTCGATCGTCTCGCGCATCTCGTCGGTCCAGGGCTCGGCGCCGAAGATGCCGTGGCGGAGCTTCGTGTCGCGCCGGAAGTCGACGCCCTGCTTCTTCGCCTCGTCCATGATGCGGAGGAAGTAGGAGGGCGTGGCGGCGATGGCGGTCACGCCGAGGTCGCGCATAAGCATGATCTGGCGTTCGGTGTTGCCGCCGGAGATGGGCAGCACGGCGCAGCCGAGTCCCTCGCCGCCGTAGTGGAGGCCGAGGCCGCCGGTAAAGAGTCCGTAGCCGTAGGCGACCTGGATCACGTCGCCCGCGCGGATGCCGTACATCGTGAGGCAGCGCATCGCGCCGTTCTTCCAGACCTCGATGTCCTGCATCGTGTTCGGGATGCAGATGGGTTTGCCCGTGGTTCCGGAGGAGCAGTGGAAGCGGACGATCTCGTCCATCGGCGCGCCGCGGAGTCCCATCGGGTACTCGTCGCGGAGGTCTGTCTTCTTCGAGAAGGGGAGCAGCTTGATGTCCGCGAGCGTCTTGATGTGCTCGGGCCGCACGCCGCGTTCGTCGCAGCGTTTGCGGAAGAGGGGCACGCGCTCGTAGGCGTACTTCACCGTCCACTGCAGACGGTGCAGCTGGAGGGCGCGGAGGGGTTCGACGGGCATGTAGTCCATCGCCGACACGGGATGCGTGGGCGAGTTGACGTCATGTGGTAGCTCTGGATAGACCATAATGGTTCCTTTTGGTTGTGAAGCACATAGTATACCATATTTTCGCGGGGGCGCGCGAAAATGGGGTTGTTGTGGTATAATGTTCGCGCATGAAAGGACCAGACATGACACCGAAAACGATGTTTGTGAAAAGAAGGGAGTTTCTCGCCCTTGCGGGGGCGGCATGCTTCAACATCGGCAATGCGGCCACGCTGCCGCGCGCCGTCGGGAAGGGGCGGCGCATCCGCATGGCCCTCGTGGGATGCGGCAACAGGGGCACGAACTTCCTGTTGCAGGAGATGGTGCAGGAACAGGTCGTCGCGCTCGCGGACCCGAACGCGAAGAACCTTGAGGCCGTGCTCGCGAAACTGCGCAACCTCGATCCGTCCTGCGACACGTCTAAGGTAAAGACATTCCGCGACTACCGCGAGATGTTCGAGAAGGCCTCCGGCGAGATCGACGCCGTGGTGGTGGCCACCAACAACAACCACCATGCACTTCCCGCGCTGATGGCGATGCGGCGCGGAATCCACGCATACGTTGAAAAGCCGCTCGCAAACACGCTGGAGGAAATCCACGCGCTGCGCGACGCCGCGAAGAAGTACGGCGTGGTGACGCAGGCCGGACACCAGGGACACTCCGCGCACGGCATACGCCTCGCCGCCGAGTACATGGCGGCGGGCGCGTTCGGCGAGGTGAAGGAGGTCTGGTGCTGGCACGCCGCGATGCAGGCCCGTCCGAGCTGTCCGCCCCGCGTCGCGCCGCCGTCGTGGATCGACTGGGACGTGTGGTGCGGTGGCTCGCCCGTGTGCGGCTGGTACGCCGCCGACGAGGTGTTTCCCGAACTTTCCAGACACGACTGGCACAGCTGGATAGACTACGGAAACGGCACGGTCGGCAACTGGGGCGCGCACATCTTCGACACGCCGATGTTCATGCTGGGTCTCGACAAGACGCCGCCAGTCTCCGTGGAGGCGAAGGAGATTGCGTTGGGCGCGGAAGGTGGATGGCCGATGCGCACGCACGTCGAGTTCACGTTCCCCGCGCGCGGCAAGGCACCGCCGGTGAAGCTGCACTGGTATGACGGCATCCGGGACGGCGTACCGTTCAAAAGGCCGTACTACGAGGGGTTCTACGGGAAGATATCCCGTCGGCAGGACCAGTTTCTTCCGCCGGAGCTTGTGGAGGAGGAGAAGCTTTATTGCGCCGGGAAGAAGGGCGCGTCGTTCGGCGGCATGGGCGCGATGATCCGCATCGACGGCGGCGTCGTGACGTTCGGCGGATGGGGCGCGGGGCCGCGTTTCTGGCCAAACGGCCTCCACAAGAAGTTCCCCAAGCCGCCGCAGCTCTTCGAGCGCGTCACCTCGCATTTCGGCAGCTTCTGCGACGCCATCCGTAAGGGGAAGAAGGCCTCCACGGACTTCGACTACGGCGCGCCGCTTGCGGACCTCACGGCGCTCGTGAACGTAGCCCAGCGGGCAGGATGCAAGAAACTCATCTGGGACGGCAACCGTTTCACGAATGACGCAGAGGCCAATTCCTACGTCGCGCGGAAGTACCGTTCCGGATGGTCACTCGCTTAGCTCGGGTTCGGCGCAGGGGTTGCCCGCTCGCGCGGGTTTTGGTAGAATGGGCGCATCGCAACCCAATGAGAAGGAACGTGACATGAAGAAACTGCTGTTGGCCGCTGTATTCGCGGCCGCCGCGTGTGTGCAGGCCGGAACTCCGGCCGAGGACCAGTTGCAGAAGGCCCTGCCGGGTATCTTCGAGAAGTCGGAGGCGCATTACCGCGCCCTGCTTGAGGCTATGAAGGCGCACGGGCCCGACATGTTTCCGAAGCGTTTCCAGGACGGCAAACTCGTCGTGATCAAGCCTAAGGACTGGTGCAGCGGGTTCTTCCCCGGCGCGCTCTGGTATCTCTACGAGTACACGGGCGACGCATTTTGGAAGGACCAGGCCGCCGCCTACACCGAACGTCTGATCGAGCCCCTGCGCCATGACGCGAGCAACCATGACGTCGGCTTCCGCACGTATTGCTCCGCCGGCAATGGCCTGCGCCTCACGGGCGACAAGCGCTACGCCGCATTCCTGCATGATACGTCCGCCGCGCTCCGTACGCGCTACGACGACAGGCTCGGCCTCATCCGCAGCTGGAACTCGCCGAAGGGCGGCGGACACTTCGGCACGAAGTACGTCGTGATCATTGACAACATGATGAACCTCGAGCTCCTTGAGTGGGACGCGAAGAACGGCGGCGACCCGAAGTCGGACAAAATCGCCCGCAGCCAGGCCGACATCACGGACGCGCACCACTACCGTCCCGACGGCAGCGCCTACCACATCCTCGACTACGATCCCGTCACGCGCCGTGTGCGCGCGCACTATTCCGGACAGGGCGGTAATGTGGAGGGCACGTGGGCGCGTGGACACGCCTGGGGCATCTACGGCTTCACGATGATGTACCGCGAGACGCGTGTGCGGCGTTACCTCGAGCGCGCGATGAAGGCGGCCGACTACTGGCTCGACCATCCGAACCTGCCTGCAGACGGCATCTGCTGGTGGGACTTCTCCTTCCCCGGCGAGGAGCGCGATGTCTCCGCCTCGGCCGTGACGGCGAGCGCGCTTTTCGAGTTGCAGGCGTTCGCGCCGCCCGCGAAGGCGGCCAAGTACCGCACCGCCGCTGTGAAGATGCTCGCGTCGCTCGCGTCGCCCGCCTACTTCGCGAAGCCGGGCGAGAACGGCGACTTCCTCCTCATGCACTCCGTCGGACACAAGCCCGGCAAGAGCGAGGTAGACGTGCCGCTCAACTACGCCGACTACTACTTCCTTGAGGCGCTCCTCCGCTTCAAGGCGATGATGGCCGCAACGCCCGCCGAGGCAAAGCCCTGCTGCCGTGCGTTCTACGCGCCGTACCGCATGGACGACTTCGCGTGGGAGAACGACTGTCTCGGCATGCGCGCGTACGGTCCAGTGATCATGCAGCCCGCGCCGAAGGGGCAGAAGCTCATCTCCAGCGGCTTCGACGTGTTCAACAAGTGCGTGGACTATCCCGTACTTGAAAAGTGGCTCCACGGGAAGGGCGAGGGCTCCTACCACAAGGACCACGGCGAGGGCATGGACAACTACAAGGTGTCCAGCGGACGCGGCGTAGGCGGCGTGGGCATGCTCGGCGCTGGCGGCTGGACGTAC
>CAMKJU010000040.1 GCA_946413265.1 uncultured Lentisphaerota bacterium
GAAGTGCAGCGCTGGAATCGGATAGAAGCAGACGGTCAAATGAAAACTCCGTGGTCCGGTTAGTAATTTCTCCATTTCACGCTTCCATTGAGGCGGGGTGATTTGGTATAATAAACGCTTAATTTCCAAGGGCAAATCGCAAAAGCGGATGTTTCCCTTGGGTAATTTTGGAGAAAAAAGATCATGTGCGACTGTTGCGAGAAGAGCGATCTGTCGAAGCTAACGCCTGTCTTTGAGGCGTTCGCCGGGGACGATCACGCCCTCATATCAATCCTGCAGAAGGCGCAGGAAATCTACGGCTACCTGCCGGTTGACGTGCTGTACGCCATTGCCGAGAAGACGGGGAACAGTCCCGCCAAGGTGATGGGCGTCGCCACGTTCTACACGCAGTTCCGCCTCAAGCCCGTCGGCAAGAACCTCATCCTGCTCTGCAAGGGCACGGCCTGCCACGTGAACGGCGCGGATTCTATCGAGAAGGCGCTCGTGGAGGAGCTGGGCGTGGGCGACGGGGAGACGACCGACGACGGCATCTTCTCCATCAAGACGGTCGCGTGTCTCGGCTGCTGCTCGCTCTCGCCCGTGATGATGATCAACGAGGATACCTACGGCTCCCTTACGCCCGCCAAGGCCAAGGAGATCGTGCGCAAAATTCGGGAGGCGTCGAAATGAAGCTCGTATTCGGAGAGGGAAGCTGCGGCATCGCCGCCGGCGCGCGCAAGGTCCGCGCGGCCGTGGAGAAGCTGAACGCGGAGGGTGCCGTCGAGATCGGCATCACCGGCTGCATCGGCATGTGCTATCTGGAGCCGATTGTGGATGTGTATGGGGATCCGGATAACCCGGAATCTCCGGATTCTCCGGGAAACGGGAAACCGTTGCTCGCTCGACTCGTGCGCGTACAGGAAAAAGATGCCGAGCGAATCTACAAAGCCGCCGCTTCTGGCGATCTTTCAAGCGTCAAGGATCTGGAGATCTCCGCGGACGACAAGGAGTTCCTGGAGAAGCAGACGCGCATCGCGCTTCGCCACTGCGGCCTGATCGACCCCGAGGACATCGCGGCCTACGAGGCGGTGGACGGCTACAAGGCGATCCGCAAGGTGCTCGCGATGACGCCGGAGCAGGTAATCGAGGAGATCAAGATTTCCGGTCTCGCCGGACGCGGCGGCGCGGGCTTCCCCACGTGGTTCAAGTGGAACGCCGCCCGCAACGCGAAGGGCGAGCAGAAGTACCTCATCTGCAACGCGGACGAGGGCGACCCCGGCGCGTTCATGGACCGCGCGGTAATCGAATCCGACCCGCACTCCCTCATCGAGGGCATGCTGATCGCGGCCTACGCGATCGGCGCGACGAAGGCTTTTGTGTATGTGCGTGCCGAGTACCCGCTCGCGATCGTGCGTCTCGAAAAGGCGCTTGCGGCCGCGAAGAAGGTCGGCCTTCTCGGCGAGAACATCCTCGGCAGCGGCTTCTCCTGCGACATCCGCATCAAGGCGGGCGCGGGCGCGTTCGTGTGCGGCGAGGAGACGGCGCTCATCGAGTCGCTCGAGGGCAACCGCGGCATGCCGCGTCTGAAGCCCCCCTTCCCGGCGGAGAAAGGCTACACGCAGGCCCCGTCGAACATCAACAACGTCGAGACGTTCGCGAACGTCGCGTGGATCATCCTCAACGGCGGCGCAGCGTTCGCGGCGATGGGCACCGAGACGAGCAAGGGCACCAAAGTATTTGCGCTCACCGGCAAGATCAAGCGCGGCGGCCTCGTGGAGATTCCGATGGGCCTCACGCTCCGCGACGTGATCTTCGGCATCGGCGGTGGCATCCGCGACGGCGGCACGTTCAAGGCCGTGCAGATGGGCGGTCCCTCCGGCGGCTGCATCCCCGAGCATCTGCTCGACACGAAGATCGACTACAAGGCGCTCGGCGCGACCGGCGCGATCATGGGCTCCGGCGGCATGGTGGTGATGGACTCCCACACGTGCATGGTGAACATGGCGCGGTTCTTCCTCGACTTCACTGCGAAGGAGAGCTGCGGCAAGTGCGTCCACTGCCGCATCGGCACGAAGCGCATGCACGAGATCCTCACGCGCATCACCGAGGGCAAGGGCAAGGAGGGCGACGTGGAGCTCCTCCAGGACCTCTGCAACGGCATCAAGGCGGGCGCGCTCTGCGGACTCGGCCAGACGGCCCCGAACCCGGTCCTCACCACGATCCGCTACTTCCGCGACGAGTACGACGCGCACATCCGCGAGGCGCGCTGTCCCGCGCACGAGTGCGCGGCGCTCAAGAAGTATTCGATCGACCCGGCGAAGTGCAAAGGCTGCACGATGTGCGCGAAGAAGTGCCCCGTGGGCGCGATCACCGGCACGGTGAAGCAACCGCACGTGATTGATCAGTCGAAGTGCATCAAGTGCGGACAGTGCGTGGCCACCTGCAAGTTCGGCGCGGTGACCGTGGGGTGAGGTGCACTCTAGAGATTCGAGCAAACCTAGAACTTCTAGAACGTCTAGCAAATCTAGAAAGAAGGCTTTAAGATCATGGAAAGCGAACTGATAACTCTTGAAATCGACGGCCAGTCCGTCAGCGTGCCGGCCGGCACCACGATCCTCGAGGCGGCTAAGACGGCCGGAATCGACATTCCGAACCTGTGCTACCTGAAGGAACTCGGGCCGTACGGCGCGTGCGGCGTGTGCGTGGTGGAGGTGGAGAACTGCCCGAAGATGCTCCGCGCCTGTTCCGCGAAGGTCGCACCCGGCATGGTGGTGCACACGAAGAGCGAGAAGGCGCTCGCCACGCGCAAGCTCGCGCTGGAGCTTCTGATGGGCGACCACGACGGCGACTGCCAGGGACCCTGCAAGCTCAACTGCCCGGCCCACACGGACTGCCAGAAGTACGTGAAGGAAATCGCGGAAGGACGCTTTGCGGACGCCGTCGCTACGATCAAGGAGACGTTCCCGCTTCCGGCCGCCATCGGCCGCGTGTGCCCGCATCCGTGCGAAAAGGCGTGCCGCCGCCGTCTCGTTGAGCAGCCGATCTCCATCGCGCAGCTCAAGTACTTCGCCGCCGACCAGGTGCGCAAGGACGGCAACGAGCATCCGATCAAGGTCGCCGCGCCGACGGGCAAGAAGGTGGGCATCATCGGCGGCGGCCCCGCCGGACTCACCGCCGCGTTCAAGCTCGCGCAGTGGGGACATGACGTCACGGTTTACGACCAGATGCCGGAAATGGGCGGCATGCTCCGCTACGGCATTCCCGAGTACCGACTCCCCAAGGCGATCCTCAAGGCGGAGACCGACGCCATCGCGGCGCTGGGCGTCCAGTTCATCAACAACTTCAAGATCGGACGCGACGCGGACTTCGCGAAGTTCCGTTCGTGGTTCGACGCGGTGATCGTGGCGAACGGCGCGTGGAAATCGACCGCGATGCGCGTCAAGGGCGAGGATCTCAAGGGCGTGTGGGGCGGCATCGACTTCCTGCGCGCGGTCGTCACCGGCGAGAAGCCGGAGATCGGCGAGCGCGTGGCGATCGTCGGCGGCGGCAACACCGCCATGGACGCCTGCCGCACCGCGGTGCGCGTGGGCGCGAAGGAGGTGTTCGTGGTCTACCGCCGCACCCGCAAGGAGATGCCGGCTGAGGACGTCGAGATCACGGAGGCCGAGGAGGAGGGCGTCAAGTTCAAGTTCCTCTACGCCCCCGACGAGATCCTCGGCAAGGACGGCAAGGTGTGCGGGATGCGTCTCCAGGTGATGGAGCTCGGCGAGCCCGACGAGCGCGGACGCCGCAAACCCTTGCCGGTTCCCGGCAAGTTCGAGGAGATCGCGCTCGACAGCGTGATCGCCGCCATCGGCCAGCGCAACGACCCCGAGGGGTTCGCGGATCTGCCGCAGACCCAGAAGGGCACGATCGCCGCCGACGAGGGTAACTTCGCGACGACGCTCCCCGGCGTGTTCGCGTGCGGTGACACGGTGAACAAGGGCGCGGGCATCGCGATCGGCGCGATTGCGCAGGCCAACGAGGCCGCGCTCGCCGTGAACGCCTACCTGCGCGGCGGCGAGTACAAGCCGATTAAGCCGATCCTCTCCGAGCGCAACCTCACTGAGAAGGACTTCGAGGATCGTCCGCGCATCGCGCGCGCCGTAATGCCGCAGCGTCCGGCCGAAGAGCGCAAACACGACTTCAAGGAGGTCAATCTCGGCCTCTCCGTCGAGGCGGCGCAGGCGGAGGCCAAGCGTTGCCTGGAGTGTGGCTGCCACGACTTCGAGGACTGCAAGCTTATCCGCTACGCGAACCTCGTGCAGGCGGATACGCAGCGTCTCCGCGGCGACTTCCATCCCGGCTTCACGGAGCAGAAGCTCGTCACGATCGAGCGCAACCAGCGTAAGTGCATCCTCTGCAACCTCTGCGTGCGCGTGTGCGCCGAACAGGCGAAGCAGGGTCTGCTGGGCCTCGTCGGACGCGGCTTCAAGACCGTCATCAAGCCCGAGTTCAAGGATCCCGCCGCGACGGCCGTGTGCAAGGACTGCCGTCTCTGCGCGGAGAACTGCCCCACCGGCGCGCTCAAGATCATTGGCTAGCCAAGGGTGCGAGAACGAGTTGCAAAACCTTTCTTGCTTTCGCTATTGGGAGTTTTGGAGATTGGGAGATGTGGAGATGCCCCTAAAAAAGGCTCACTAACTCCAAGACTCCAAATAGCGAAAGCAATGAACGTGCGTCAATGGTCGAAGAGGTTTTGTAATTGTTTCGTGAGGCTTGACTTGTGCCCTCAGATTCGGTAAACTACCTCCAAAAAACGAAAGGATAAAAAGATGGCCTGGGGTCCATGGCAAATTTTGCTGCTTATAGTTGTGCTGGTGCTCGTGTTCGGAAGCAAGAAGCTCCCGGAGCTTGCGCGTGCGCTGGGCAAGGCTAAAGGCGAGTTCAAGAAGGGTACGGCTGAAGGCGAGGCCCTGTTCAAGGAAGAAGAGGCGAAGGCCAAGGCTCTTGAGCAGCAGAAGGAAACCGAGAAAGCCTGATCCGTCGCGTGAACGACGTCCTGCGAGAACGCCTTAAGGGCGTTCCGTTGCGCCCTGGCTGTTACCTGATGAGGGACCGCCGGGGCGTTATCATCTATGTCGGCAAGGCGAAGAACCTGCGCCGGCGCGTGCTTTCCTATTTCCGTCCAGGCGCGGACCTCGCGCCGAAGGTGCGGTCGATGGTGAACACCGTCGCCGACCTCGAGTGGATGTGCGTGCGGAACGAGGCCGAGGCGCTGCTTACGGAGGCTTCGCTGATCAAGCAGTACAAGCCGCACTTCAACATCCTCATGCGCGACGACAAGCGTTACCTCGCGCTGCGTGCGGATCCCGACGACCCTTTTCCACGTTTCGCCACGTGCCGCATCGTGCGCGACGACGGCGCGCTCTACTTCGGACCATTTCCGTCTGCCCCCGTCGTGCGCGCGGCGAAGGACTTCGTGGAGAAGCACTACGGCCTGCGCGGCTGCGACGCACTCGCGCCGGACGAGGAGACGCATCGCCACTGTCATGCGGACGTCATCCGCTTCTGCACCGCGCCGTGCGAAGGTAAGATTACGGCTGCGGACTACCGGGCGCGGTTCGACGAGGCGTGCGCGTTCCTGCGCGGGGAACGTCCCACCGTAATCGCAGAGCTGGTGGAGTCGATGAAGTCCGCCGCCGCAGCGGAGGACTTCACGAAGGCCGCACGTCTGCGCGACACCATCGGCGCGCTCAAGGAAATGACGAAGGCGCATTTCGTGCGGCGGCGTCCGGAGGAGACGCGCGCGGCGGCGCGTCAGGGCCTCGAGGAACTTGCCGCCGCGCTGAAACTCGAGAAACCGCCGCACGTCATCGAGTGCGCGGACATCTCCAACCTCTTCGGCACGCATTCCGTCGCGTCGCTCGTGGTGGCCGTGGACGGTCTTCCCGACCGCCGCTTCTACCGTCACTTCCGTATCGAGACGGTGGAGGGCGCGGACGATCCGCGTTCGATGGCGGAGGTTGTGCGCCGACGTTACGGCCCTGAATCCACGCTCACGGCGAAGTCGCCGCGCGCCGACCTCTTCATCTGCGACGGCGGCATCACGCAATTGCGCGCCGCACGTGCCGCGTTCGCGGAGATCGGCGTGACCGATATCCCGGTCGTCGGCCTTGCGGAACGCATGGAGATCATCGTCACGGATGACGAACGCGGCGACGTGTTCCTGCCGCGCGATTCGCAGGGGTTGTTCGTTGCAACGCGCCTACGCGACGAGGCGCACCGTTTCGCGATCACGTACCACCGCAGTCTGCGCGAACGCACGATCCGCGAGTCCGTCCTCGACGAGGTGCAGGGTATCGGTCCTGCAAAGAAGACCGCGCTCCTGCGCCACTTCCATTCAATCTACGGTATCGCTCGCGCAACAGAAGAGGAAATCGCCGCCGTTGCCGGCGTAGGCCCCGACATCGCCGCCGCCGTGAAACGCGCAGCCGTGTCGAACGCGGGTGCGCGATAAGAAAGCCCGTTTTCCTCCATGCGTTTTGAGATTGGAAACAACCAGAACAACTGGTAAAAACAACTTTGAGAGAGGCGCGCGGGCTAACTCGCCCGCGCATCTATCTAGGGTGCAAGAATCTTGATATAATTGCATCGGTTTTGATTGGACTATGGGCACGGGCGAGTTAGCCCGTGCGCCAAAGGCAAGTTGTTTCAAACAAGTTGTTTCCAATCATCAGAAGGCCCGGCAGTGAATTTCGCAGATGCGCCCCCCGCGCACAGGAACGGGGATTTATGGTATAATTTTCAGCCATGGAAAAGTTCTTCAACATCGCAGGGCCGTGCAATCCGGCGAAACACTACATGCTTCCCGCAACGGCGAGGCTTCCGGGAGTCTTGCGTCTCGTGGCGCGTGAGCAGTACTTTGCCATACACGCCGCGAGGCAGTCTGGCAAGACAACGCTGCTGAAGGGGCTCGTGCGTGATATCAACGCATCAGGGGAGCGCATCGCGCTTTACTTCACCATGGAGAGCGTACAGGCGTATCCCGACCCGCACGATGGGATATTCAAGATCGTGGAGTGCATGAGGTCTGATTTGCTTTCTCACCCCCTTTTCGGGGAACTTGTCCGTGATCCGTCATCGCCTGTCCCTAAACTACTGCCACAGCCTCCTGACCTCGGCGTAAAACTTTTCCTGACAATGCTTGCCCAAAAGGCCGACAAGCCGCTCGTCATCTTCTTTGACGAAGTGGACGGCCTCACCGAGGGGACTGCGGTTACGTTCCTGCGCGAGCTTCGCAATGGCTACGTCACGCGCGATGACATACCGTTTCCTTCGTCCGTGGCCATTGTCGGCATGATGGACATCCGCGACATGAAGGCGAAGGTTCGCCCGCATTCCGAGACGCTTGGCAGCAAGAGTCCGTTCAACGTCATAACGGAGGACTTCACGCTCCGTAACTTCAACGAGGATGAAGTGCGGGAACTCTATGCCCAACACACCGCGGCGACGGGACAGGTGTTCGAGCCGGACGTGTTCGATTCCGTTATGGAGTGGAGCGGCGGGCAGCCGTGGCTTGTGAACGCGTTGGCGCGCGAGTGTATCGAAAAAATACATGATTTCCACTACGACGAGCCGATCACCGTGGCGGACATCGAGACGGCTAAGGAGACGATCATCCGCCGTCGCGACACGCATGTGGACAGCCTCATGGACCGTTTGCGCGAACCGCGCGTCCGCCGCGTGATCGAACCTGTCATATTTGGCGGGCAACGAACCGTGTCCAGCAATAGCGAGGACTGGCGATTCGTTGTCGATCTCGGGCTCATGCGCGAGGAGGGCGGATCGCTCGTCCCCGCAAACAGGATGTACGCGGAGATCATCGGGCGTTACCTCTCCCGCGACGAGCAGGAGAACATCCAGATGGCGATTCCCCATCCGCCATGGGCGACCGAGAACGGAATCGACATGCCCGGCCTGATGTCGGCGTTCCAGGCGTTCTGGCGCGAGAACAGCGGCGCGGACCGCCGTGCCTACGAGTACGGCGAGGCGACGCCGCACCTTGTCCTCATGGCGTTCCTCCAGCGCGTCACGAACGGAAACGGACACATCCTCCGCGAGATGGCGCTCGGCAGCGGACGACTCGACCTCTGCGTGGAATACAAGAATCATCGCTACGCAGTGGAGGTGAAGACCGCGAAAAACTTTGCCGGCGAGAAATCGTACGAACAGCTTGCCGGCTATCTCGACAAACTCCGCCTCACAGAAGGCTGGATGCCGATCTTCGACGAAGACAAGTCAAAGTCTTGGGAGGAGAAGCTCTACAACCGCGATGTCGTTTTCAAGGGAAAGACGCTCCACATTGTCGGTCTGTAGCGTCATGGAATGAAATGCGGAAATCCCCCTTTCGCGCAACCCGCAGATTTATGGTATAATCCTAAACCAAAAGGAGAACAAGCAATGAAAATACAATGGATGTCGGCACTGGCGCTGACAGGTACGGCTATCATCGCAGGATGCAACTGTCTGTGCGGCGATGGATCCGCAAAGAAGTGCGAATGCGAAACGAGGGCCACGCCAGCGGTAAAGGCGGCTGAGGACGCGAAGGCTGTCGGGTTGATGACAGACCAGCTCGTCTCGCCCGCGAACATCGGCGCGGCGCCGGTGTTCAGCTGGTACATGGAGTCCGCACGTAAAGGTGCGGCGCAGACGGCCTATCGTCTGAAGCTCTTCGAGGGGCTCTCCGGGAAGAAGCAGGTGTGGGACTCCGGCGAGGTCGCGTGCGAAAAGTCCGTGGCCGTGAAGTACGGCGGACCCGCGCTCAAGAGCGCGCAGAAGTACGTGTGGACCGTTGAGGTGAAGGACGAGAAGGGCGCGTGGCTCAAGCCCGCGAAGGGATTCTTCGAGACAGGCCTCTTCAAGAAGGAGGACTGGAACGGCGCGGCGTGGATCTCCTCCGTCGACGCGAAGGTGCGTCCGCAGAACGCGCGCGGGAAACAGGAAGCCGAAGACGGCACGGCCTGTTTCGTGAAGACGATCCCGAACGGCAAGGACGTGAAGGAGGCCTACTGGACCGTGGCCGGTCTCGGCGCGTTCGAGGCGTACGTGAACGGCGAGCCCGTCTCGCGCAAGGGTTGCAAGACCATCAAGGGCCGACTCGTATCCGACTTCCTCAAGCCCGGCTTTACGCACAACGGCAAGACGAAGTACTCCTTCGCCTACGACGTGACGCACCTGATGAAGACCGGCAAGGCCGACGCGAACACGTTCGCCGCGCAGGTCTCGTCCGGCTGGTGGCGCGACAAGATCGTCAACTTCTTCGGCAAGAAATCCGCCTTCCGCGCGCAGCTCATCCTGCGCTACGCGGACGGCACGGAGAAAAAGATCGGCACGGATACGACATGGCTCTCCGCCACGACGGGCCCCGTACTCCGCGCGGCCATCTTCGACGGCGAGGACTATGACGCACGCATCAAGACGGATTGGATGAAGGGCAAGCCCTGCGACACGTTCAAGCCCTCGGAAATCAACACCGAGTTCAAGGGCGAGCTCTTCCCGATGACGGGCGCGCCCGTGCGCCTCAGGACCGACCTCGCCATCGCGCCCGTCGAGATGTACGTGTGGAAGGGCGTCGAGGGCGCGAAGGACGACGCGTTCGGCAAGGTGAAGAAGCTCCGCTCCTACAAGGACGGCGACGCCATCGTGGTTGACAAGGACGAGACGCTCGTCGTGGACTTCGGACAGAACGCCGCCGCAGTTCCGTGTTTCGCCTTCGCCGCCGCCGAGGGCGTGACGCTCATGATGCGCCCCTCCGAGATGCTCAATGACGGCAACGGCGCGAAGAAGCGCGGCTGTGACGGCCCCGAAGGCTCGGGCTACTTCAGAAACTACCGCGCCGCGCGCACGACGGTCAGCTACACATTCGCGGGCGCGGGCGAGGAGAAGTACCGCCCCACGTTCACCTTCCTCGGCTACCGCTACGCGTCCATCGCCGCGACGGGCAAGGTGACGATCAAGAAGATCCGCTCCATTCCCGTCACGTCCATTCCGAAGTGGAGCGAGACGGGCTGCCTCGAGACGGGCGTCGCGGACGTCAACAAGCTCATCTCCAACGTCAAGTGGGGACAGTACTCCAACTACCTCTCCGTCCCGACGGACTGTCCGCAGCGCAACGAGCGCCTGGGCTGGACGGCCGATACGCAGGTGTTCACCGAGGCCGCCTCCTACAACGCCAACGTCTACGGCTTCTTCATGAAGTGGATGCGCGACATGCGCGACACGCAGCACGGCGACGGCTCCTACACGGGCGTCGCGCCTCTCGCGCAGTACGGCAGCGAGCGCGGGCACCAGCTCGGCTGGGCCGACGCGGGCATCATCGTGCCGTACACCATCTGGAAGCAATTCGGCGACACGCGCGTGGTCGAGGAGAGCTGGGAGTCGATGAAGCGCTACATGAAGCTCCTCGAGGAGATGAAGTATACCTCCCCGCAGGCGAGGGGGCACCAGTGGGCCGACTGGCTCTCCTACGAGAAGCTCGAGACCTGTGGCGGTGGTGCCTGGGAGCGGGGGCCGAACGGCAAGCGCCGTCCGAAGGCCGATGCGCTGACGTACTGGCAGTACCTCGGCTGCAGCTACTGGCTGTGGGATGCGCGCATGATGGCCACGATGGCCGACGCGATCGGCAAGAAGGAAGACGCGGCCGCATACCGCGCGATGTCCGACCGCGCGCTCAAGTTCCTCCGCGAGAAATTCGTGGACGCCAAGGACGGCATGCTCCTGCCCGTGTTCCGCGACATGCAGACGCCCGCGCTCTTCGCGCTCAAGCTCGGCCTCCTCGAAAAGCCCGACGCGATCGCGAAGACGAAGGCCGCCCTCCTCAAGAACTTCAAGGACCACGGCGACTGTCTCCAGACCGGCTTCCTCGGCACGTCCATCCTGATGGACACCCTCACCTACGACGTCGGCGCGCCGGACATGGCCTATACGCTTCTCCTCCAGCACAAGAACCCCTCGTGGCTCTACTCCGTCGACCAGGGCGCGACGACCATCTGGGAGCGCTGGAACTCCTACACGAAGAAGGACGGCTTCGGATCCGCCGGCATGAATTCCTTCAACCACTACGCCTACGGCGCGGTGCTCGCGTGGATGTACGGCACGATGGCCGGTATTCAGGAGGACGTGGCGAAGCCCGGCTTCAAACACATCATCCTCGCGCCGATGCCCGACAAGCGCGTGGGACACGTGAAGGCCTGCTTCCGCTCGCCCTACGGTCCAATCAAGAGCGCGTGGAGCTACGACGCCGCCGGCAAGTGGACGTGGACGTTCACGATTCCGGCGAACACAACGGCCACGGTGAAGATCCCCGGCGAGCAACCGAAGGAATACGTGGCCGGAACCTACACCGTGACGAAGTGACGTACGGATGAAGGCGTGGATCCAGCGTGTGGCGCGCGCGTCGGTGACGATCGACGGCGCGCGCGTGGCCGAGATCGGACGGGGGTACCTCGTCCTGCTCGGCGTCACGCATTCCGATACGGAGGCGGAGGCGGACAAAATCGCCTCCCGCCTTCCGGTGCTGCGTCTGTTCACGGACGCGAACGACCAGATGAACCTGTCCCTCGAGGACGTGGGCGGATCCATCATCGTCGTCTCGCAGTTCACGCTCTATGCGGATACGGCGCACGGGCGGCGTCCGGGCTTTTCCAACGCCGCGCGTCCCGAAAAGGCGGAGCCGCTGTACGAGCGTGTCGTCGCGCAGCTGCGCGCGCAAATCGGTGCCGACCGCGTGGGCACGGGACGCTTCGGCGCGGACATGAAGGTGGAGCTCGTCAATGACGGACCCGTGAGCGTGGAACTGCGCGCGGATGCGGCGGGGTGAGTGCAATGCCGGGCGTTGGGTTCAATCTTTCGCAGTCGCTCAAGCAGCAGCAGACGCTGGCGCCGCAGATGCGCCAGGGTCTGAAGATGCTGCAGATGACGTCGCTTGAACTCCGCGCCGAACTCCAGCACGAGATGGAGGTGAATCCGGTCATTGAAGACGTGACGAGCCGGATTGAGCGGCAGATGTCGTCCGAGCTGCCCGACGCTCATTCCTACGGCGAGGTGACGGAAAAGCCCCTTGACTTCGGAACCGGCGAGAACATGGCGAGTGCGTTGGGCACGGACACGACCGACGACGGGTACCGCGACTATTTCCTCGGCAACATGGAAAGCGCCTCCGGCGACGAGGAGGCGCAGTCTCGCCGCGACCATCTCTTCGACTCGATGGTGAAGACGGAAACGCTCCAGCAGCACCTCATGGCGCAGATCGGATTGTCCGACATCCCGCAGGAGGATCGCGACCTTGCGGGCATCCTCGTCGAGAACGTCGACGACGACGGCTATTTCCGCGGGTCGATTCCGGACATCATGATGGTGACGAAGGCGGACATGCCGAAGATCGAAAGCGTGCTCGCCCAAATCCGCGCGTTCGATCCGCTGGGGTGCGGGGCGCGTGACCTGCGTGAGTGCTGGCTCGCGCAGATGGAGAAACTCGACGACTCGCCGTGGGAAGATGAAATCCGCTCGGCGCTTGAAAACCATTTCGACGACCTCGTTGCGCGCCGCGTTCCGACGCTCTGCGCCGCGCTGCACATTACGGCAGAGGAATATCCGCGCATGTTGAAGGAGCTGGCCAAGCTCGATCCCATGCCGGGGCGGGCGTTTGCCGCACGGGCGAACAGCGGGAAGTTCGTCGCGCAGGGACACGGCTACGTGCAGCGCGTCAAGCCGGGGGAATACGTGAAGCCGGAGGTCTTTGCCTATCAGGACAAAGACGGGGAATGGCTGGTGCGCGTGGACGGACGCGACTTGCCGGAGATCCACATCTCGCAACGATACCAGAAGATGCTGGCCGATCCATCCGTCACCGCCGAGGTGAAGTCGTACATCCGCGAGCGCATCCGTGCGGCGGAGACGTTGCGGGAAAGCGTGAAGAAGCGCCAGCAGACGATCCACGACATCGCGCAGGCGATCGTCGACGCGCAGCCGGATTTCTTCAAGCGGGGCATGGGCGCGCTCAAGCCGCTCACGATGCAGCAGGTCGCCGAACAGGTTGGCGTGGTGGGCACCACCGTGTCGCGGACGGTGCGCGACAAATACATGTCCACGCCGTTCGGCGTCATTGAGCTGCGGAAGTTCTTTACGTCCGGCGGTGCGAAGACGGAGGACGGCGAGACGATGTCGAACGCCTCGATCAAGGAACGCATCAAGGCGATCATCGATGCGGAAAATACGACCAATCCGTATTCCGACGACCAGATCACGGAAATCCTGAAGGCGGAAGGCGTGAACATTTCCCGCCGCACGGTTGCAAAATACCGCATGGCGATGAAGATTCCCGGTAAGGCCGACCGCGCCGCCTTCCATTGAGCCTAAAATCCTCGGTTGAAAGTCTCACGCAGAGGCGCAGAGAGGCGGAGAGCGCAGAGAAAGTTCAGAAATCCGACGGAAAAGAAAACCATGAGAAGAAGATTATCGGAAAGTTATTTCACCCAATTGGTGAAAACAAATACATACTCAAGCAATGGGATAACCTCTGCGAACTCTGCCTCTCCGCGTCTCTGCGTGAGATATAACATCACTAAAAAATAACTTGCGGGGCGCGGTCTTTCTCTCGTCACCCCTCCTTGGGGTCGTCGGATAGCTTGCGGTAGAGCGTGGAGAGGTTGACCTTGAGCGCGTCGGCGGCTTTCGCCTTGTCGCCGCCGGCCGCGACGAGGATGTGCTCGATGTATTCCTTTTCCTTCTGCTTGAGGAAGCTCTTGAGCGAGGCGTTGCCGGCCGGGGCGTCGCCGGAAGGCGCGGAGGCGGCAGTTGCGGCCTGCGCGTGCTGGAGGATTTTCGGCGGCAGCAGGTCGGGCGTGATGTCGCCTTCGCTCAGGAAGGTGAGGGCGTGCTTGATGGCGTTTTCAAGCTCGCGCACGTTACCGGGCCAGGAATAGGCCATGAGCGCCTGCGCCGTTTCCGGCGCAATGGAGGGAACGGGTGCGCCCTGGGGCGTCTCGAGTCGGATGAAGTGCCGGGCGAGTGGGATGATGTCGTCCTTGCGCTCGCGGAGCGGCGGGATGTCGATCGTGATCACCGCGAAGCGGTAGTAGAGGTCGCTGCGGAACGTGCCCTTCACCACGGCCTGCTCGAGGTTCGTGTTGGACGCGGCGATCACGCGCACGTCAACCGGGATGTTCTTCGTGCCGCCCACGCGGCGGATCTCGCGTTCCTGGAGGACACGCAGTAGCTTGCCCTGGAGCAGGAGGGGCATGGAGGAGATTTCGTCGAGGAAGAGCGTGCCGCCGTTCGCGACCTCGAAGAGGCCCTGCTTGTCCGAATAGGCGCCCGTAAAGGAGCCCTTCATGTGCCCGAACATCTCGCTTTCAAGCAGGTTCTCGGGCAGGGCGGCGCAGTTGACGGCCACCCAGGGCTTGCCTACGCGCGGGGAGTTCTTGTGGATGGTCCGGGCAATCACCTCCTTGCCCGTGCCGGACTCGCCGTTGATCAACACGGTGGCGGCGGTGGGGGCGACCTTCTGGATCATGTCGCACACCTGCGTCATGAGCGGCGAAGCGCCGATGAGGTTCTCGAAGCGGTATTTGAGCGGCGAGGCGACGTCCATTGAAAGCGCAACCGACTCGTGCTTCTTCACCTTTTCCTCGGCGCGCGCGAGACAGGCGAGGACGTCGTCTACCTTGAACGGCTTCGTGAGGTAGTCGAACATCCCCTGCTTCATCGCCTCGATGGCGGTTTCCACCGAGGCGTAGGCGGTGAGCAGGATCACGGGCATGGACGGCTGGAGCTTGTGTACCTCCTGGAAGAGTGCCATACCGTCCATCGGCTCCATGCGCAGATCGGTGATCATGATGTCCACGCCGCCCGCCCGCACGATTTCGAGCGCGGCGTTGCCGTCGCGTGCGGTCTCGACCTCGTACTTGTTTGTTTTCAACAGACTCTGGAGCAGCAGGAGGATCCGCGGCTCGTCATCGACTAGGAGTACCTTTGACATGGGTAAATTATACTATTTTCCCCCGCCGCCATGCAACAGGAATGTTGAATGAATTTTTTTTCAACTTTTTTTCCGCAACCCCTTGCGCTCACGCGGGGGTTTTGCTACACTTGCGACCGTCAGCAGAGAGCCGGGCCTTCCGAAGAGGCGCGGAGCAACTCTATTCCCCTTCGGAATGAAAGGAAAAACTGAATGAAAAAGCTAATGTTTGCAGCGGCCATCGCGGCGTCGGCAGCGGCTTTCGCCGATCCGATCAACGCGATCAGCTTTGAAAACAGCCAATATGCCTCTATTGACAATGCGACCAACCTCACTGGTAAGGCCGACATTCCTGATCCTGGCAGAGAGAGCGCAACAGGTGCCACTGGCTACTACTTCTTGTATGAAGCCCAAAGTGGTAGCAGCGACAGTTCGTTTGTCACGAATGTAGCTGCCGCGTTCACTGATGGTAAGATCACGGGTTATTACAATGGACTAGAAAACTACTCGAACCAGAAGTACCTCGCGCTCGACACCGAGGGCGGTACCCTTTGGCGTTCGATTGGTCAGTTGACTGGTAATAACGATGCACTCGGCACCGCTCAGGCCGTTGCCGCCACTGGCACCTACCTCGATACGCTCGTGCAGTTCACGGTCACCGAGGACGAGGCGCCGACGGTTGGCGAGGGCGACAAGCTTGCCATCTGGCTTCAGGCTGGCGAAGGCACCACGAACCTTATGGTGAAGGCAAACTATTGGGCGTCGGCTGGCGAGGATCCTGTGGCTACTGCCTTCGAAATTGACGGATTGTCCATAGAGCCGGGTACGTGGCATCGTCTGACTGTTAAGGCAATTCCGTCTATTACAACTACTGGTGCGCCTTTCCCAGCGTTCCAGATATTCGTTGATGGGACTTCGGTTGCTGCGAAAACCCCGCAGTATGGCGAAGATTTCCAGGATGTTGCTTCTGGAAGATATGTGGCAGGTATTGGGGAACTTGTAGCAGCCAACAAGTTGTTCCCGACGTTGGCGTCACGTCCTTCGGTACTTGAGGATGTCACTCTCCAGGGCGTTGGCTTCCAGGGCACGGGTGCCGTTGACGAAATCGTGTGGACCGAGGACAATCCGTTCCCGGCTGCGACGATTGACTTCACGCTCACGTGGACTGCTTCCGAGGTGTCGGCCGTTTCGTATGTGCTCTCGACCGACCTCGCCACCACCAACAGCCTGACGAGCGGCACGGCCGTTCAGCTCGCGCCTGGTGATGGCACGGCCACGATCGAGCTCATCCCGACCTTCGAGACGGGTTATGAGTTTGACAAGGTCACGATGGGCGAGACCGATCTCGGCTTGACCTTCGCGATTCCTGGTGTCACCACGAACGCGACGCTCTTTGCCAAGGCTGCTGCGCCCGCGTATCCGACCTACATTGACACCACCGACACGACCATCAAGGGTAAGTACGATGCGTGGAAGCAGGCGGTTGGCTTCGATGACAGCAGCACGAGCACGCACCTGAACCAGTTCCTCCTGAACGTTGACGAGTCGGCGACGGTTGGCGATACCGCGCTCGAGATCACTGAGATCAAGCAGAACGCGACGGCTGGCTGGGACATCACCATCGGCTGCTCGCTTGACGGAGTTGCCCTCACGGGTACGGTTGGTGAGACGATCGTCTGCAACGGCTACCTCGCAGTGAGCTACACGGACAGCCTGACCGGCACCTGGACCACGGAGAACATCGCCGTCACGGCGGTTGATGCGACCACGGGCACGGTCACGGTGAACGTGAACAAGGCCAACGCCAAGTTCATGAAGGTGACGCTCACGGCTGCGCCTCAGGCTGCTGCCAATAACTAAGCGATCGAGCAAAGCCTTCGGCAGAGCGAAGGCTAACCGCACGGGGCGGCGCACGATGTGCGCCGCCCTTTGTTGTTGGTGGGGTGGGGGGCCTCGGAAATTCCGGAAATTCCGGAGATTCCGGAAAATCCGGAAAATCCGGAAAACCCGGAAAATCCGGAAATTCCGGCTTGCGCGGCGCGGCTGGCTTTGCTATACTTCCGCGCGTCAGGACTGAAAGTGATAATGAGTCAGTGAAGAATCCATATTGCGTACTGAGCGCGGCCCCGGAAAATCCGGAGAATCCGGAAATTCCGGAAAAACCTACTGGAGGGCATGCGCTATGACTAACCGCAAACAAGTGCAATTGCAATACCGCGAGGGGCGGCCAAGCGCGCTCCGAAAGGCGACGGTCTGGCAGGAACTCAATTACTACAAGCGCAGCGAGGCGCTCTACCAGCTGACGGTCGCATTCTGCAGACGGTTCCTGCCGAAGTTCGGCGACCGCACGGTTGACCAGATGGTGCAGGCCGCTCGTTCGACTAAGCAAAACATCGTCGAAGGCCACAGTGACGGCCAGACGTCGTTTGAATCCGAGATCAAGCTCTTGGGAATTGCGCGCGGCTCAAACCAGGAACTGCTTTCGGACTACACCGACTACCTCGCTTCGCACGGGCTCAAGGAATGGAAGGGCGGCAATCCGCGCTTTGACGCATTGCACCGCTTCTGCCGCGACAACCCTTCGCTCGACGCCTACGCGCCATTCTTCGACAAATGGAGCGATGATGAAATGGCCAACTGCGCAATCTGCCTCGCGCACATGATCGACAAGGCGCTCACGACGACGCTCGCCCGGAAAGACGAGGAGTTCGTCACGCAGGGCGGCATCAGGGAGCGCATGACCGCCGCACGGCTCGGCTATCGCACCGACCAGCGCAATCGCCTCGCTGCGCTCGAGGCGGAAAACGCCGCGTTGAAGGCTGAGGTCGCTGCGCTGAAGGCAAAGATAGCCGGGTGATCCGGAAAATCCGGAGAATCCGGAAATCCCGGAAAATCCGGAAACTCCGGAAATTCCGGAAAATCCGGAAATTCCGGAAAATCCGGAAATTCCGGAAAATCCGGAAATTCCGGAGAATCCGGAAAATCCGGAAAATCCGCTGATTGCCCTTTTCAAAAGTCCTCCAGCCTTTGTCCTTTTTGTCCAAAATGTCCCGTTTTCGGGATGCGGAATTGTCGTAAAAGGGCTTTTTCGGGGTTGCGGAATTGTCAAAGAAATGGTATACTTACCCCACCTAACGGAGAAAAAAGATGCTCGAAAGAAAAGTATGGCGAGAATTGGAGGCCTTTCACAAGGTCGCCGACAAGAAGACCCTTCTTTTGACCGGTGCAAGGCAGGTGGGAAAGACGTTCATCGTTGAAGAGTTTGCGAAACGGCATTATCAGTCTTTGGTTGAGATCAACTTCATCAAAGAACCTGCTGCCATGGCCATCTTCCATGATGTGGCTGATGAGCAGGACGTTCTTCTTCGTCTTTCGGCATACGCTAACGGCAAGTTGATTCCCGGCAGCACGCTCGTGTTCTTCGATGAGGTGCAGGAGTGTCCTGAGGCAGTCACATACGCGAAGTTCCTTGTCGGCAAGGGAGGATGCCATTACGTCTACAGCGGATCGCTTCTGGGCGTAGAGCTGAAGAACGTGCGCTCGGTTCCTGTTGGATTCATGGATGAAATAGAAATGTATCCATTGGACTTCGAGGAGTTTCTTTGGGCGAACGGCGTGGGCGGAGACGTGATCGGCGAGGCGCGGGCGGCTTGGGAGGGGCGGCGGAAGGTTGATTCCTTCATCCACGACAGGCTCATGCGGTATTTCAGGTTGTACCTCGTTGTCGGGGGCATGCCGGCCGCAGTCGACAAGTACGTGGCTACCAACGACCTTTCCGCAGTCGTCGCCGAGCAGCGGTTCGTGATACGCGCCTACCGCCGTGACATCTCGAAATACGATCCGGATCACGCCTTGCGCATACGCGAGGTCTATGACCTCCTTCCTTCTGAACTCGCATCGGAAAACCGTCGGTTCAAGATGGCGAGCGTCGTTCCCGGCAGTCGTTTCACGCGCGTGGAGGACGGTTTCCTTGGGTTGAAAAACGCCGGAGTGGCGATTCCGGCGTACTGCGTCGAGGAACCAAAGCCACCGCTGAAGCTTTCGGAGAAACGCAACCTTTTCAAGCTCTTTGCCAATGACGTGGGACTGTTGGCGGCCATGTATGCGAATGGAATCCAATTGCGTGTACTTGCGGGCGAAAGTGGATTGAACATCTGTGCCGTCTATGAGAACGTGGTCGCCCAGGAGCTGCTGGCCAAAGGAATAGCGCCCTACTATTACCATTCGAAGAAAAAGGGTGAGCTGGATTTCGTGGTGGAGCGTGGCGATGGCGTGACGCCGATCGAGGTGAAGAGCGGCAAGGACTACAAACGACATAATGCCCTGAGCAATGTGCTGGCGGATGAGAACTACCATATTGAAGAGGCTTTTGTGTTGAACAACGAGAATCTGGAGCGCGCCGGCAGAATCACCTACTTGCCAATTTACATGGTCATGTTCATGGCTGCGGCAGGTTTGCCGGAGCGGCTGATTTACCGAGTTGTTTAATGGTTCGTGATTGCCCCGGAAATTCCGGAGAATCCGGAAGATCCGGAATTTCCGGATTTTCCGGATCGCCCCACCCATGGGCCGCGATGTCGCAACGAATCACCTCCGCCTTATCCATTCGGCAAAAAACGGATTGTCAACTTTATACTCACCATCGGCGAAATATACCAACCCTTCGTCTATCAGCCGCGTAACGGCCCGCTTGACCGAGGCAACGCTTTTCACATTGGCAGCAGACAAAAAATCCCCGGAAAAGATTTCCCTGCCGCCCCGCACTGAAATCGCCGTCAGCACCTGGACCTGAAGCGCAGTCAACTGCTTTACGGCAAATGAAAAGTGCTCGCCCTCGCGAGCGAATATAACGGCCAGCGCCTTTTCGATGTCACCCGTTGAAAGCACATCCCCTTTCGCGCTCGCCTGCCAAAGTGCGTCGCAGACTTCCTGGATGTAGCCGGGGGTGTTGCGCACGGCTGCGGCAATGGCGTCAAACGACTCCCTGGGGAAGAGGCGCCTGCCAGTGGCAAAACGCCCGCAGAGGAACTTATAGAAATCATCCGCCGCAATATCTCCCACGTCAAACAGCGACGCCCCATGGTAGAAAGGGCTGCGAGAGTTCAGGAAAATATCAAGCATCCTGTGGCGTACGCTGCCTAGGAAAATGTACGGCGTGTTCGTATCCAGCTGGATGCGCGAACGCAGGATCGCCAAGGCGTTTTCACCGTCGTCTATATCCATCACATCCTGAAACTCGTCGAAAACCACGCATATCCTACGCCTCGCCGTCTGCGCCACAAGCGCATCGAGAACGCTGTCGAGCGAACCGAGCTCCGCTGCCTCCCGCGCATCTATGCAGACCGTGGGAGATCCATCCCGCGGATCGATGGAAAGTGTCGGACGAAGGCGCACCAGGGTTTTCATCATCTTTGAAAACCATGAATCCGAGGATTCAAGCCGGGAAAGCGACGTCACCATGCGTTTGCACATCTCAGCGCGGCTTCTCACGTCGAGAAAATCAACGTGAAAGAGAGCAACCCCCTTCGCTTTGCGCACTGTTTCCAACACCAGCGAGCTTTTCCCGGTTCTGCGGGGTCCCACCACTGCCACATGTTGGCCAGACTTGATGTGTTCCGCGAGGCGGCGCTCAAGTTCTGGGCGCGGACAGAAGAATTCGTCGTTGACTGTGCAACCATATTTGAATGGGCTCATCTTTTAGCACTCCTACTAGCTATTGTTGTGCAGTTTTGCGTTGTGCTGTTTTGCACAGCGCGGATTAGTTTATCACGGTTTCACATCGCGCGCAAGCCCATTTTTCCGGATTTTCCGGATTCCGGAAAATCCGGAAGATCCAAGGATTGCCAGAGCTCGTTGGCGGGAGGCCCGCCACCCCACCTCGGCTTCCCCAGTAACATGCCAGTGATAAAAAACAACAAAATCTTTAACCCCCCCTTGCGCGGTTCAACGGATTATGCTACACTTGCGCCCATCCTAGGCGTAGTGTGCCCTCTTGCGGGCGCACCGCTGCGGTATGTAAGTAACTTTAAATGAAAGTCAAAGAGAAAGAAAGCGAGGTGCGCCATGAATAAACGGGGCACAAAAGGCTTGTTTGGAGAGAGGTCAAGCATCGGACGACCGCTCTTCGAGCGGCTTTGCCCCCTCTCTAGGCGCAGTGTACCCTGCGCACTTCTCATGCTCGCCGTTGCGTTGCTGTCGTGTGCGCGCGCGTGGGGAGGGGCTTACGCGGTTATGGAAAATGACCGTATCTTGTTGATGAATAATGACAACAAAGACTTCATGGAGGTGTTCTGCCAAGGGTATTACGATACAGACCCAACTAAAAAGACATATTGGGTTCATAGTGACGAGGAACCAGATTGGACTATGCCTGCGCTCTTGACAGGAATCACGCATACGATGTACACGTCAGATGGCACTCGTCTTTGGCATTTGGAGGACTGTCGTGCAGGAAGCGGGACTTCAGTAGCCAATAGGAGAAACTATATACCTTGGTCGAGAACAGCGGTATCGATAACAGATGGAACAACTATGCGGATTCCCGCCACATCCCAAGGCGTAAAAATGGTTGGGTCTGTTGTCATGAGGAATTCAAAGAAGTCGTGTGTCTATTCTCCCTTGTATAATGAGGGGATTGGAACCATTTACTTTGATGCTGTAAATGCTTTTACAACATTTCTTACGGCTGAAATTACATTGGAAATTGCTACAAATGTGACGGCTTCCGCCGCTGCTTCTGGAAAACGTTTTGAAGATGTTGTGGACGATTACGAGAACCTGAAATGGGAATCATTGCCCTTTGATGTATTTACAGTTGACAATGTTAAAACGTTAAATCTCCAAGAGGAGAGCGTCACTAACCTTGTGCTTGCGGCTACTGCAGGGGCTTCTAATCAGTTTTATCGGGTGCGGACGAAGTTGAATTACTACTCGCCAATTCGTTTTAGAATTAGGAGGTTGAATGAGTCTGGAAGTGATGGTGATACAACAGGCCTTGTTTTGCTGGACAATATTCTTGCTTCGTTCCCTCCAATGACCGCAGAATTGAAGCGCTATGGACAGGACTATGACGTTTCTTTGAGGGGAAGTGAGGTGTTAGGGTGCATAGGTGATTTTACGGTGCCATTTCAGGCGTTTGAAAGCAGTGCGTCTAAACCATGGGTGCGGGTTCATTTTGTTACAAATAGCGGTGATACCGATGCCGTGAAAATAAGTAATCCCAGTTTCCATTATCGGTGGAGGTATCTCAAGCAATTTGAAGGGAATTGGACTGTGATTCCATTCGATCAGACGAGTGTTTCCTCTGCATCTTTTGTTAGCAACCTTGTTGGTCAGACGAATGTTCCCTTAACGAACGGAGTGGGAGACATTGAATATTTTTATACAGCAGAATTGGATGCTCCCTATTATCGTGCTCCAGACTACGCTTGTGGGGTTGGGTATGGAAGTAGTTGGACAGAAAAGATATCAGCGATTACCAACCGAGCGACGTACACTGCGCTAGACGGAGTGCCGTCGATGGGCACCGACTACTTCACGCGCATACGCGAGGGCGAGAGCAATATGGAGTGGGTGCAGCTCGTTGGTTCGTTGACGATCACCAACGAGTTGGCGGGGTCGAATGAGGTGTACAGGCTTGAAACGCCGGACAAGACCGTGCCGCGCATGACGCTTGTGGGCGACCACTCGTGGCGGTATCACTACCAGATTCCCACTAACGGCGTGGGCGGGAAGCTCTCATTCTATCTTGTCACGAAGGAGCATTACACAAACGAGACGGATGCCACGACGTGGCTCGTCCGCACGAACAACCTTTACACGGCCGAGGAGACCGTTACCGCCATCCCATATACGGCCACGCTTGATCCCGGCAACCCGAATGAAATCTCCGTCATCCTCGACGAATCCTCCACGCACCTGAAGATCGAGTACAACGACGAGCAGCGCGCGTTCTCGCTCTCCCATGCGGCGTACCAGACGTTCAACCAGTGGACGGACGCGATCAAGAACTTCCATGGCAACGTGATGTCCACCAATGGAGACGAAGTCGTCTCCAACAGCGGAGTGTCGGAAAAGAAGGGACGTTCGGACGCGCCGTTCGACAATACCTGGGAGCTTTGTCCAGAGCGGAACGACTACTGGACCGAGAAGTTCACGAAACCGATCATCCTGGACTCGGCGGCCGACCCCTACCCGACCAACAAATGGGCCGCAGTCGGGCCAACCCCGAACGGCTGGACGGCGCACAACTTCTCCTTCGTGCTGGGTACGCGCGAGGAGGTTTCCCGGCTCGATGAGCAGGATCTTGCGGTGGCGCTTGACGGTAACGGACAGGGCTCCGTGGGGCTTGAGAACTTCCCCGCGTCTGCACTGCCGCTCGGTCTGGACTCCGTCTCGTTCACCGCCCGCATCGCGCAGCCGATACAGTACGATGCCTTCGCCACATACATGGACGGCCTTTCATGCAAAAACTACGCCATCAGCGCGAAGATCACGATGAGCCGTCAGATGGAGACGGACACTGTGAAGCCGTCCGACATGTCGCCCCTCTATCCTGCCGTCTCATTCGTGGGCTACCACCGCGGCAAGCAGGGTTGCTACGAATTCCGCATGACGCGAAGGACGAACACGGAACTTGAACTGGGGCTCTACAAGTGGACGCGTGCAGGCGGCACGACGAAGCCCAAACTGCTCAGGAGTGTAATATATTCAACAAATCTGCTGGTGCCGTCGTCTCCTGATCAAAGGGATGGTTCGTACTGGACATCCGCCTACTTCCTTCTCTATACGCTTGTGGTCGACGGGAGAACTTGCGTGAAACTGGAGGGACACCTCGCCCCCACGCGCACGCAGAATACCATTCAGGGCGACGGTACGGTCTTGGCGAACTCCGTCATATCGTGGCTAGACGAGGAACCTGGCATATTTGCGAGCGGTGGTTCTTACGGCGTGGGTTCGACCGACTGCCGTGCCGGATTTGGCAGAATTGGCATCCATGACGTTATAAGCGCACCAACTCGAGATACCGATGCGACCATTAACTATGTAGGTCAGACTGAGGGTATTACCAAACTTTCCCAAGAATGGGACTTCTATGAAAACCGCTGGGAACTCGATAATGAGAGCCGCTATAAAAATGAAGGTGGCCTCTCGGCCGTCATCCCGTCCAACCAGGTGATCCAGGTGTGGCTGTCGGATGCGTCCGCGAGTGGCGGCACATGGTACCCTTCGGGCTACGAGAGGGTGGTGGATTCGTTCACTACGAACAAGTTCGAGGTTTCGCCGCGTCTGCCCGGCTCGTGGAAGGTGATGCTGAAGACCGGCGAGGAAGAGGATACCGGCGTCATCGTTGACGACATTGAGATCACCCCGTGGGAGGGCGTGGAGCGTTGGGGCCGCAGCGGCAGCGCCTACGATCATCAGAATGGCTGGATCTACACGAAGAGCTGGATTGACGCGGTGGCGAACATCACGCACAATGGAAAGAGATTCTACCTTCCCAACGACTGCGTGAAGTCGGCCGGCACGAACGGCTATGCGTTCGTCTTCAACAGGGCAGGCACGTACAAGGTCACGCCGACTGCCGACATGATCGTAGACCGCCTTCTCCTCGTGGGCGGCGGCGGTGCTGGCGGCGCCGCGATGGGCGGCGGCGGCGGCGGCGGCGGCGTGCTGGATTACAAATGGTCGGATAGCCCTGCGGTGATTCCGGCGGGCAGGACGATAACGCTCGTGGTTGGTGCGGGCGGCACTGCGCCGGTTCCGCGTGGTACGGGGTCGAATGCCACCACCCAGCCGGCCGGCAATAACGGCGGCAATACGTCTGTGAGAGACATCCCGGTTAAGGGCAATCTGGAGGTGAAGGGCGGCGGCGGCGGCGGCGGCTGGGGATCGGCGGCCGGGAGGGGCGGCGGTTCCGGCGGCGGTGGCGCTGGCAACGGGAACGGCGGCGCTGGGACGGCGGGGCAGGGCTTCGCCGGCGCGAAAGGCGTCGAGAAAGGAAATAACAACTATGGCCTTGGCGGCGGCGGTGGCGGCGCGGGCGAGAACGGGTATGTCGGTGATACGGGGGCTCGCAAGGGCGGCAACGGCGGTGCGGGCAAGCAGAGCGACATCACCGGTGAAATCGTGTACTATGGCGGTGGCGGTGGCGGTGGCGGCGGCTACCACAACAGCGCCCTGGGCGGCGCGGGCGGCGCGGGCGGCGGCGGCAACGGCGCGAGCTACACCGGGAGGAATCCGATTGCCGGGCAAGACGGCCTGGGTGGCGGTGGCGGCGGCGGCACTTACGAGGGCCACAACACCGCCGATGCATACAACAAGATCGGCAAGGGCGCGCGGGGCGGCTGCGGCGCGGTGATCCTGCGCGTGCGCACGTCGTCTCGTGTCTGCCTGCTGCAGCCCTCGCGCGGACAGGAAGGCTATCCGATGGGCATCCGCGCGCCGTACATCAACGAGGGCATGTCGCTCTTCAGCTATTCCTACGAGAACGCGGACTCCAACTGCGTGATGCTCGTGCAGATCGCCACGAACATGACGCCGTCGGAACTCACCTCGGACGTGCCTCGTCTGACCGAAAGCCTCGCGACGGAGGGATCCAAGCAAATATGGACTACGATCGACCGTCATGTGTTCACGAACGCTTCCGAGCTTGCGAGCGGCACGAGGACGACGTTCATCAGCCTGCGGGAGCACTGGGTCGACGACATGTTCGAGGGGCACATCTACACGAACGTGTGCGGCTTGATTCGCGTGATCGTGGATCCGGACGTTGTCTCCACCATGGCGAACACCTTCGAGAAGACGCCCGCTACAGGTGCGATGGTAAAGGACATTGCAGCTCGCGAGGCGATGATCGACTACGGCAAGATAACGATTACGAAGGCGTACTGCTACAACGAGCCGGCGCTCAACATCAGGTCCTGGTTCGGGTTCAACGTCCACACCGAGGGCTGGAACGGCTCGGGCGGGGCGGGGCCGTACGCGTTTCTCGCGGACTGGCCGGACGGTCTCTCGATCGCGCTCAACTTCTCGGCGAAGCCGGAAGACAACACCAGCAAGGACGCGCACGGCATCGGCCTTGCCGATACCGATCCAACCGAAGCGACCAAGTACGCCCAGCAGAACCCGTTCATCCAGTGCGCAGCGCTCACGAACGGCATCGGCACGGTAAGCTTCCGCGCGCGCCTGTTCGACACGAACAAAACCTCTGCGGTGGTGACGCTCTACGGCAGCGACGATCCGTCCGCCGACCAGCCTAATACGGAGAGCCAGTACTGGAAACCCATCACGAACTTCGTTGTGCAATCACCCACCTACCATGCCTTCGAGTGGAAATACCAGGGGTCGACTAGTCCTTACAAGGCTGTTCGCCTTGAGGCTGCGGGCGCGCGCTGGGGACGGTCTCCCGAAGGGCAGGCCAAGGGTTGGGAGTGGAATGACCTCAAAAACGCCTCAATGTTCGGTACTGCCTTGGTGGAGCAGCCGATCAACCGCGTGTTCATCGACGAGGTGAGCGTGAGCGAGCTTATCGTGCCGCGTCTGAAGTTCCTCGACGTGCGTCCGTTCCGCGAGCACTTAGGCACTGAGGCGATATGCAGGATCACGGACATCAACAGCCCGAACCAGCAGCCGCTCATCGCCGAGTCGTGGGGCATACAGTGTCGCGTGGAGCCGCAGCAGATGGCTGACGAGCTGGACACGGGCTCGATCCGCGTGTGGATGGAGGTCTACCGTGGCGAGATTCCGTGGGGGTACGAGCAATGGAAGGACCTGCCGAAGTACAAGAAGGTAGGCGGGCAGGATGTCCAGCAGCGCTTCACGAGCGAGCTCCAGCGCGTCTCTGATTCCGAGCTCGTGTACCGCAGCTATTCCACGTTCCCCGAGTCGATCATGCCGCCCGAGGACACGGCGAACACGGTGTACCAGTACATCGTGCGCGCAAAGTACCGCGACAAGTCGGGCAGGGAGACGGATCTCGAAGCCATGCTTGAGCCGGAGGACTGGACGGTTCCCGAATGGTACCGAGGATCGGAGGTGGGCGCCGGCAACGATTCGGGGCTTTCCAGCCAGTTCTCCGCCTACACGATCCTCGACGCGATCTCCCCGCGTCGCGCATGGATCAACGAGGTGAACAACTGCGACGCGGACAACACCAAGGGACTCTACCAGTTCATTGAGTTCGCCGTGCCTGAGAGAGCGGATCTCAAGGGCTGGTACGTGCAGTATACCGCCTACAACCTCAAGACCGGCAACCTGCTCGCCTTCGGCATTGACGACGGCGTGCGCAACCTTACCTCGAAGATCGGAACCAGGCATGGCGTTGACAGCACGAACCACTACACGTTCGTGAGCGTGTGCGCACCCACCGCGAGGGGCAACGTGGCGAGCGACGGCTACTGGAAGAGCGTAACGCAGCCATCGTTGACCAACGGCAGATTCAGTTACTACCAGCCTTACGGCATTCAGCTGATCCGTCCTAGCGGCATCATCGAGCACGAAATCGTGGTGCAGGGAACTAATACGTCCATGGGGACGTTCTACGAGTACGAGGAGTCCGGCACGAACCTGCTCGCCAGACTGCGCAAGGCGGACAAGAAGAGCCAGTGGATCTACGCCGGCGAGGACAAGCACGATGCCAACACCACGCTCGGCGTGTTCCGCAGCCACGGCGAGGATACCGGCTGCTGGACGAACTACATGTGGGACACATCCACTGAGATCAACAAGCTGAAGGACGGCACGTTGCAGGAGATACCGTTTGGCTACTTCCTTGAGCCCTTTGGCACGAACGTGTGGATCTACTCCACGATCCTCTCGCCGCAGTACATGAAGCAGTTCTTCGGCGACCGCGACATGGGCGCGAATGCGGTGATCGTGGTGCCGAAGGACACGCACACGAACATAGTGCTCCAGGTCACCAACTGGTATCAGATAGGCACCTGTACGATCAACGGCAATCCGGTGGACGATGCGCACGGCAAGACGGGCAAATACACGCTCGACCTCGGAAGCGTGTCGAACACGCTTACGGTAATCGTCGGCGCGGAGCGGGACGACAGGCTCAAGGACGAATGGGGGCTCACGGACCAGAACTCCTACAGCACTGCCGTGATGGACTGGCTGTTCAACGAGTATTCGAAATACGGTCCTGAAGACCTGAGCAAGGCCCTGTATAAAGACCTTTCCATGTCGAAGAGCGAAGAGCTCACGTTAACCGAAATGTACTGGCTCAACATCCCGCCCGTGCATAAGGATAATTTGGGCGGCAGCAACATCTGGTTTGTGGCCGGCATGGGGTCGTTGATTGCGAACGAAGAGCCCGACGTCGAGCCGCGCGTGACCGTCAGGCCCGACGGCACGATCAGGTCCAACGTCTACATGACGGTTACGATGATGATCACGAACAAGGCCACGGACGTGGCTTGGCCGCCAGACCGGCTGAACGGCCATGTCTACGACGGCAGGGGCAGTTCCGATTTGACGAGCGAGGAGCAGTCGGCCTGGACGAGCGCGGTGTTCACCATCGTGGGCGCACTGCAGAAATCGGACGTGTCCGGCAGGTATCTCCCGTTGCAGCAGTACACTTTCAAGCCGGGTTCCTTCGGCGCGGCGGACGATCCCCATCCGTTCCAGACGCGCGTCGAGGTTGTGGACCCACATTCGCCGAACTCGATGGGCAACTACTATGGATGGGGAATGTTCCCGGACACTTCCGTGTGGTTCCGCTGGGTGATCAAGCCACGCCCTGAAGAATCCCGTATCTCGACTGTGCCGTTGACGCCCAACTGGTCGACTTCGTCGGGTACGCCGTGACAACCTCTGGGTCGGTTCATTCGTGCGAATCTGTGACAGCCCCGTGACACATTTTTTACGCCGAATTGGTTAAATATCAACCGTGAAAATCCTATCCGAATTCCTTTGGGGGACTTTCGACGACGTGTCGGCGCGCGTGCGGTCCGACGTGCCGTCGTTCCGCCTCGTAAACGAGGCGGGCGGGTTGCCAATGGCAACGTGTGGGTTTGGTATTCCGTGCGGTTGCGGCGCGCTCGGTGATCGGGCCCTACCATGCGGCCCGCTCATCCGTGCCGACCGTTGCGTCGGCACGATGTGGGATGACGATGTCGCCACCTATTGCTGTCTCGCGGGCGTCCTGCCGCCCGACCTCAACGCACCGCGCGGCGCGCAGGCGGCCGCGATATTCCCCGAAATGGAATCGCTGCTCGCGGAGGCGGGCATGACGTTCGCGCACGTGGTGCGCACGTGGCTCTACATCGACCGCGTGTGTGAATGGTACGGCGAATTCAACGCGGCGCGCTCCGCGTTCTTCGAATCGCGGAACGTCTTCAACACGTTCCTCCCCGCGTCCACGGGCATCGGCAGCGCGAACCTGGACGGCGCGGCGATCACGGCGGGCGCGATTGCGGTGAAGCCGAAGGATGGGCGCGTGAAGGCGGAGATAGTGGAGTCGCCCCTGCAGGCGCCGGCGATGGCGTATCGTTCGAGTTTCAGCCGCGCGGCGGAGATATTGTGGCCGGATCGCCGTCTGCTCTTCGTTAGCGGCACTGCCTCGATCGAGCCCAACAGCCACGAGGTGGCGTTCGTGGGCGACATCGAGAAGCAGGTGGACTGCACGATGAAGGCCGTGTACGCGATTCTGGAGAGCCGCGGCTACGGCTGGGCGGATGTTTCGCGCGCGATCGTATATCTAAAGGAGCCGTCATTCCGGACGGCGTGGCAGGCGTGGCTTGCCGCGCGCGGGTTGCCGGGCGACTTCGCCGCCGAGACGGTGTGCGACGTCTGCCGCGACGAATGGCTCTTCGAGATCGAGCTAGACGCAAGCCGGTGACGCGAGACGCGCCTAATGCTATTGCTGGTTGTGATTGCCTCTGCGCCGTTGTTTTGGTAAAATGCGTCCCGTGGAAAACGAAAGAAAATACCGCATCGGCGTTGTGATCAACGCGGTCTTGAAGCCAAGCCGCGATGTCATGTGCGGCG
>CAMKJU010000041.1 GCA_946413265.1 uncultured Lentisphaerota bacterium
TGAACCTGGTCTTGTCAACGTAGATGCAACCCTTCTCCCGCAGCTTCGGGAAGTCATGCGTGTCTGTGGCTATCGGTTTCATCGCCGCACATTATACCAAAACTCTCATTGGCGTGCGACGGAAACGGGAAGTTTTTCAGACAAGAGGGCGCATCTGCGCAATTCACCGCCGAGCCTCCTGATGATTGGAAACAACGATTTGAAACAACTTACCTTATGCGCGCGGGCTAACTCGCCCGCGCCCATTTGCCAATCCATAAGCTATAACGATTCTGAAAGTGAGAATGTTCAAGGTGTGCCCGTAGGACTAAGTTGTTTTTGAAAGTTGTTTTGGTTGTTTCCATTACAAAGGAGGGACGGTGAAAAACGGAGATGCGCCCCAGACAAGATGGCGAGGCGAACGGTCTTGCGCGCCAACTTCTGTTCGTCGGTCGCGGTTTGAACATATACTAACGACGAACTCAACGGGAACGGAAGCACCCGCCCTGAAATGTCGAGCGTAGCCCCGTCTTGCAGCACACATTCGAAATAGTAGTTTCCGATAGGCGTGTACGTACCCGAAACATAGATGCCGTTCATGCCAACGCAAACTCAAAACACGACCATTTCTCGCTCCTTTATATTTGCCACCTAATCCTCCAGTACGGCATCATGGAAGGACAACGCGCCAAGATTTAGGCACCCTTCCAGATTCCGGATGTCAGCAGTTCCTGTGATGCGACGCACCTTATTAACCTCTGAAAACTGTACTGGAGGATTCATGTCAAAACGCAAGCGGACACCGGCGGCAACCCAAGACTGAAGTTTTGCAGCCCCTTTAGCACTACCCTCCACGCAACCCACATGGCATGTGAACGTAAGGCGTCGCCCATGCAATCTTGCAATCAGTTCCAACCGTTGCAGCATTGTCAGTTTGTCCTTGTGCGCATCCAGCATTTTCAGCAGTTCGTCGCCTGTTATTGTCTTCTCGTCAAAAGCAGGTAACTGGCGCCGTTCAATTTTCGGAAAGTCAAAGGAAAAGTCCACCAGCTCCGGGCCGAGCGCGTCGTTTCTCCTTATGGGGTCACGTGGTTGCGCAAGCGTTAGGCGTGCAGACACCGGTCCGATCATTTCACCCTCGATAATGTCCAGCGCGCGCATAGACTGAACTCCGGACGGAACGTGTACGTAGAACGTGGAATTCAAATCGCTTCTGCGATTTTTGAAGCCTTTTCCGAAATCAAGCGAAAAATTCACAGCCCCATCCTTCGATCTCTTGATGTACGGTCCGATTCGCCCCTTGGAAAACGTCACACGGCGATCCTTCTGCGTTCGGCAGAAACGCAGCAAACTCGCCATTCGTATATCTTCCGGCAATTTTTCCAATGCAGCAATGGCATCATCCCCAGAAGCATCTTTCGCCAAGTCTAGTAGCCCGTCGAATTTCCCTTGCAGCGTCTCAATCGAGACGTTTTCCATCGTCAACCACGATCGATGATGGATACCCCATGGGTGGTATGTGTGCCGTGACACTCGCCCTGATACCTTTACGAGAGTGTCGCCCTCTAACGGATCATGAGGCAACACGTCCAAACTATCCAGCGACACCACAATCGCTATGGGGAGTCCACACTGAGACGGATTGACCGTTCGGCAGAAGATGGTTTCCCTCCAATCAAGAGATGCTGGAGACGCATTGAGCGTCAACAGTGTCTTGAACGACAGTTCGCGTCCAGCCAGTGCCGAGCTAAGCTCTCTGACAATTCTTTCAGGAATTGGCTCATCACGATTTGCGAAATAGTCCGACAACTCGTCGCCAGTAACCGTTTCCAGATTGAGCTTTGTACATTGTTCTGGCTCATGATTAAGGCAAATCTCCGGATCCTCAAAGACAAGCACGGGGTGTTCCGCCTGCTGAAGAGATTTTTTCACAGATGCGGGATCGGCTACCGTGGTGGACATCTCGACGACATGGAGGCCGGGATCGGATTGAACATAAGACAGTCGTTCGTTAATGCCAGCATGGGCACAACGGACAAGGGCATATAGCGGGAACCTTCTCTTCTCGAGACAACAGCTAATGCCATCAACAGGTTTAAAGCCGGTGTGCGGAAACCTTGCAAGAATTTCACATGACCAACTCCGCCCAGGCTGTTCTGACCGGACACTTTCAATGTAGCTTGAGCAAAACGACAGACGGCGTCCCGCAAGTTGCCGCTGCAAGACCGCATATTGTCGTCGGCCAAGTCCGTCCTTGCTAATCAACTTAGCGAGTTCATCGCCAGTAATCGTACCGGCATTCCCACCCGCCAATGGATCGTTGGGAGGAGGAATCGCATACGTGATACCGACACAGTCAACGCCCAACTCTTGAACCATTCCAGTAAAGCGCACTTTCACGGAAGTCAGCCGATCCCACATGTCAAGATCAGCAAGTTCAGCAGCCCCTTTTTCAAAACGTACGCGCATCCAAGGATGCCAAAAGGGATTACTGTAATTCCAATCTTTTCCAGGATGGCCCAACTTGACAACAATCGAACCATCTTGCGCGACCTCGCTCACTCCAACAACTGGCACATCCACAAATTCCTTCTCAAGCCCTTTCAGTTTCTGTACCTCAACTTTAAGGCCGTTATAATCAAAGGAGTATTTTCGAAGGTTATCCCAAATTCTTACGTTTTCATTCTGGGCAATAGCACATCTCTTCGCGACTTTTCGCTGCGAACTCATTCCTCCGGTTCGAGATGGCACTGTGCAAAAGACGCTTCCAACACATCCCACCGTGAGCAGAAGGAACATCAACTTCTTTTTCAACTCCGCCTTCATCATGAATACACCTCTTTTCTACGTAGCTCGGTTTGCCGAGCGCGCCGAACGGCACAACCACGCACCGACGACGCCGACCGCAAACGCGGCCAGCGCCGACAGGCCAACCCACATCAGCCCGCTCTTTAACGCCTCTATGGTTTCAAGTACACTCATCGCCGTTCCCCGTTAGTTTATCACATTTCCTGATTGTTGAATGGCATGATTTTGCGAAAATTGGCCTGACAGGTTTTCGCAATTTTTACCGTCACCATCAGTGGCCCCCTTTACCTTTTTAAAAATCCATACTCGTACACCTTCGGCTCGATGCGGCGTGCGAGGGACTTCATCGCCGTGCGGAGATTGCCAATCAATTCGGTATACTTCTCATCGGTCGATTCACTGTTCATCCGCCCCTTGCCCTTTGCATCGGTCGTTGATCCCTGAAAGTGCAGGCGGATATCGTAGAACGAGGCGCTTGGATTTGCGTTCGGCTGGGCGTGGTAATAACGCCACAGTTCGCGCCCGGCGTCAAGGACGGCACGGGCTTGCTGAGACATTTGGGACAACGGGGACATGTGGGACTCGTCTCGTTTCCCAGTTGCCTCGTCCGTCCCAGTTGCCCCGCTAAAATCGAGTTCCCCTTGGTAGGGCGCGATCACCGAGCGCGCCGTCCCGTGCCCCGCCAACCAGTCGCTCATGAAGTGGCTCGCGAAACAATCCTTCGCCCCCACTTCCTGCTCCGTAAACGGAATCCAGTGGTTGATGCCGTCACGACTGCTGACACGGTTCTGGCCGTGGAATAATGTGAATACAAGGCAATCCGACTGAAACTCTGCATCCATTTTCCACCCATCTGTAGGATATAGGAACTGGTCTCGGTCGTTCAGCCAAGTCGGTTCTACAACTATTCGAATTGCCGCATAAAGACTCATTGATAAAACATTATTTTTAGTCACAGCGGCATAGAAATGATTGTGCAGGTCGTTTGCACTAAGCGAACTGGCAAGATATATTCCGCGATTATTCTGAACATCTGTCCCGTTCATGCGCAAATATCCAATACGTTCGCCCTGTTTGTCGTAGGACTGTCGTAACCAGTCAATAACCGAGCGACTCATTTCAGGTGCATATATCGTCTTCGTGCCGAGGAACTCACCATTACGATCGTAAACATCTGCCAAGGTTGACATGAACACGCCATCTGTTGAATTGCTTTCACTGTTGGGAGATTGGGAGTCCTGGAGTTTAGGAGTTTGTTTAAACTCTCTTTCAATCTCCAAATCTCCAAACCTCCCAGTAGCGAAAGCAAGATTCTTCAACCGCCACACGAAGAAGCCGATTGGAAACTGCCCCTTAACGTTGTCGAAAGTGTCGGCAGGAACGATGAAGCATTTTTCCAACTTGCCCCTAAAAGCCTGTCTGAATGCTTTAAAGTTTGGGGCTTGCAAATGTTTAATTTTTGAAAACTCTCCTAATACACAGTCTGGAATCTCATGCTTGATTCGCATAAAGAAAAGCGCAAAAAGTTCCCTTGCTCCTGCGCCTAACAAGGCACTGAACCGTTTATAGGTCTTGCTTTCAAAGGAAACGCCGGTCTTAGGGTCACCTTCGCCAGCGATTTTCTTTTTAGTACCTGCCTCCGCATAAGGAGGGTTGATGTAGATGACAAGATGCTTGCGCTTCTCGGAATCGTCGATTATTTCTTTTAACCCCTCCGGTAGTTTGTCGAATGAATCGTTCAGAAAGTCGAACTGAAATACGTGTGAATCAAGGAGGTTCGCGCCGAGTTTGATGCGCTGGTGGATCACGTCTACGTCCTGCTGGTCGAGTGTGGACACCCAGACGTTGTACTTGTTCGTGAGGCCGACTTCAAGGTTGCCGGTACCGCCGCAGCAGTCCCACACGTAGTGGTCGTCCTGCCAGTTTTCGCCAAGTACGGCGGCAAGGTAATCCTGCGAAAGCGAAACCCACTGCTGCGGGGTGAAGAATGACCCCTTGCGTTCACGCACGTCCTGTGGCACAAGGAGGTCGCGGCGGTTGACGATGTAGTTCCAGTACTCCTTACGAGGCGGACGCCTATAACGGTTCCAGAAGAGATGGTGCGCCTTCTGTCCGTCTGAGAAGGAGATTTCTGAGAAGAGCTGGAAGCCAAGTGCGTTCGTTCCGCCCGATTGGCGGTAATGGTCGTTCATCAGGAGGACGTTGAGACGGTCGGTGACGGCGGCGTTGTCGGACGAGAAGATGTCGGCAAGGAAGAAATCCGCGTCGATGATGCCGTTCTTCTTCGCGGCGGCCCAGTCCGGCATGAGGATCGTGGGCATTACCGTCTCGCGCCAGCGCTGGTAGATGTGCGTGAAGTTGTTCTTGGTGATCTGAACGGGCTGGCAGCCCGTTCTACCGGTGTTGAGATTGGTCTTGATGAATCGACGGAGTTCCACCTCGTCCTTCGCGAAATCGAATTCAAGCGTGGCGGATTCAAGGATGCGGATGACGCGTTGGTAGAGGTCGCCGAACTCGCGCGTCTCGTGGTCGGATGGGGCTACGTTCCAGTTGAAGTCGCTCTGATAGAATATCTCAACCACCTCCGAATACGGGATGAACGCTATCCGCGCGGCATTGAAGGCGGCAAGGTACTTAGGCGGAAGATGTTTGTCGAAGGTTCGCTCCTTACCGATGGTGAGGATGAGCTGGACGAGCGCGAAGTCGAGCGGTGCTTCCGCACCTCGCTTCGCCTCCGCCCACAGCACGCTTTCAGCATCACACAGCGGAAGGTCTGTTGCAGGCACGGCGGCGCAGAAGTCCACTTTTCCGAGAATGTGCGAACAATCAAATGCGCCAAACCAGTCAACGGCAACCCTGTTCTTCAATTCCTCCTCCAAAATGGATGGAGGATAGAAGATGGTAGCCTTAGAACTCGGCAATCTATCTGTCGTAGCGCGCATCGCTCTCTCCTTCGTTGCGGCGCGCTCGGCGAGCGCGCCCTACCGTTTTGGCGGCGCGGCCGGAGTCCGCGCCCAACCTGCGGCATCGTGTGCCGCCACGAAGGAGACGATTGGAGGGAGAAAGATTGAGACAATAAGAAATGCGTGCCTCGTCTATCTCCCTCAAGCGAGGCCTTGGCGTGCCCATGTACGAAAGAGAAGACAAGGACACGCAAGACGGTATAAAACCGCCTGCGCGACCCTATCAAACTCCGTTCGCACATTTCGTACATTCCCGTACGAATGAAACCGCCAAGTTTCGCTTGAACGTCATTTGCGTGTCAGCGCAAAATACCTGATTCACCTGGGCGGGATTTCTCCCCCGCCTCGGCTAGTTACCCGCAGCACACCTGCGCCGCAAGAACGGAAAAAAGTATATCAAAAATCCCCACCGTTGTGGGGGAAAAGATTAACCAGTACGTTATTCGACGTTATCCGACCATAGTTTGAAGTTCCCCTTGTGCGGGGGATTTTTGAGCCACAGGAAGGGGATTTTCGAGCCACAGGAAGGGGATTTTTGAGCCACAAGCGGGGGAATTATGAGCCACACGCGGGGGAATTATGAACCACGACGAGGGGAATTATGAGCCACGGCGAGAGGGCTGTCTCCATACGTTGAGGAGGTGAAATCCCTACACGAGCTGCTTGTTAGGCGTTGGTTACCTCACGTAAATGATCCAGCGGTTTCGTCGAAACCGCCCTACCGTGTGTTGCTTTTTTGGTCAATTGAGCAATGACCTAGCGGGGGATGCGGGCAAGGGGCAGGGGACGGAAAGCGGGGCAGGCCTTCAGTATTGCCGCGTCAGGGAGAAGATTGAAGTCGCCGTTCGCCACATCAGCGAAGCCAAACGCACACGGCGAGTTGGTCGTACCGTTGAGCACCGTGAAGCAGGACGCGATCCGCGCATCGACCGATGCGCACCTCACGCCGTTCGTGCCTTGCGTGTTGACGACCACGTTGCCCGCAATTGGCGCCATCCGCGCAAGCGGCGCGACGCGGTCAAGGGCGAGAATCTCCTTCTGGCAGTCGATGAAGACATTGTTCTCCACGGGGTTGTAGAGCGGCTCTCGCGGATGGTCGTTCATGATGTTCGCAAGACGCGGATAACGCGCCGCCCACACGCCGTTCGTGTAGTCGAACGCCTTCGCCTTGTCCTCCAGCAGCCACGAGCTGCCGCCATGCTCGGCGCTGTTCCAGTGCTTCCACGTCATGCCACGACAGTCAATGGACATCCCGATCAAGCAACGCGAGAAAATGTTGTTGCGGATCGGGTGCTCGCGTCCGCCGCCCACCATGATACCGCGCGACACGTTGTGGAACACGTTGCCGTACACCTCGTCGCCGCAGTCGCAGTCGTCGAAGTAGAAGCCCATCGTATTGGCGACCTCTCCTCCCGCGCCGAGGTCGTGCGTGTAGTTGAAGCGAAGCACGTTGCCCTGCGTGGTCCAGTCGCGTCCTGTGTAGTATGCGCCCGCGTCGCCCGTCTCCAGCAGCACGCGATAGACGTTGTTGTACTCGAAGAGGTGCTCGTTGCCGCCGTAGAGGACAGCGGTGTGCGGCGCGTCGTGCACCACGTTCGCGCGCAGCGTGATGCCGCAGCCGTTGACGCCGAAGCCCGGCGCGTACGTGCGCTGGAACACGCCGAAGTCATGCACGCGGTTATCCTCAAAGACGGAGTCCGCGCGGCGGAGCGTCTTGCGGTCGCCGCCGTTCGCCGACACGCCCGCGCGCCCAACCTGCACCACCTCGCAGCCGCGCATCACGTTGCGGTCACCGTGCAGCGACACGCCCGTCCCGCCACAGCACGACACGCGGCAGCCGACGACCTGCACATCCGTACCGGTTATCGAGAGTCCATCCCCGTAGGCGTATTCAAAGGTTATTCCCTCGAAGCGGACGTGCGCGATGCCCTTCGCCGAAACGAGCGGCGCACCGGACATCGCCACAAACACTTCGTCCTCTCCTCCGCACGTTTCATCTGTCTGGGGTAGACGCCCTTCTAACTGGGAAAGCCGCCTTCTAGGCGGCGGCAGATACACATAGAGAACCTTGCGCACGCGGTCGAGGTACCATTCGCCCGGCGCGTCAAGTTCGTCGAGCAGGTTGAACACGTAGAACCTGCGGTCCTTGCGTCCCCAGGTGCCGCCCATCACGCCGTACGGGATTGAGTCGGCAAGGCGGATCACATCGTTCGTGCCGTTCTCCGCACCGTAGGACGCGGCCTTCACGGAGTGGTTACTCCAGTCGTGCGTCCAGTATCCGTTCAACCACACGCCCTCCGCGAAGTTCCACCGCCTCGCGCGCGGGTTGGAGTAGATGAACGCGCCGGACTTGTACACGCTGCCACCGCCTGTCCGCGTGATCTTTTTCCCGTGGTCCACGCATTTCGAGAACGAGGTGTAGTCCGAGTTCGGCCAGCGCGCAAGCGTACCGAAGCGGTGGTTCAGGAAGAGTAGCGGCGCGGTGGGCGTGCCGCCGAACGCGGCGGCCATGGACGGCACCTTGCCGGGAAGGATCGCGGAGAGATCGGCCTGTAGCACCTTTCCGCGCGCATCTTCGGGAAGACGCGCAAGAACGGACGCGTCCGCAACGGGGCTGAACGCACGCATCGGCACGCGCACACCGCCCACGATGCGCACCGTGCCAGCCTGCGCGGCCCTCCAGACGACCGGTACCGACTCGGACACGCCGCCGTCGCACGGTTTGAGCGCGAAACCTTCCATCTGCACGTAGTCGCCCGGCGCGAGCACAATTTCCACCGCTTCGCCAGAGGCGATTCGTTTCGCCTGGCGCGCCGCGCGTACGCCGTCGCGCGCCGCCTCAAGTGTGGCGAACGGCTTCGCGGACGATCCGTCGCCGCCCGGCGTAGCCACGGGATTGACATGGAACGTCGCGGCGGCGGCGGCGGACATCGTCGCCCCGCACGCGAAGAATACAAATGAACGGATCAGCATCGGACGCGGTCGGAGAATTCAGGTTTCGACTTCTCCACACCGTAGCCGTGGCCGACTTTCACGCGAATGTCGCCAGGGACGATCTCGCGCGCAAGCTCGTAACGCGAGCAGTCGACGCGGCGCACGCCGAACGTGGATGTTTCGCGCAGAATCGCGGCGGCAAGGGTATCCGCCTGTTCAAACGGCGCGAGGACGATGAGGAGGTGTCCCGGACGCCCCTTCTTCATCGTGAGCGGCGCGAGCGACACATCGAGCGCACCGGCCGCGCGCAGGCGGTCGCACGCAAAGGCGAGGTCCTCGCCCGTCATGTCGTCGATATTCGCACGCAGTTCGGCAATGCGTCCGTTCGGTCCACCGGCGTCCACGACAGGTGGGGCGAGCTGTCCCGGCGAGCCGCCAATAAACGCGCGCACGCCGTTCAGACGTCCCGGCACCTCGCGGTGTCCGAGACCAAGACCCGTGCGCTCCACCGCAATCGGCGGCATCGGACCGAAGGCGTCCGCGAAATGTACGAGCAACGCCGCGCCCGTGGGCGTGAGCAGTTCGCAGTCCGCCGCGCCCGAGGTGTACGGCACGCCCATGAGAATATGCGACGTGGCGGGCGCGGGGACAGGCAACGTGCCATGCGCGCACTTGACGAACCCGCCGCCCACTTCGGGACGGCTCGCCACCACGCGCACGGGTCCCAGTTCCTCCAGCAGCAACGCCACCGAGGCGATGTCGCTGAGGGCGTCGGCCATGCCCACTTCATGGAAATGGATTTCCGAAACGGGACGCCCGTGCGCCTTCGCCTCGGCGTCCGCGATCAAATCGTACACCGCCTGCACATGCGCCTTCACGGCGTCCGACGCGTTGAGCACCGCAATCTGCGCGGCAATGTCGGTCCGCGAGGCGTGATGATGGTGGTGCGCGTGATCGTGGTCGTGACCCGCCTCGTGGTCGTGATGATGGTGGTGGTCGTGCTCTTCCTCGGTGTGTCCGTGGATGTGCACGTCCACACGCGTACCGACAAGACCGCACATGGTCGCGGGATTCGCATGTACATGTACGCCGGGTATGCCGAGCGCGTTGATGCGCGCCAGCGCGGCCGCACGGTCTGGAACCAACTCAAGGAGCGCGGCAGTGAGCATGTCACCGGCCGCGCCCATCGTGCATTCGAGGTAGAGCGTCTTCATTACGTCAGGCGGCAACGGGCGTGCGGCGGCGCTCGAAGAACGAGAGCACGCCGAACACGGCGAGTCCCGCCGCGAGGATGATGCAGCCCAGCAACGTGTCCTTAAGGCTCAGGTCGAACATCTCCGACAGGCCCTCTTCCATAGCGGAATGAACGCAGTCAACGGACCACATGAGCGCCGCGCCCCAGAACATGAGCATCGTGGTGAACACGGCGGGCGTGCGGCGCACGCGAAAGTAGATGACCGTGAAAACAATCGCCGCAGCGATGGTCATCAACTCACACATTGGGCACAACCTTCCGGTGTTCGGCAATCTCGCTCACAACTACCATGCTGATCCACACGACGAAGAGGAGGACGGCCATCGACACGCCCACCGTCATGATTTCGTGGATCATCTCCTGCATATCCGCAGGATTCTGCATCTTCGTGAGGAACGGGGGATAGAACGTGATCTCGCCATGGTAGATGTGCTCGATCGCAAGGAGGAACGAACCTCCGAGCGCCATCTTCACAAGCCAGTGGAGCTTGCGGAGGAACGGATTGCGCGTTTTGCCGTCCGTCGTCTTCTGTACGACGGCCGCGACGGCTGCGCCGGCGAGAGGTGCTGTGAAACAGGCCATTGTTATTTCCTTTCTTGTTGCAAAATTGATGTAAAGAGTTTATCAGAATGACGCGCCGATGTCCAGTCCGCATTTAGGGCCATTTGAAATCGGGAAGGATCTCCGCAAGCGGTCCTATCACGAAAGCGCGTGCGCGCGCGCGCGGATGCGGGAGCGTTAAATCTGGTTCGTCAAGCACTAGGTCGCCGAAGGCAATGAGGTCGAGGTCGATCGTTCGCGGCGCGTTACGCACACCTGTGCGGACACGCCCCTGTGCATCCTCTATTCCATGCATTCGCCGTGCGAAATCATGCACCTCGAGCGACGTCTCGAACGCGGCGACCTGATTCAGGAAGCGGAGGTGCGCGAATTCCGGCGGCACGTCCACACCCGCGTTGTCGAGCAGGCTGCTCGCCCGCACAAGATGCGTCCCCGGCAGTTCGGACAACGCGCGCAGGGCCGACGCGAGCCGGTCCGCGCGTGGCTCGATGTTGCTGCCAAGCGCCACTACGGCGAGAACCGTCTTTGGAGAAGAATCCGTTTTTTCCATGCCGCAAGTATACCACACTCGCGCCGCCCCGCTCAAGGGCGTGACTAAATTGTGCCATGCCGCCAGTTTTTTTGCTATACTACATTCCACAGGAGAAACTATGCACTCGTTAAATAAAAAGTGTCTTGCGCTTGGCGCGATCATGGTTGCAGGTGCCGTTCTGGCGGCGCCGTCGAAGGGACGGTACGTCCATGTGCGCCTGGCGCGCATCCCGGCTGTGCTGTCGATCGCGGAGCTGGAGGTGTACTCCGGCGGACGCAACGTGGCGAAGGGCAAGCGCGCCACGCAGAGCAGCCTCGGCTCGGGCGGCGTCCCGGAGCGCGCGGTCGATGGCAACACGAACCACGACTGGGGCGCGCGGTCTATCACGCACACCAACGAGGGGGAGAAGAAGAAGCCGCAGTGGTGGGAGGTCGATCTCGGCACGAGCGTCTCGGTGGACAAGATCGTTCTCTACAACCGCCAGGGCTTCAGCCACCGCTCGGACGGCGTGCAGGTGTTCCTCCTCGACGAGAACCGCCGCGTCGTGCGCGGCAAGTCGTTCATCGACGCGGGACCGCTTGTGCTGACGATGGACCTCGTGAAGGACAAGTGCGCGGAACTCGCCGGGAAGACGATGGCAGAGGTGAACGCCTCGAAGCCGCCGCCTCCGCCTCCACCCCCGCCGCCTGTTGACGACGAGACGATGCTCGCGCGCGAAGCGCTCAAGTGGTTCAACGCAGAGGCGATGGAGCGCGCCATCCGCGCCTACGCCGAAAAGTATCCGCAGACCTACGACGACTCCGCCGCGCTCCTCTCACGTGTCGCGGAGGTGAAGTCCGCCGTGGCATCCGCCAAGACCACGGCGGTCGCGGGGCGACCGCCCTACCAGGCGGCGGCCGCGGCGATTCTCAAGCTCCAGGGCGACGTGTATCTGCGCCACCCCGCCGTCGATTTCTCAAACTACCTCTTCGTGAAGCGCAGCCGGAGGTCGCATACCGGCCTGCCGCACAACTGGCAGGGCAACTCGTCCGTGCCGCTGCGGGGATATGCCAACTCCATCATCTCCATGCCCATCCGCCGCAAAGCGGGCGAGAAGGGAAAGACCCTCGTCGATTCCAAATCCTTCCTCGGCGACGTGGACCTCGATTTCGACGCCGACAAGATCGCCTACTCTGGCGGACTTGACAGCGAGAAGCGCTGGTGCGTCCTCGAGACGCGCCTTGACGCACCCCTGAAGCAGAAGCTCCTTTCGCCGGCCGGACTCGACGACATCGACTGCTACGATCCCTGCTACCTTCCCGACGGGCGCATGCTCTTCGTCTCCACGAGCGGCTTCCACGGCGTCCCCTGCGTGACCGGACACGACTACGTGGGCAACACGCACCTCCTCGAAAAGGACGGCACGGTGAAGCGCCTCGTGTTCGACCAGGACAACAGCTGGTGTCCCGTGGTGATGAACAACGGACGCGTCCTCTACCTCCGCTGGGAATACACCGACAGCGCGCACTACTTCTCGCGCGTGATGATGACGATGAACATCGACGGTTCCGACCAGAAGGCGTTCTACGGGTCGAACTCCTACTGGCCGAACTCGCTCTTCTACGCCCGGCCGCTGCCGGGATCCGTCACGAAGTTCTGCGGCATCGTCTCCGGACACCACGGCTGCGCGCGCGAGGGCGAGCTCGTCCTCTTCGACGTGATGAAGGGCCGCAACGAGACGGACGGCGTGATGCAGCGCATCCCCGGCTGGGGCAAGCCCGTCGCGAACAAGGCGCGCGACAAGCTCGTGAACGGCTCGCATCCGCGTTTCCTGCATCCGTATCCGCTTTCGGACGAGCTGTTCCTCGTGTCCGTCCACAAGGGCAACGGCGATTCATTCGTCGTGGCGTTCGCGGACATCTACGACAACATCGTTCCCATTTACGCCGCAGACGGCTGGAACTGCCTGGAGCCGCTCCCGATCAAGAAGCGCGAGCGTCCGAGGATGTCCATCGACCGCCGCAACGACAAGGTGGATACCTGCACCGTCTATCTCCAGAACGTCAACTTCGGCAACGGTCTGAAGGGCGTTCCGAAAGACGCCGCGAAGAAGCTCCGCCTCTTCTCCTACAGCTATTCGCCGCGCAACGTGGGCGGACACTACCACATCGGCTTCGAGGGTCCGTGGGACGCGCGCAACATCCTCGGCGAAGTGGAGCTGGAGAAGGACGGCAGCGCGATCTTCACCGTTCCCGCCAACACGCCGTTCGCGATCCAGCCGCTGGACAAGGACGGCTGCAAGCTCCAGGAAATGCGTTCGTGGTTCGTGGGCGTGCCCGGCGAGGTGATTTCCTGCACGGGCTGCCACGAAAACCAGAACGAGGCACCGCCCGCTTACGGTTCCGCCGCCTCCCGCAAGAGGCCGCAGACGCCTACGCCGTGGTATGGTCCGCGCCGCAACTACGCGTTCCAGCGCGAGGTGCAGCCGGTCCTCGACCGGAAGTGCATCGGCTGCCACAACGCGTCGAGCAAGGCGAAGACGAAATCCGGCGCGCCGCTGCCGGACTTCGACGGCAGCAAGATGGAGGGCAACTACTCGAAGGCGTACGTGAACCTCATGCCGTACGTCCGCCGCAACGGGCCGGAGGGCGACTACCACCTGCTCACGCCGCTCGAGTTCCACGTCTCCACGTCGGAGCTCTACCAGCGTCTCGTGAAGGGACACCACAACGTGCAGCTCACCGACGAGGAAATGGACCGGCTCATCACGTGGATGGATCTCAACGTGCCGTACTGGGGCACCTGGACCGAGCAGACGCACGGACACGCGCGCGCGCTGCGCAACCTCGCCCGCCGGAAGGAAATGGCCCTCAAGTGGGCCGGCGACAAATACGACCCCGAGAAGATCGTGAACCCCTACGTCCCCGGCACCGAGAAGTTCGTCCCACCTGTTACGCCGTCCGCCTCCGGTAGGGCGCGCGCCCCGCGCGCGCCGATTGACGGCTGGCCGTTCGACGCGGCGCGCGCGAAGGCGATGCAGAACGGACGCACGCCGCGCACGTTCGACATCGGCGGCGGCGAGAAGCTGGAGCTCGCGTACATCCCGGCGGGTTCGTTCGCGATGGGCTCCGACGAGCTGACGCCGGCCGAGCGTCCCGTGGGCAAGGTGACAATCGGCAAGGGCTTCTGGATGGCCACGAAGGAAGTCACGCAGGCACAGTTCCGCCTCATGGACCCGAAGTTCGACAACGGCGTCTACGACATGCACTACAAAGACCAGGTGAAGCGCGGCTACTACATGGGCAACGAGGACCCCGACTTCGCGCAGCCCGACAACGAGAAGTTCCCGGCGATCCGCGTGAGCTGGGAAATGGCGCAGCGCTACTGCGACTGGCTCTCGCAGAAGCTCGGCAAGAAGGTGCGTCTGCCAACCGAGGCGGAATGGGAATGGGCGTGCCGCGCCGGAACGGACACCGAGTTCAACTACGGCACGAAGGACACCGACTTCTCCACGCACGAGAACATGGCCGACTACATGTTCATCGAACTGGCCGTGCGGGGCGTCAACCCGCAGCCGTTCGCGCGCGGCAACGACCCGAAGCCGAAGAACCTGCCGCCCGCGCTTTGGGACTACGAGCTGCGCGACCGCCGCTTCAACGACCACGTGCTGCACCTTGCCAAGGTCGGCAGCTACGCGCCGAACGCCTGGGGGCTCTACGACATGCACGGAAACGCGGCGGAATGGACGTCGAGCGCGTGGCATTCCTATCCCTACGACGGGAACGCGTCGGGCGACTTGAAGGTCGTGCGCGGCGGATCGTGGTATCGCCGTCCAATAGTAAGCGCCAGCGCATGGCGCTGGCGCTACCCCACGTGGATGCGTCCGTTCGATGTCGGCTTCCGCGTTGTCGTGGAAGACTGAGTCCGAACGCTAAGTCATCACTCAAAAATAACTTGAACACTCCATCGAGTATTGTTCACAAATCTTCATTGCCAACATTGTTCACAAATCACAAATATCAATTGTGGGGTGGAGGAAGCCACTCCCATTTGTATTGGTGGCAATGGTGGCATTTGTGAACAATTGAGATTTGTGAACAATCGCAATCGTACCGACAAGGGTGAAAGTTATTGTTGAGCAACGACTAACGTGGATCAAAGGAACTTCTCGTTCAGCGTGAAGCCGAAGTCCTTTGCGATCTGACGGAGCTGGCGCACCTGAATGGCGCTTTTCTTCATCGCGCCGGAGGACTGGGCGCGGATGCGGATTTCCGCCGCCTTCTCCACCGTTTCCATGAGACCGAAACAGCGGTCGAAGTCCTTGCCCGAGACGAACAGCCCGTGGTGTACCCACACGACGATGTTGTAGTCGCGCATGAGCTTGGAGGTCGCCGTGGCGATCGGCCCCTTCCCGGGCACCATCCACGGCACCACGCCTACGCCTTCGGGGAAGATCACGGGACATTCCGTCATGATCTCCCACAACGCGCGCGTGAACGCCTTGTCCGTAGGCGGCAGCACGAACGTGAGCGCGATGAGGTTCACGGGGTGCGCATGGTAGATCACGCGGTGTTCGCCGCCGGTCGTCTCGAGCTTCACCTCGTGGTTCTTGAGGTGGCTCGGAAACTCGCTCGTGGGGCGTCCTCCGTTTGAAAGCCCCCACCAGGTGCGGTACTTCGTGCCGGTCTTGTCGATCTCGACGATGCCGAATGCGTTCTCAGGATTGCGCATGACGTTGCGCATGTAGCCCGTGGTGCGCGTGACCATGAAGAACTCGCCGGCGAGCTTTGGCACGCTTTCGCAGATGTCCGTCCAGTCGCCGGAGGCCTTCTTCAAGACCTTCTTGACGTTCGCGGCCTCGTCCTTCGTGAGTCGGTAGCTGAGGTTGCCGCCGTTCATTTCGTGCCAGCCTTTGTCCACGCCATCCTGGGCGAGCTGCATGAAGCCCTTCGTGCAGGGCATGTCGAGAATCTTCATCTTTATTTTTCCTTTCGTTCAAGACGGGAAGATTATACCATACCCCCGCCTCTTCCGCAATCCGCCAAATCTGAGACAGCCAAAATGGCAAATTTGCCGATTGACTGGGAGACATAAAGCCAGTATAATATCGGGCGTTTTTGAAAGCATGGAGACATCTATGAAAACAATAGCACTTCTCTTTGAGAGTATCGGTGAATACGGACGCGAGTTCCTGAAAGGCGTCGCGCAGTATGCGCGCGAGCGCCGCGACTGGCGCTTGCGGCTCCATCCTCTAACAAGCAGCAACGACGGGAACCCGCTCGCCGGATGCGACGGCATCATCTCCCGCGCAGCCGAAGCAGCCACCATGCGGTGGCTGAAGGCATCCGGCTTGCCGCTCGTAGACGCATTCTGCCAAGACCCCGACGCAGGCGTCATTGGTGTAGACAGCGACCACGACGCGATCGCCACGATGGCCGCCGAGTATTTTCTCAACCACAAATTCACGAACTTCGCCTACTGCGGCTACCGTGGCACGCGCTACTCGGACATGCTGGCCACCGCGTTTGCACGCACCCTTGCGAAAGCCGGGCACAAGTGCCTCGAATACCGCACCGTCAAACTGCCGACGGACGCAATGATCCTCGATGACAAGGCGCGCAGCCCACGTAGTCCTCACCGTCTGGCTGAATGGATTGCCAAGCTCCCGCCCCGTACTGCTCTCTTCTGCGCGAACGACCTCAGAGCCTATCACGTGCTAGACATCTGCCAGGAAATCGGCAGGGAGGTCCCATCCGACATAGCAATCATGGGCGTGGACAACGACACGGTCCTCTGCTCGTGCGCCTCGGTGCCGCTTTCCAGCATCGATCCAAACGCCCTTGGCGTGGGATATGCCGCAGCCCAGGCCCTTGACGATCTCTTCGAAAAGCGCACGAAGCGGAAGAAGGCTCCTCCCGTGAGCTACGTAAAACCCGGCGAGTTGATCGTACGCGAATCAACCCAGACCTATCCGCTAGACCCGCCTTGGCTAGAGAAGGTGCTCGTATACGTGGACGTCAACATGACCCGCCCCCTCTCGGCCAGGGATCTCCTCAAGGTCGCCGGCGTGTCACACACCGCCCTCCAGAAGATGTTCACGCGCAGGGTCGGCATGAGCCCCAACCGCTACATCCTCACGGTGAAGATGCGCGAGGCGCAGCGGCTGCTCACGTCGTACAAGAAGATGCGCATAAGTGAAATCGCCCAGCGCACGGGCTTCACCGACCAGAAGTATTTCTGCCGTACCTACCACGGCTACTTCGGCCACGCCCCTTCGCGCGGCAAATGATTCACCGTCAAAATACTTGATGTCGGTTCAAACAGCGCGGAATATGTTATACTAATTCCGCCCATGAAAAAGAAGAATCCATATCGGAGGTATGCAAAAGAAACATTCCTCTGTTTTGCGGCGATGATCTGCACGGCGGCCATATCCATGGCCGCCGTGGGTGACGACGTTCGCCCGACCGGGTTCCGCCCGCCGCCATACAAGATTAAAATCACGAAAGCGGAATCCGCGAAGAATTCCGCCAAGCGACTGAAGGCGACGTCCCTTCCCGCCTCCTGGGACTCCCGCGACAGGGGATGGGTCACGCCGGTGAAGGACCAGAATCCATTGCCCAACTGCTGGGCATTCGCCGCAAACGCCGTCGTCGAGACACAGATTCTAAAAGCCGACCTCGGCGAATGGGATATGTCGGAAAAAAACATGGTATCCATCTGCGACTTCTACTTCAACTGGTATGATAATGACCCCTATAACGATGGCGGAGACTATACCATGGCTACCGCCTATCTTCTAAGATGGGGTGGCCCCGTAACCGAGACAAATGACAAGTACCGCTACAGCGTAAGTGAATGGGAAGCAAACCCAAGCAAGCCGTTCGACCCGGTGCTTCATATTCAAAATGTAATATGCATACCTGGACGAACAAACATTTCAGACAATGCCACGCTGAAAACCGCTATAATGAAATATGGGGCGGTAGGAGTGCCGATGTGCTTTGACAAATCTTTCTTGAACTCCAATGGTGCATATTACAAGTCATATGAGGATTGGCTTCATGGACACGCCGTTGCAGTAGTGGGATGGGACGACAATTATCCAGTCACTAACTTTCTGTCGAATTGCCGTCCGTCTAGTGCAGGGGCATGGATTGCGAAGAATAGCTGGGGGGATTCGTATGGTGATGATGGCTATATCTACATATCATACGAGGATAAGTCCTGTGCGATGGGCGACAATACCAGTTATGTGTTCATCCCGGCGACGGAAGAGGAGAACTACACCGCTGTGTACGGCTACGACAAGCTCGGTCCGATATACGATTTCGGAGAGGCGTTCGGTTCATACAACCTTCAGGCTGCTGTATTCACGTCGGCTTGGAATGAAACGCTTGCCGCCGTCGGCGTGTGGTCGTCCATTGACGGCAACCCCTATCGGATTACCATCTACACCAACGTGACGCGGAACGCTGAATCCCCCATCGAAAACGGGATCGTCGCCTGCACGCAAATCGGCACTTTGCCGCACGCGGGATTTTCCACGATTCCGCTCTCGACCACCCTGCCGCTTGCGAACAGGACGAATTTCACCGTCGTGTATGAGCAGACGGGGAGTAATTTTTCGCATTGTGCGGATTGCCAATGTGGCGGCTATGCGGAAGCCGACCATCCCGCCGGCTGCACCTATCTGGGCCGCGTTGCGGACGGTGAAACGCTTTGGTACGACCTGACGGAACTTGACCTTGCCTACTACAGCGACAACGAGTGCGATGCACCTGCCGCGTTCTGCCTCAAAGCCTACACGCGCACGACCGTTGCGGCAAAGGCGGGGGACGCGCCGGGTGAAACGGCGGATGGCACGGAGGCGCTCGCGGCCCTCGCCGCCACCAACGCCCTCGCCTACGCACAGCACGGCGAGACATTCGGCGCATTCGCAAACATCGTCGGCGCGAACGGGCGCACGCTCTGGGCGAACTGGCTCGCAGGGCTCGACCCCTCGAATCCCAATGACGACTTTACGCTCTCCATCGCCGTCACGAACGGCACGCCATCGCTCTCATGGACGCCCGACCTCGGCACGGCACGGACCTACACGATCTGGGGATGCCGCGACCTTCCTCCCACAGGCGGATGGAGCGAGGTGCCGAAGGACAAACTCTCCACGACGACCAACAGGTTCTTCAAGGTGACGCTGGAAAATTCGCAGCCTTAGCGATCAAAGAGCATGAATCTTTGACGCGACGGCATCCGCCACGAGCGCCGCCCCGAATCTCTCAAGATACTTGGCGTAGCCCTTCACGCCGGTGCGCGTCGGTTTGAGCGTCACGCCCTTCGCGTCCGCGAAAATGCGCTTCGCGAGGAAATCCTCCAGCGTACATGTGGCCTTCGCCGACTGGCGCGCGTGCGCGTACGAGGCGAGAAGCGCCATGCCCCACGCGCCGCCTTCGCCGGCCGTCGCTAGGCAAGTCGCCGGCGCGTTGACGGCGTCCGCGAGAATCTGCTGCGCCACGCCGGGCGTCTTGAAGATGCCGCCGTGTCCTGTAATGCCCTTGAGTTTAAGACCCTCGTCGAAAAGGATTCCGAGGCCAATGCGCACGGCCGCAAATGCGGAGTAGATGTGCGCGCGCATGAAGTTCGCGAGCGTGAAGTCGGCGTCCGGCGCGCGCGTGACGAGCGGACACCCCGTGCAGCCGCCCATCGCGTCGCCCGGGTCCTGCGTCATCCCCACCACGGGCTCGCCGCCGAAGAACGGCACGGACACCACGCCGCCGCAGTCCGGCGCGCCTTTGAGCGCCTCCTTGAAGAGACGGTCATAGTCGCCGCCCAGAAGCGCCACCCAGGCGTTGATGTCGCTCGTACACGTGTTCGCGTGGCTCATCGCAACCTGCGCGCCGGTAGGCGACACGCACACGTCAATCTCGGGATGGCGTTTCGCAAGGGGCTTCGCGAGGGCCACGACGGCGAACGCGCTCGTGCCGGCCGAAATATTTGCGGTACCGGGGCGCACCGTGTTCGTGGCGGCCATGCCGGTCTGCACGTCGCCTTCCGGAGGCGCCGCGAGCGCACCAGACGCAAGGTCGCCGGACGGGTCAAGAAGACGCGCCCCCGCCTCCGTAAGCGCGCCCGCGTATTCGCCGGCGGGGAGCGGACGCGGCAGCACGTCCAGCACCTTCCACGGGAGCTTGCCCTTCTTCGCCGCGAGGCGGTCGAACGTGCGCGCCATTTTCGCATCGTAGTTCTTAGTAGCGGGATCGACCGGGAACATTCCGCTCGCCTCGCCAAGGCCGAGTACCTTCTCGCCCGTCAGCTTGTAGTGAATCCACCCTGCAAGCGTAGTGAGGAACGAAAGGCTCTTCAGCTCCACGCCTCCGTCGAGGACGCGCTGGTAAAGGTGCGCCACGCTCCAGCGTTGCGGGATCGTGAAGTCGAACGCCTTGGTGAGTTTTTCGGAAGCCTCAGCCGTAATCGTGCAACGCCACGTGCGGAACGGCGCGAGCTGTTTGCCTCGCGCGTCGAACGGCAGGTAGCCGTGCATCATGCCCGAGATGCCGATCGCGTCAAGAGAGTCGAGCGTCTTGTTCGTTGCCTTGCGGTATGCGGCCTTCAGCTCTGCGTACGCTGTCTGCATTCCCTTCAGCGCGTCTTCAAGCTTGTAGCTCCACACGCCGCCAGACAGCAGACGGTTTTCCCAGCCATACGATCCGGACGCGAGCACCTTGCCGTTTTCGTCCGCAAGTACGGCCTTGATGCGCGTTGATCCGAACTCTATTCCAAGCATCTTCTTCATGTTTTCCTCCAGACTTATTTCACAACGATGAAAGCACTTCCCTCGCGGCACGGATGCGCGCGGCGTCCGTACGCCATACGGAGAACTCGTCCATTCCGGGGATTCCCATGGGCACACCCTCGCGACGGAACTTCATGCCGCTCTCAAGCGTCACCTTGCCGGACATGTGGAAGCTGCTGCATCCTGTGACGGGACGCAGCTCGCGGATGGCTGCGGCGTCCACGCCCGCGCCCACAAGGATGTCTATGCGTCCCGCCGCACGCCGGTGCAGTTCGCCGATGAGCGCGGCGCCAAGCCGACATGACGACTTCTGCCCGGACGTCAGGATAGTGTCGAAGCCAAGCGCAATCGCCTCCTCAAGCGACTCGAACGGGTCGCCGCTGACGTCAAATGCCCGATGGAGTGTGACGCGCATTCCCCCTGCGGCGGCTATGAACTCGCGCAGGAATCCAGAATCGAGGCGTCCGTCGGGCAGCAACGCGCCGACCACAACGCCCTCAACGCCCAGCGCACGCCATGCGGACGCCTCTGCGAGCATCGTCTCCTTTTCAAATTCCGTATAAAGGAAATCGCCGAAGCGCGTACGCACCATGGCGCGCACCGGCAACGCGACGCGGCGGCGGATGGCCTCGTAGAGCGCAGGCGTGGGCGAGACGCCCCCGATTACAAGGGACGAGCAGAGCTCTAGCCTGTCCGCTCCGCCCTCTTCGGCGGCGACAGCCGATTCAACTGAATCTACGCACACTTCAAGCATGTGGGGACCTCCTTATTGTCATTCGTACCTAAGGCAGTCGATGGGATTTAGACGGCTTGCGCGCCAAGCGGGGTAGAAGCCGAAGAACATGCCCACGAACGCCGAAAAGAGGAACGCCCCGATGGCCGACGATGGCTCCACGAGGATAGGCCAGCCCTGGAGGTTGCCGATTGTCTGGGCGCCCGCGACGCCGAGCGCGACGCCAAGCGCGCCGCCGAGGGTGGAGAGCACCACGGCCTCTAGGATGAACTGCCCGAGGATGTTGGCGGGCGTAGCGCCGATCGCCATGCGCAGGCCGATCTCGCGGATGCGCTCCGTGACGGACACGAGCATGATGTTCATGATGCCGATGCCGCCCACGAGGAGCGAGATTGCCGCGACGGCCGCGAGGAGCACGGTCATCGTACTCGATACGGCGCTCATCGTGGATGTAATCTCCGCCATGTCGATGATGCGGAAGTCGTCGTCATCGTCGTCCGCAAGGCGGTGTCGCTGGCGAAGGAGCAGACCGATCTCGCGCTTCGCCTCGTCAAGCTGGTCCATCGAGTAGAGCGAGAGCTTGATGTGGCGCACGTTGTCTGGGAACTTGGAGGCCTGCAGCACGCGCTTGACCGTGGTGTACGGCGCGAGTACGGCGTCGTCCTGGTCCTGTCCGAAACCTCCCACGCCCTTCACGCCCATCACGCCCTTCACCTTGAACGGCATGTTGCCGATGCGGATCGTGCGCCCCACGGGGTCGTCGTTGGGAAAGAGGTTGGTGGCCACCGTCCGGCCGATCAGGCACACGCGCGCGCACTGCTTCTCCTCAAGTTCGTCGAAGAAGCTCCCCTCCACCACGTCCCAGTTGCGGATCGTGCTGAACTCGGTGGAGCAGCCGTAGACGGTCGTGCTCCAGTTCTTCTCGGCGTAGACCACCTGCATCTGCGTGCGGACCTCCGGCGTGACGGCCTGCACGAGGTGCGAGAGTTCGCGCCTGATGGCGAGGCCGTCCGACGCCGTGAGACTCTGCCCTTCGCCGGCCGCGCCGCGTACGCCCGCTGCGGCATGTCGCTGCTCGGAGAAGATCATCACCATGTTGTTGCCCATCTTCGAGATCTCGGCGACCATGTTGAGGGAGGCGCCGCGTCCAATCGCGAGCACCACGATCACGGCCGCAATGCCGAAGATGATGCCGAGCATCGTGAGGGCGCTGCGCGTCTTGTTGCGCCAGATCGCGCGCACGGCCACGCGGAAGATCATGAACACGTTCACGCCGCACCTCCCGCGGATATTCCGACCGGTAGGGCGGTCGCCCCGCGGCCGCCGTCATCCTTGATCAGGTGCCCGTCGCGCATCACCAGGTGACGCTTTGCGTAGGCGGCGATGTCGTCCTCGTGCGTGACCATCACTATGGTGATGCCCTCGTTCGAGAGCTCGGTGAAGAGGTTCATTATCTCGATGGAGCTTTTCGTGTCGAGGTTGCCGGTGGGTTCGTCCGCGAAAAGGACGGGCGGTTCGTTCATCAGCGCGCGGGCGATCGCGACGCGCTGCTGCTGTCCGCCGGAAAGCTGCGCGGGCGTGTGCGTGCCGCGTCCCCCGAGCCCCACGCGCTCAAGCAACGCGCGGGCGCGGGCGCGACGCGCGGAGCGGCCGAGCCGGCCGAGGTAGAAGTCTGGCAGCTCCACGTTCTCTATCGCCGTCGTGCGGGCGAGGAGGTTGAAGTTTTGGAAAACGAACCCGAGCTTTTGGTTGCGGATGCGGGCGAGCTCCGAACGCGAGCGGCGGGCCACCTCGATGCCGTCGAGGAGGTAGCTGCCGCTCGTGGGCGTGTCGAGACAGCCGAGGATGTTGAGCATCGTCGACTTACCGCTTCCGGACGCGCCCATGATCGCCACGAACTCGCCATTTTCAATCGTGAGCGACACGCCGTCGAGCGCCGCCACGGGCTCCTCGCCGATCGCGTAGATCTTCCGAAGATCGCGTATTTCAATTAGGTGTTCCATCGCTATTTCGCAGCAGGCGGTGTGGCCTTGGCGCTGTTCTTCTTCTGCCGCATCTGGCGCTTGGGCATGAACGGATTGGAGGGACCGCCCGCGCCGGGACCGCCCTTCGGCATAGCGGGCATCACGCCGAGAACGGCCTCGCGTCCCGCAAGCGACGCATCGCCCTTGATTTCCGTGACGGAGCCGTCCGTGAGCCCAGTCCCGACCTCCACCGACTCCGGCGCACCGTCCGCGCCGAGCAGCCATAGCGTCTTCTTGCCGCTCGCCGGACGCGTACCCTCGCCAGGGCCGCCTGGGGATGGCGGATGGTAGCGGAAGGCGGCGGACGAAACGGCCAGCACGCCGCGCGCCTCGGCGATGTGTACGGAGATGTTGGCGGTCATGCCGGGGAAAAGCTTTCCCGACGGATTGTCGGCCTCGATGATCACGGGGTAGGTCACCACGGAACTCGTGGTCGTGGACGCCATACGCACCTGCGTGACTACCCCGGTGAACGTGTGGCCGGGATATGAATCGACGGCGAACGTGACGGCCTGCCCGTCGCGCACGCTGCCGATGTCCGCCTCCGGCACCGTCGCCTCCACCTGGATGCGGCGGAGGTCGGTGGCGATCTTGAGGAGCGGCACGGCGTTCATGGACGAGACGACGGTCTGTCCTTCGTCCACGGAGCGGGTGATCACCACGCCGTCCACGGGCGAGACGATCGTGCAGTAGCCGAGGTTCGCCTTCGCCTGGCTCACGCTCGCCTCGCTCCGCTCCACGCTCGCCTTCGCGGCGGCGAGGGACGCGACGGCCGTGTCGCGCGCCTCAAGCGCGGAGTCGTAGTCCGCCACCGGCGCCATCTCGCGCTTCGAGAGCTTCTCCTTTCGGACGAGCGTCTTCTCCGCGAGGACAAGCTGCGCCTCGCATTTCTTCACGTTCGCCTGATTGGCGTGGAGCTCGCCGAGCGCGCTCTTGTAGTTGGCCTCGTACACGAGCGGGTCGATGAGCGCCACGACCTGTCCGTTCGTGACGGTGGAGTTGTAGTCCACGAACAGCTTCAGGACGCGTCCGTTCACCTGCGCGCCGACCTCCACCTCCTTGATCGGCTGCACAGTGCCAGTGGCCTCCACGGTGCGGAACACGTCAGTGCGCACCACCGGTGCCGTACGGTAACGTACGGCAGCCGCCTCTTCGTTTCGCGCTCCGTACCAGCGCCACGCCCACCATCCGGCACCGCCGAGGACGGCAAGCCATACGATGCGCACGAGCCACTTAATCAATGTCTTCATCGGTTATTTCCCTGTATTCGGTTTATCATTGGGTAACACATGTCCGGTAAGGCGGATGAGCTCTGCCTCAGCGATCTCGCCCGCGTAGAACGCCTTCACGCGCGCGCCGAGCGCACTCGCGTATCCGCTCGCTGCATCCGTGAAATCGATGCGCGAGGCGTCGCCGAGGCGGTACTGCTCCACCACGGTGTCGAGGTTCTCCTTTGCCTGCTGCACCTCGATGCGCGCAGTCGCGAGCGACTCGCGCGCGTTGTCGCGTGTCGCCGCCGCCACGGCAAGGTCGCGCGAGAGGTCCTGCTCCGCCTCTTCCAGCGCCACGCGCGCAAGTTCCATCGCCACCACGGCCTCGTCAACGAGCGTCCGCTTGCGGAAACCGTCCAGAATGTTCTGCACCGCCCGGAAGCCCCACGACCAGTTCCAGGTGGGGTCGGCGAACGAGAAAGCGCTTGAGAACGAAAGCGACGGGAAGAGGTCCGCGATCGCGTAGTCCACCTCGGCGGACACCGCGCGCAGTTTCGCGCGCAGCACCATGAGGGACGGCGCGTTCGTGCGCGCGAGGTCGAGCGCCTCGGCCGAATTGTAAGTCGTGGGCTTCAGGTCGGATTTCGACGTAGCAAGGGCATCGGCCGCTACGGACATAACGTCCTCGCGCGTCGCGCGTTCAGCGGAAAGACCGAGCGCGCGGATGAACGCCGCGCCGGCCGTCACCACCTCGTTCGAGGCGTTGATCGTGGCGAGCCGCGCGTCCGAGAGGTCCACGCGCGCCTTCAACACGTCAAGCTTCTTCACCTCCCCTTCAGAGAACAGCGACTCCGCCTGGCGGAGGTGCTCCGCGTACTGGAACTCGTTCGTGCGGGCGACCTCCAGCAGCGCGTCGTTCCGGAGGAGCGTGAAGTACGACTTCGCCACGTCGTTGAACACAGCGAACTCCGCATCCGCGAGGTTGCGCTGCGCCGCGACGAGGTTCTCGCGCGCCTGGCGCTCCCGCGCGTCTATGCGCCCGAAGTCGTAGATGAGGAGGTCGAGGGAGACGTCCGAGGTGAACTTGCCCCTGTCCTGGTGCCAGGAGAAGTGGGTCGAGCGGTTCGCGGTGGACTGCGAGAAGCCGCTTGAGAGGTTCAACTGGAGTTCGCGGTCGCTCGTCACGCGCGAGAGCTCAAGCGCGGCATTGGTCACGGCGAGGTGCGCAGCCTCGATGCTCGGACGGTGGTTCATCGCCCACGCCACGTAGTCGACGAGTCGCAATCCCCGCAAATCCACGTGCGCAACCTCTTTCGAGTTTGCTTTCGCATCGTCCGCCGCCTGAGCCACGTCGGCCTGCGCCGTACGAGCGCGCTTTATCGTGCTGCACCCGCACGCGCACACAAGCGCCGCAGCGGCGCATAAACCTAATCTGCCTAATGAAGTCATGCGCATATTATAACATACCTATGGGTATGTAAGTCAACAACGTAGACCACTTGAAGCTAAAAAAGTTTGTCGTGGTTTACCACTCGAAATTGGTCGTTCCGCTCCGTAATATCACGGCACGGGCTACGATATTACGCTGCGGAACGAGGTGGGGTTGTTTTAGATTTCGCTTTTGTTTTTATCCGTGCAGAACATGTAGAACGTGTAGATCATGCTGCCGCATTGTGAACAGTTTTCGGCAATAATCATCCCTTTTGCCAAAATTGACCGTTCCGCACCGTAATATTACGGCGCGGAACGGGGTGGATACTGCATCGGCACTAACTGGGAACGCCGCCATCTTGGCGGCGGAATGGTGGAGCGAGCCATTCTCGACGAGCCGTCCGCCCCACTGGTACAACGCGCTGCCAGCGCGTTCATTCGTCAACGCAGAAGGAATGACAATCCGCCTTTTCTGTCGCCGTACGATCCACGCAGGGCGTTTACCGCGCCAAGACCGACAAAGGACACCTCCCCCACGGACGCATCCGTGCCGTTGGCAAAGGCGAAGACGGAGCCCGCGCTGCCGCAGAGCGGATGGCGGACGCCGTCCACCGTCACGGCGGCGGTGTAGGTGCGGTTCGAGCAGTCAAGCGTGAACGAAAATGTATAAATGCGGTTCGTCTCGCATGTGGCGCCCGTCACGTCGACCCACGTCTTCTCGCCGGCGACGCGCGTGTAGAGCTGAAGCTGTCCGCCGCTTCCAAGCCGAATAGCCGCCTTGGCGTCGCCCAGGTAGTCCAAGTCCGTCCACTCCTCGTCAAAGCGCATCGTTGCCGCGAGACGTACATAGCGTCCGTCAGACGCCACGTCAGGCTCGTAGGCGTTCACGCCCTCAATCGCGGCGGAGCCCCCTGCATACTCGACCGGAAACGCCCATTGCCCCGTCAGGCTCTGCGCGGACTCATCCTCCCTAAGCCACTCAGCGGACATCCAGGAACGCGCGTGTGCAAACGGGTTCCTCACGGCGTCCACGGCGCACTGCTGGAGCGTTCCGGCGTTGTCGTCCGTCACAGGCTGTGCGAGGCTCGGCAGACGAAGCGAATTGCCCAGCACGCTCACGCCGTACTTCGGAGCAATGAAATACTCGAAGAGCGCACATGCCACCGTGTAACGTCCTGCGCCCTCGGAGAGGTGGTACTTGTCGCGGGTGAACTCGTTCATCGCGGCCGTATTGAGCGGAGACGCACGGAGGTTCATGAGCGCCGCGCCGGTCGGCACGATGTTCGTGATGCCCGTATCCGCCATCAGCTGACGCGTGGCCCTCACATACGCCTCCCACGCCTTCTGCGAGCTGTTCCCGTAGAAGCTCAGGCGGTACGTGAGCGTGGAGTTTGATCCATCCTCCGCGAGCTTCGAGATCGGCCAGAAGAGGTTCCAGCAGATGACCGGTTCGCGTCCGAACAGCTCGCGCGACCGCGAGCGCACGTAGGCAACGAGGTTGTTCAGATATGGCTGCGCCGTCTCGTAGCGTCCCTCGTTTTCGAGGCTGTTCTGGAAGATCACGTAGTCCCACGCACGTTCGGAAACCACCTGCTTCACAGTGAGGCTGCGCGCCTGCCACGTGGTCGATCCGGGGGCGCACTCGTAGTAGGTGTAGTTCGAGTTCAGCGCGTCGGCGGTGAAGAAGTTGTAGTGTTCTTCGAGCGAGCAGTTGGCCTTCACGAAACGGCCCAGGCGAACGGTCTTCACCCCGGCTGCGTCGAGAAGCGCGGGCAGGTGCTCCGTCGAGTCCACGCCGAAACTATGCCCGAAAAGGAGAATGCTCGTCTCCTCGGCCTGTGCAGGTGCTAGAACCAGAATTGCCATCGCAACGGTTATCATCTTATATCGTCTCATGCCCTTTTACTCCTAACTGGGAAAGCCGCCATCTTGGCGGCGGTACTAACTGGGAAAGCCGCCATCTTGGCGGCGCTCATTGCATTCTTGCGTATGTACGCCAAACACCGTCCATAATGCTCGCCATTGCGTATGATTCTGTCATAGTAGTCGCGCATCCACACCGTCCCTACGGCTCCGTTCAGTTTGTTCAGCGCTTTCGCCGTAAAGCTCTTCCAACTGTGCAACACGCGCGACAAGTCTTCGCGCTTCGGCAAATCAAGCAACACATGAACATGGTTCGGCATCACGACATACGAATGTAGCCTATATCGCATGCCATTGAAGTGTTCGATGGCGTCGGACACCACTTCCCTGCAATCTTGCCTTGCTAGAATGCATGCCCCGTGTCCTTTGTCGAGCCACTGTTCCATCCGATTGGAAAAAATCGTCGAATATTCGCGTTCCTCTTCCAACGTCCATGGCTCAGGATGTCGCGCAAGCCATGCATCCTTCTCCTCCTGCCACTCGGCAAGCAAGGATGCGGGGAGCGAATCAGCGAGACGAAAGGTGACAAATACAACGGCACCGTCCACCCCCCAGTGCGGGAGGTTGTGCCGAGTGACTGCGACTGTATCGAAACGCGATGCGAAATGGCTTTGCGCATCAGATATGGCGTCAGGGAACTCTACGACCTGCGCCGATTCCGCCGCCTGGAAGGCGGCGCTCCCAGTCAGGTTGCCTACCGCCGCCAAGATGGCGGCGTTCCCAGTCAGGTTGCCTTCCGCCGCCAAGATG
>CAMKJU010000042.1 GCA_946413265.1 uncultured Lentisphaerota bacterium
GGTCAAGATTACCGACGGCAGCGTGACGGCCACGAGCGGCTACTATGCCGCCGCCATCGGCTGCGGACAATACGGCTCGTCGTTCAATGTCGAGATTTCCGGCGGCGAGATCATGGCCACGTGCGATACCGGCAGAAATAGCGGCGCGGGCATCGGCGGCTCGGTGGCCACGACAAATCTGACGATTTCCGTTTCTGGCGGAACGATTACGGCGAGGGGCGGAAAATCTGGCGCGGGCATCGGCGGCGGCCATAAGTCCAAGGACGTGTCCATCTCTGTCACCGGCGGAAACATCATCGCCGTTGGCGGGAACTACGGCGCTGGCATCGGTGCCGGAGACGGCGACATTGGCGACAGCCAGAATGTCACGATTTCCATTTCGGGAGGACGCATCGAGGCTGACGGCGGAATTAACGCCGCCGGCATAGGCTCCGGGGACTATGCCAGTTGCGGCGCAATCACGATTTCCGGAGGAACCGTCAACGTCACGGCCGACACCGGAGCAAAGCAAATCGGCAATGGGCGCGATGGCTACGGCAAGGCCTCGTCCGTCACCATCACCGGCGGCGCGGTCTATCCCGCGCTTGCCCAGGTCTCCCCCGCGCCGACTAACAGCGCCTCCAAGGCCGTCTTCCCCGTAGATTTCGAGATCGGCGAGGCGACGAACAAGGTGACGTCGCTTACGCTTTCCGGCGCGCTCGCAAGCTACTCCTACGGCGTGAAAGACCTCTACACGGACGCGAGCGGCAACCTGCGCGTGTGGCTCCCGGCGACGGACGGCACGGCGTTCGTCGCGAAGGTCGTCATGGCGAGCGGCAACACGTACTATTTCTCGTTCGACATCGACGACGAGGGCAAGGTCACGGTCCGCGGATACCTGGTCGTCAACGACGAAGTCGTCGTCAGCAACGATGACAACTCCGGCAGCGGCTGGTCGTTCTCGAAGGATACCGGCGTCGTGACGATTTCCGCCGACGCCGTCGTGCAGGGCGTCTCCACGAACGGCGAATACCGCATCGTCGTGCCGTCCGATTCCGGCGCGGCGTCCGTCACCTTCAAGGACCTCACCCTGGAGACCCGGGCGAAGAGCGACTCGGCGGTGACGTTCGCGCGCGAAGTGGCGCTCGCGCTCGACGGCACGAACACCGTCTCTGCCGCCGGGCAGCAGTCGGCGGGAATCGCGGTGGCGAGCAACGCGACACTGAGGATAACCGGATCATCCGGGTCATCCGGAAATTCCGGAATTCTCTTTGCGACCGGCGGCAAGTATGCGGCGGGCATCGGCTCGGCGGGCGGTTTCCCCACACCCGGCAAGATCGTGATCGAGAGCGGTACCATCGTCGCGCAGGGCGGCGAGAAGGCGGCCGGCATCGGCGGCGGCATCAGCGCCACGCTAGACAAGAAGGACAACATCGTCATCACCGGCGGCAGGGTCACCGCGAAAGGCGGCAGTGGCGCGGCGGGCATCGGCGGAGGGCAGGGATCAGCGGTTACCCTCGCCCCAGATGCCGTGCGCATCACGGGGGGCTCGGTGTCGGCGACCGGCGGAAGTGGTAGCTTGTCCGATTTCATTAAAAGCCGCGGCAATACGCTTGAAGTGGGCAACAACGACTACACACTCCACATCGACGGTGGTAGTGTCGTGCCTGGCAACGGCAGCGTCAGCGTGTCGCCGCGTCCGACGGATTCTGCGTCCAACGAGCTCTACGCCGTCTCGTTCTCCGGTTTTGAGCCGAACCAGAGGGTGACCGTTTCGAGCCTGACCGGCGACTTCCCCGCAGCCTATTCGCTTGACAACATCTACACCGACGGCAGTGGACGCATCTGCCTGTGGCTTACGCCGACAAACCGTTCGCGCATCATTTCGGTGAACGGCAAGTTCTACGAGACGGAATATACATACCAGCATTCTGAATACAAAAAGGACGTTCTCGTTGACGGGGCGGGCGGAAGCGACACGCCTCCGGATGGGGTTGTAATTGACGGCGAGACGCGCTACAGCGTGACGCTGCCACATCTCGGGGCCGGCGCGTTCGTTTCCATCACCGGCCTTGAGGCATACGGAGCGACTTCCGCAGTGGCGAACAACAATGGCGACGCGTTCGTCTACCTGCCCGATGGCGAACATTCCTTCCAGGTCAATGGCCACGAATGGGCGGTTACGGTGGAGGGCGGCCCGACTGCCGCCCACATGATCACGCATGTCTTCGCAAACGGCGTGGACGTCGGATGGTTTTCCGGCGAGGGCTGGGCGTATGAGCCCGGCACGATGCGGCTCACCATATCCGGCGAGTGCGTGCTCAGCGGCACGAACACGCAGGGCGAGGTGTCGTGCCTCATCGATTCATGGGAGATTGTGACGCTTTCAAACCTCGTGCTTTCCACGGAGTCCAGGGACGGCGTTCCCGCCGTGGCGATCGGGTCCGGGACCTCCGCGACCATGAAGTTCGCGGGTACGAACAGCCTTGTCTCGGGCAGGGACGCGGCCGGCATCGAGGTACCGGAGTCCCACGCGCTGTCGCTTTCCGGCGCGGACGGTGGTACGCTCGATGTGATCGGTGGACAGGGCGGCGCGGGCATCGGCAGCGGCGCGGGCGGCACATGCGGCGCGATCTCGATTTCCTCTGGCGTAAAGCTGACGGCGAAGGGTCGCAATGGCGGAGCGGGCATTGGTATCGGCAGCGGTGGCACTGGCGGCACCGTGACGATCTACGGCGGCGTGGTCACGGCGACGGGCGACGACACCGGCGCGGGCATCGGTGCCGGCGCGGTGCGAATCTCGGGCGGCACGATCTTCGCCGCGTCCACGGGAGGCACAGGGGCGAAGGCCATCGTGAGCGTAAACAACTCCTCTTCGTCGTCCGTGACGATCACCGGAGGCGCGGTGTATACCGAATTGGATGAAGTGTCGCCCGCGCCGATTGACGGCGCGTCTGCGGCGGTCTTTCCGGTGGACATCCCCCTCGGGCAGTCGAACGCCAAAGTGCAGTCGCTTGAGATCGTCCGCAATCAGGGAGCTTTCTCGTATGGCATGAACGACGTCTACACCGACGATACGGGCAAGCTTCGCATCTGGCTGCCGAGCGGCGTGTATGTTTTCTCCGTGCCGCAAGATGGCGGCGATCCGGTGCAGTACGCCGCGAACGTGAAGAACGGCGCGGCGACGGCAGTCGTCCTGAAACTGACAGGGCTCACCGTCAATGGCCGCGACGTCGGTTACCTCGCCGACGAAGGCTGGGAATACGAAGCGCCTGCCGTGACGCTTGCGAGCGCAATGGACTACGTGGTCGCCGGCAGAGCGACGAACGTGCAGGTGCGCGTCGCGACGAACGCGAACGTCACGATCGACGGCGTTCTGATTGACTGTTCGGCGAACGGGATTTCTCCCTGTGTGGTCGTTTCCGGTGCCGACGCGCCGCTGACGCTCTCCGGCGAGAACACGCTCATCGGCGGCTGGCATTCCGCGGGCCTCGCCGTTGAAGGTTCGGCGTCGGTCACGATTTCCGGCGACGGCGCCCTGTCCGCGACGGGCGGGGATAACGGCGCGGGCATCGGCGGCTGCTCCTCTGGCACAGTCGGCACGATTTCGATTGCCGGCGGCACCGTTGCGGCGATGGGCGGAAGTCGTGCGGCCGGCATTGGCGGCGGCTACAGCTGCACTGGCGGAATGATTGCGATTTCTGGCGGCATGGTGACGGCGGATGGCGGCGAGTGGGCTTCTGGCATCGGTGCGGGCGACGGCAACGCAGAACATTTCAATTCGGGGATTGCCGTTGAAATCACCGGCGGAATTGTGACGGCCAGGAGCGAGAAAGCCGCCGGAATAGGTCCTGGCGACTATGCGGACTGCGGTGCAATCTCCATTTCGGGCGGCACGGTTTTCGCCTCCACGCAGGAGTCTACGGCAAAGGCCATCGGAAGGGCAAGGGATCGAAATGCTTCATCGGCTTCATCGGTGGCGATCACCGGCGGCGCGGTGTATTCCGGCGCGGCCGATGTCCTTCCCGCTCCGACCGACGGCACATCCGCCGCCGTGTACCCGGTGGACGTCCCCATCGGACAGGCGAACTTCAAGGTCGAGACGCTCTCCTTCGGCACGTCGTCCATCGTCTACGGAAGCAACGACCTCTACACGGACGCGGACGGCAAGCTGCGCATCTGGCTGCCTAACGGCGACCACGAGTTTGTGGTGGACGGGGACACCTGGACGGTGCACGTGGATGGAGCGGCGGCGGCGGCGTACGTCGCTTCCCTTGGCGTTACGGTAAACGGTACGAATGTCGGCTATCTATCCGGCGAAGGCTGGACGCTCGACCGCAGGACGAAAATCGTCTCGCTGAACGGAGCGGGGCCGTTCACGATCAGCGGAGCGGGAGACAAGGTGGCCATCCGCGCCGACGCCGACTGCGCCGTTGTGCTCGACGGCCTCTCGCTGACGAACACGGTGACAGGACTCCCGCCCTTCGACTGTGGGACGAATTCCATCTCGATGAGCCTTTCGGGGACGAACAGTCTCGTTTCATGCGGCGAAAACGCCCCCGGCCTCGGCGTCCGCAACGGCGGCGCGTTGGAGATTACGGGCGGCGACGGCTCTCTCAGCGCGCAAGGCGGAAAATTCGGCGCAGGCATCGGCAGCGGCAAGGAAGAGCCGGGCGGCATCGTCAAGATTTCCGGCGGCATGGTGTCGGCCCAGGGCGGAGAGCAGGCGGCCGGCATCGGCGGCGGATTCGGCTCCTCCGGCAATTCGGTCTTGATTGCCGGCGGCACGATCCTGCGTTCGTCCGGCGGCGAGGCGGGCATCGGCGCCCCAGCGGACGGCGGCGCGGTCATCACCGGCGGTGCAGTGTACAGGTCGGCCGATGAATTCACGCCCGCCGCCATCAACGACGCCGGGCTCGCCGTCAATTCCGTTGATTTCGATCTCAGGATGCCGAATGCCAAGATCGAAGACTTCGAAGTCAAGCGCGGCGGCGAAGCGTATGCGTACGGCGCCAACGACCTCTACACGGACGAAAACGGTTCTCTCCGCGTCTGGCTGCCGGACGGCCGCTACACATTCACGGCAGACGGCAACACGTGGAAGGCCTCGGTCGCGGGCGCGCCAACGAATGCAGTCCTTTCGTCGGTCGGCGTCACGGTGAACGGCGTCAACATCGGCGAACTCTCCGGCGAAGGCTGGTCTTACTCCCGCAAGCAGGAAACCCTCGTTCTCGAAAGCGCAGGGCCCTTTACCATTAGCGGCAGCGCCAACGGCGTGCTCTGTAGGGTGGAGAAGACGTGCGACGTGACGTTCGATTCGCTTTCGCTCGACAACTCGTCCGTCAACAATCGTCCTGGCTTCTCAGTCGTTGACAGCGCGTCCGTGACATTGACGCTTGTCGGCAACAACGTTCTGAAGGGCGGCAGACAAGCCGCAGGACTGAGCGTGACGAACGGTACGAGCGTGACCATCGGCGGCGACGGCTCCCTGACTGCGACAGGCGGGCAGGAAGGCGCAGGCATTGGCGGAGGCAGAAGAGAAGCGGTCGGCACGGTGTCCATTGTCGGCGGCACGGTGTCGGCAACCGGCGGCATGTATGCTGCGGGTATCGGCGGAGGGAATGGAGGAACGAACTGCACCATCGTGATTTCCGGTGGTTCCGTCACGGCGACAGGCGGGACTTACAGCGCGGCGATCGGCTCTGGCGACCAGTGGACCGAGCAGACGGCAACAGGCGACACCATCGTGATTTCCGGTGGCGTCATCCGCGTGTCGTGTCCTTATTCTGATTATGCGGGTCCGGCGGGAATCGGCTCCAGCGGTTTTGGTTCCTGCAGCGCCGTCACGATTTGCGGAGGCACCATTCTGCCGACGGGCAGTCCGGTGCGCATCGGTTCTGGAACCCGGTCCAGTGCGGGTTCGGTCACGATTTCCGGCGGATCCGTCTACTCCGTCTCAGATCAAGTGGCGCCTGCCGCATCCAACGCCACGGAGCGCGTCTGGTGCGTGACGGTTTCCGGACTGCTACGCAACGCCCGGGTGGAAGGTCTGGCGGTGCGCCGTACATCGGGTTTGTCATTCGTGGACTACGGCACCGCCGACCTCTTCGCCAACAACCGAGGCGAAATCTACCTCTGGCTGCCCGACGGCGACTACCGCTTCCTCGTTTCGCAGGATGGCCGTGACGACCTGTATCTCGCCGCCAACGTGAACGGCGCGGACGTGGAAGCCACGCCAATCACCATCGACCCTGTCCTCGAGGGCGTCACTGTGGACGGCAAGGACATCGGCTACGGCTTCGGCCATGGCTGGAGCTTCACCGACGGAGTCGTACACCTCGTGGACGCCGGGCCGTTTGAAATCGCCGGCTCCGCGAACGGCAAGGGCATTTTGGCCGAGGCCGACTGCGCCGTGACGGTCACGAACCTGACGCTCGACGCCGCGAGCGTCGAAAGCCGCGCGGCCTTCGCCATCTTGGCCGGCAAGTCGGTCGATTTGACGCTGGCAGGCACCAACACCCTCAAGAGCGGTGAAAACTGCGCCGGGCTGCAGGTTCCCGTCGGCGCGGCCGTGGCCATCGGCGGCGAAGGCTCGGTTGATGCGGTCGGCGGAAGATTCGGCTCCGGCATCGGCGGCGCCCGTGCCGACGGAAAACACGCGGGCGACATCACGATTGCCGGGGGCACCGTCAAAGCCACTGGAGGTGATTTCTCTGCGGGCATCGGCGGTGGCCAGGACGGCAACGGGGGAACCACCACCATTACCAACGGAACCGTGAGGGCCACCGGCGGTTCCAATGGCGCCGGCATCGGAGGTGGTGCGGGCGAACGGACCGCGCGCACGTCCGGCGGCACGATCGCCATTTCCGGCGGTACGGTGACGGCTACGGCAGGCCATGTGTCGGCCGGCATCGGAGGTGGCTATTTCGGCAACTCCGGGACGATTGCAATTTCCGGCGGCGTCGTCTCGGCCAGCGGCGACCAGTTCGGCGCGGGTATTGGCGGCGGCCAATACGGCGCAGGCGGGGAGATTACCATTTCGGGTGGCCTCGTGACGGCGACATCGCAATCATACGCCGCCGCGATTGGTGGCGGATCTGAGGGCGGGGGCATCGTTCGCATCACCGGCGGCACCGTCGTGGCGGCGGCGAACAAGATCAGCGACTATGCCCCCACCGATATCGGCGCGGGCCGTAACGCCGCTGCGAAGGGGGTGGTTCTCGTCACTGGCGGTTCCGTGCATGCGACGAAGAAAGGCATCGTGGACCCCGTCGCATCCAACGCCACGGAGCGCGTCTGGTGCGTGGCATTCCCCGGATTCACGCCGAACGCGGCCGTGGACATTGGTGAAGTGAAGCTGAACGGCTCCGCCTGGGCATACGGCGCGGAAAGCATCTTCGCCGACGCCGACGGCAAGATTTACCTCTGGCTTCCGGGAGGCGAGAATCTCGTGCTGGTTGGTGGCAGGCTCTGGTACGCCTACGTCACGGGGGATGATGTCACGACGGCGGTCCCGTATGAGCGCGTGTATCAGACGGGCGTGTCCGTCGATGGCGTGGAGGTCGCGCGCGGCAGCGGCGAAGGCTGGACGTGGTCGCCCGACACGTCGAAGCTGACGCTCTCTGGCGACGGGCCGTTCGTCATCTCCGGCACCAACGTCTATGGCAAGGTGCGCGTGCGCGTGGAGACGGAGACCATGGTCACGCTCTCCAACCTCTGCCTCAAGGCGACGGAGAGCCGTTGCACGCCGTTCGCGATCGCGTCCAACTTGGCGGCGCGCGTGTGGTTCACTGGCACGAACACGCTCGAAGCCGGCAGGTACTGCGCCGCGCTCGAGGTGCCCGGCGCCTCGAATCTCGAAATCGGCGGCGACGGATGGCTCAACGCGAAGGGCGGGGCTGTCAGCGACTGGTGGGGTTGCCCCGCGATTGGCATCAGCGACGGGATGTATTACGAGTGGGGGCACGGCATCACGATCACCGGCGGCAACTTCGTGGCGCTCAGCGGCGCGGTGGGGACCGTGGATGGCATCGATGACTCGGTCGTTTTCGGCGGCAACATCTACATTGGAAAGGATCCGTACTATTCCCATGATGCGCTCGCGATCAACGCGAAGACGCCGCAGGGCGACACTGCCGCCTGCATCGAGGTGCCAGAGCTTGAGCCGAACGCGCCCGTGGTCTTCACGGGACTTCCGGACTACTACAACGCCTCCAACATCGTCGCCAACGCCGAAGGCAAGGTCTACATCTATCTTAAGGCCACGTACAGTGACGAAACGACGTATTTCATCGCCAACGGACAGCTCTACCGGGTTGTAGCCACCGACTCTTCCGCCGCCAACACCGCACAGAAGGTCGTCTATTCAGGGGTGGATAGCCTCATGATCGAGTCGATTGCAGTTGCGGATGATAGTGTGACCCTCGTTGTCTCCGCCATGCCAGCTGGGGCGGCCGTGCAGTTCATGGACCTGCTGAAGGTGGTTTGCGCAGCCGACTTGGAAAGCCTCCAGTCCGGCGATCCGTCGCGCGTCACGACTTACGCGATGGATTCTGCCGGGGTGGCCGCGACGCCCAACGGCGACGGCACGGTGACGGTCGAAGTTCCGGTCGCGCCGTCCGACAGCCAGATGTTCTACAAGGTTGTCGTTGAATAGGGGGCCTCATTGCGGTCAACCGCATGTGGGAGGCGAGGCAATTATCACATGCATGTGATAATCATCACATGCACGTGATGATCATGTGATGATTGTGTGATGTCCATGTGATGATTATCACGCGGTTTTTTGGTTTACTGTTCGCCGGACGGAGACAAGGTGTTTCCGACCGGAAAAAAGAAAGGAACAGAACCATGAAAGCAAACCTGAAAACCATCGCGCTGGCCGTCGTCGCCAGCCTGACCTTCGCGGCCTGCGCGGCCGAGCCCGCCTGCGAGCCGAAAGCGGATGCGCCTGCGGCACCGGCCGCGGCCGCCACCGTCGAAGCGCCTACGCCTACGCCGGAGAAGAAGCAGGCCAAGCCGCGTCGCACGCGCCGCGCGAAAAAGGACAAGGCCGCCGCGCCTTCAGACGATACGCAGAAGCAGCCGCGTCGTCGCCGCACGCGCAAGATGCAGATGTCTGCGCTTCCTGTCACTGGCATGCTCGACTCGGCGGAGTGAGCGATGAAGTGCGACCTGTGGATCGGCTTTCTGGCGGTGGTCCTTCCGGCGCTCGTTGGGGCGCTGGGGGGATTTTCCCTCCTCCGCCGGGAATGCGCGCGCGAACAGGCCGATTTGCGCGAGGGCGTCCGCGCACGTGCGAACGCCCTCGCGGACACGTTGTGGAAACAATACGGTGCCGACGCGGGGCGCGGTCTCCCGGAGAGGGTCGACGCGCTCGCGCGCGACCTTGAACGGGACGTCGGCCTTGCGTCGGCATTCGTATGGCGCAAGGGGAAAGGCGTCATTTGGAAAAAAGGAGATGAGCAGATGATTGTACGCGACATGGATGGCAGTTTCAAATGGACTACCGAAGGAAGGCGCGTGAAGTACCCGAAACGCGGGTTCTTCACGCAGGTTGGCGCGACGGTCGCCTGGTCCCGCATGGGGCCGCGGGACGTGTGCGGCTTTGTGCTTGATTTGGGCGGGGAAGGGCGACGACGGCCCGTCGTGCGGCTGGCATTGGTATCAGGCCTGCTGTGCGTGCTCACGGCAGTGGCTGCAGCTGGGGCCTGGTACCTGAGACGTGCGGCATGGCACGCGCGGGAGGAGTCGGATGCGCTCGTCGAGATGCTGCATCAGAACGTGGAAAAGCAGGAGGTGGGGCATGTATAAGGCTACGGCGGAAATGAGGGATTGCACGCAGGTGCCCGCATCGCTCCTGCACGTGCTGGAGGATCTGGGCCGCAGGCTATCGCGGATCGAGTCGACGCTCAGCGAAAACGCGAAGCGCGAGGAGATGCAAGATGATGTATTCCAATTCGGCGAGGGGAAGGTGAGCCGGCGTAAATTCGCCTACATCAGCAAGCGGAACCGGTTCATACGCCTCTCTCCGCGGGAACTGACCCTCCTTGAGATATTTGCGGAGCATCCAAACGAGGTGCTCGCGCGCGACATGCTGCTCAGCCGCCTGTGGGGCATCGACTACTACGGCAACACGCGCACGCTCGACCAGCACATCGGGCATATCCGGGAAAAGCTAGGCGGTGACGGCGCGCGGATCGTAACGGTCCCGCGCGTGGGCTACGCCTACAACGATGGCATGTCATCGGAGCTTCGTGCGTGAATGGAATGGTGCGTTAGGAGGTTTGGCAAAATGACGGAGCTTGAAGAGCAGAAGGGAAAGGGCTACCTAAAAGAGACCATTCACGGCATGCTTCGCCGGTGCGAAGGCTGGGATTATTCCCTGCCGTGCATCTACATGATCACCTTGGTACTGGCCAACCGGCGAAGCAAGGTGCTGGGGGAGGTCCCCAAATCTGCGCGGTGCGAATTGACCGAGCTGGGAAGGGCGGTGGAGGAGTGCTGGGAGGCGATACCTCAATTCTACCCGCAGGTGCAGATCATCTGCAAGCAGGTGATGCCCGATCATTTCCACGGCATTCTCTGGGTGAAGGAACCGCTGGGCTGCCACCTCGGGCAGGTGATCAAGGGATTCAAGATTGGCTGCAACCGTGCGGCGAGGCGGCTCTGCCCGGATCTGCTCGCGGAGGGTGCGGGGCTTTTCGCCGAGGGATTTCAGGATTCGATCCTTTTCCACGAAGGGCAACTGGCAAAGATGATCGCCTACCTCAAGGCCAATCCCCTGCGCCTAGCGATAAAACGCGCCCTGCCGGGGCTATTCACGGTGGTGAGGGGAGTTCAGTTATCGGCGAGAGTTCAGTTATCGGCGATAATATCGCCGATCACAGGACTCCCGATCACAGGACTCCCGATCACAGGACTCCCCACCCTCCACTTTTCCGCCATCGGCAACCGGGCGTTGCTGGAGCGGCCGATGGTGCAGGTGCAATGCTCACGGCGCTACTTCGGCTACAAGCGGATTCCAAAGCCGGGCGGCGGAATGAAGATCGCGCGCGATTCGGCTTGGAATCCAATTGCCGATTTCGCCTCGCCTGAATACGAAAGGCTGCACAGCCGGCTGCTCGCCGCCGCGCGGCACGGCGTGGTTTTGATCTCGCCCTGCATTTCGGATGGCGAGCGCGAAATCGCCCGCGAGGCGCTCGCAGCGGGCCTGCCGCTCGTGACCATGCAGAACAAGGGCTTCTCGAAGCTGGAGAAGCCGACTGGCCGCTATTTCGATGCCTGTGCGGCGGGACGGCTCCTCATGCTCGCGCCGGCCGCCTGGCCCTACACGCCGGGGCACAAGCCAATGGCACGACATGAGGCCACGGCCATGAACCGCCTCTGCCAATGGATCGCGGGCGAGGGTGCGGCTACGATCAACTACCGCGGCCTGGCTCCCGCCAACATCGATAAAATAGCCATCGCCGCCGCAAGTAAGATGCCGTGAGATTAGGGTTGCCTAACATGCTGAATTTATGAGATAATGTGCGTGTACCCCGAACTGAAAGGAACCAGACGATGACGATAGCCGACGTGGTGAAGATTCTCGACGGCAAGCTGATGGCCGGTGACGGCACGAGCCCGCGCGCCGTGGGTGCCGTGGTGGCGAACGACCTCATGAGCGACGTGCTGCTGAATGACGCGGACGACATCCTGCTGCTCACCTCCCTCGCGAGCGACCAGGCCATCCGCACGGCCCACATCGTGGGCGCGATGGGCGTTGTGGTGCACAACGCGAAGCCGCTCTCCGAGACGATGCTCAAGGTGGCGGCCGACCTCGGCGTGCCGCTCGTGTCGAGCCCGCTCTCGAAATACGACGCCTGCGTGCGCCTGCACGACGCCTTCCTCGCCGAGGAGCGCGCCTGAATGACGGGCCGGAGGGCATGGACATGGGCAACGGCTATTCCCCTACCATCCTGCAGGGTCAGCAGACGAACGACGACGAGATCCTCGCCAAGACCCCGCCGCTCGATCCCAAGGTGCTCGGCGGCGACTCGAGCGTGATCATCATGGAGCTTCTGCAGCGCTTCAAGGTGCGCGACGTGATGAAGCGCCAGATCATCTCCGTGGCGCGCAGCGCGTCTCTGCGCGAGGCGCAGCGCCTCATGCGCGAGAACCGCATCTCGGGCCTGCCCGTGTGCGAGGAGGGGCGCCTCTACGGGATCGTGTCGGTGAACGACATCATCAACGCGCTTGACAACGGCTGGATCGAGGACACCTGCGAGAAGCACATGGCGTGCAACCTCGTGGTGCTGGAAGCTGGCATGCCGATCTCCTTCGCGCTCCGCTACTTCAACAACTACACCTACGGTCGGTTCCCCGTGCTCGACTCCAACCGCAAGCTCGTGGGCATCCTCTCGCAGCGCGACGTGATGCGCGCGCTCCTCTACGAGCTCTCCGTGGAGATCCGCAAGCTCGAGCGCAAGACCTCAAACAACGCCCCCGCGCACGCCACGGGCGCGCACTATTTCCGCCGCGAGTGGGCCGTGGTGCGCAACGACCTCTCCCGCGCCGGACACGCCGCGAACGACATCAAGGGCATCCTGCGCGAGCGCAAGGTGGCGCGTTCCGTCGCCCGCCGCGTGGCCGTGGCCGCCTACGAGCTGGAGATCAACATCTGCATCCACTCGCACGGCGGCGTGCTCGTGCTGCTCATCTCGGACGACACGATCACGATCACTGCGAAGGACCGCGGCCCCGGCATCCCCGACATCGACTGGGCCTGCCGCGACGGCACGTCCACCGCGAACGACTGGATCCGCTCGCTCGGCTTCGGCGCGGGCATGGGCCTTTCCAACTCCAAGCGCGTGGCCGACGCCTTCAACATCGAGAGCGAGGTGGGCAAGTTTACGAAGGTCACGTGTACGTTCAACCTCAACCCGCCGGAAGCGGCCAACGGTAGGGCGGTCGCCCCGCGACCGCCGTCTCAGGAAGGAGGCGCGCAATGACGGCTGCCGAAATCTGCTCTGCGGTGAAGGGCACCATTGCGGTGAACGTGGAAGATGCGTCCGCCACCGGCGTGTACGTGGGCGACCTGCTTTCGGACGTCATGGGCCACGCGGGCGAAGACTGCGTGCTCGTGACCATCCAGAACCACCTCAACGCCATCGCGGTCTGCACGCTCGTGGGCTGCGCGGTGATCGTGCTGTGCCATAACAGGCCCGTGCCGCCGGACATGGCAGAGGCCGCCGCGCGCGAGGGCGTGGCGATCATCACCACGCCGCTTTCGCAGTATGCGGCGGCGCTCGCCCTCTCGTCTCTTCCGCCGGCGGAACATTGACGTGAAGTTCGACCTCCATATCCACAGTTGCCTCTCGCCGTGCGCGAACCTGGAGATGTCGCCGTCCGAGATCGTGAAGCGCGCCGTAGAGTCCGGCATGGGAGGTGTCGCGCTCACGGACCACCAGAGCGCGCGCAACACGCCGGCGATTGCCGAGTGCGCGCGTCGTGCGGGACTCGCCTGTCTCTTTGGACTTGAGGTCTGCACCGCGGAGGAAGTCCACACGCTCGCTCTCTTCGACACCACGGAGCAGGCCCTCGCGATGACGGACTGGGTGTACGCTGCGATGCCCAAGCGCGTGAACGACCCCGAGACGTTCGGCGACCAGCCGGTGGTCACATGGGACGACGACATCGTGGAGATGGAGTGGCGAATCCTCGCGATGGGCTGCCGCAAGACGATTCCCGAGGTGTCCGCGAAATGCCATGAGCTGGGCGGCCTTTACCTCGCCGCACACATCGACCGCAGCGCGTTCTCGGTCTACTCCCAGCTTGGCGGCATTCCTCCGGACGGCGTGTTCGACGCCGTGGAGCTTTCGCGCACGGCTGATGAGACCATTTGGCTCCCGAAGGCGGAGGGCTACGCCGTCACGCGCAGCTCCGACGCGCACAATCTCGACGACGTGGCGCGCGTGTGGACCGAGGCCGACCTCCTCGCGTTCACTACGGCGGATCTCAAGGAGGCTTTTGCAGCACGTGCGACGCGCCTCTCCCCACGCCTTACGACTTTTTGAAAGGAACTGGCATAATGCACGCGACACTGGCGGATGTCATCGCCGATACGGCGCAGAACTCCATCGAGGCAGGAGCAAAGCACGTCACGCTCACGCTCGTAGAGGACGGCACGACCATCGCCGTAACGATCAAGGACGACGGGAAGGGAATGGACGAGGCCACGCAGGCGCGCGCGTTCAACCCGTTCTACACCGAGGCGGGCAAGCACGACAAGCGCAAGGTAGGCCTCGGGCTCCCGATCCTCAAGCAGCTGTGCGAATCCACGGACGGCGCGGTGAGTCTCACGTCGCAGAAGGGCGTGGGCACGGAGCTGCGCTACTCCTTCTCCGCCACGCACATTGATTTGCCGCCGATGGGCGACATCGCCGAGACAATTCTCATGCTCTTCAACTACCCAGGCGACTTCGACCTTACTTTCACCCACCGGAAAGGCACGGAGGAATATTCCATCTCGCGTCTTGAACTCGCAGAGGCCGTTGGCGGCCTTGAATCCATCGAGGGCATATCTCTCGCACGAGAATTCCTCCAGTCGCAGGAGGAGGCGTTGTGATTTTTTTCGTAAGTTGAGATTTTTGTGTCAGATGCGTCAGTTGGGAAATCCTAACACACTTGAACTGTAAAAAGGAGACAAGCCATGAGCTACATTCGAATCATCTGTCTGCTGGCCCTGTCCATTATGACGACCGGCACGTTCGCAGCAACATACCGCGATTCCATGGGGCGTACCCAGGGTTCGGCCACCACGGACCGTTACGGGAAGACGACCTACCGCGATTCCATGGGGCGCACCCAGGGGTCTGCCACCAAGGACCGCTACGGCAAGACGACGTTCCGCGATTCGATGGGCCGCACCCAGGGAAGTGCCACCACGGATAGCTACGGCAAGACGACATTCCGCGACTCCATGGGCCGCACCACGGGCACGGCCACCACGGATAGCTACGGCAAGACGACATTCCGCGATTCGATGGGGCGCGTGACTGGAACCGCCACGACGGACCGCTACGGGAAGACGACCTACCGCGACGCCATGGGCCGCGTGGTCGGCACAAAGAAGTAGATTGTGCTATACTATTGCCGCTATGAAAAAGTGGACAGTCTCAACTTTCAAGGCGGCGAAGGGTGTCCGTAAGCTCGGATGCTGCACCGCATACGACGCCTGCTTCGCGCGTTTGGCCGACGAAGCGGGCGTACCATGCATCCTCGTGGGCGATTCGATGGGCATGGTTTCGCTTGGCTATTCGACCACGCTCCCAGTGTCGATGCAGGAGACGCTCTCCGCCACGGCCGCCGTGGCGCGCGCGGCGAAGGACGCGCTCGTGATTGCGGACATGCCCTTCGGCAGCTACCAGTGCGGCGACGACGCGGCGATGGCGAACGCCGTCGCCTGTCTGAAGGTCGGCGCGGACGGCGTGAAGCTCGAAGGTGGCGCGCGCGTGTGCGGACTCATCCGCCGCATGACGGACGCCGGCATCCCCGTGCTCGCGCACGTGGGCATGACGCCGCAGAGCGTGAACGCCTACGGCGGTTTCAAGACGCAGGGTAAGACGCGCGAGGCCGCGCTGCAGGTACTCGAGGACGCGAAGGCCGTGGAGGCCGCCGGCGCGTTCGCCGTCACGCTCGAGTGCGTGCCAGATGAACTCGCAGCCGAAATCACGGCCGCGCTGAAGATCCCCACGATCGGCATCGGCGCGGGTCCCGTGTGCGATGCGCAGTGGCTCGTGATGCACGACCTCCTCGGACTCAACGAGGGGCATGTGCCGTCGTTTGTCAAACGCTTCGCGAATCTCGCCGCCGACGCGAAGAAGGCATTCGCGCAGTACGTGGACGAAGTAGCTGGCGGCACATTTCCCCCGCCGCGTCGGGGAGCTTGAAATTACCGTTGCCTAACATGAGGCTTTTTTGTTAAATTGCGCCCCACAGCCCGTAAGTCTCGGGCAGAAAGGAACACAACAATGGAACTTAAAGGATCCAAGACAGAGCAGAACCTCTGGACCGCTTTCGCCGGCGAGTCTCAGGCGCGCAACAAGTACGACTACTTCGCCTCCCGTGCGAAGAAGGACGGCTACGAGCAGATCGCGGCCATCTTCCAGGAGACGGCGCTGAACGAGAAGGAGCACGCGAAGCTCTGGTTCAAGGCACTTGAGGGCATCGGCGACACGCCGGCCAACCTCCTTGCCGCCGCCGCAGGCGAGCACGAGGAGTGGACCGACATGTACAAGCGCTTCGCGGAGGAGGCGAAGGCCGAGGGGTTCGACAAGCTCGCGTCCCTCTTCTCCCAGGTCGCCGAGATCGAGAAGCACCACGAGGAGCGTTACCGCAAGCTCGCCGCGAACATCGAGAAGGGCGAGGTGTGGGTGCGCATCGGAAAGAACCGCTGGCAGTGCCGCAACTGCGGGGCAATCGTCGAGGGCGAACAGGCCCCCGAGAAATGTCCTGTGTGCGATCACCCCAAGGCCTACTTCCAGATTGAGCCAGAAAATTACTAATTTTCGCAAAGCGCTTCTGCGAATTTCGCGAAATGAAATTCAGTAAGGTTTGGAGTTGAAAGCCCCAGGCTGCTTTGATATACTATTCCACACTTTTCGGCGCCCCAAGGGCCGGAAGGACCAAGGAGGTGAAAAAGGCAAATGGCAATCCAGCTCAAGCTGAAGAAGAACGAGTCCGTTGAACGTGCGCTCAAGCGGCTGAAGAAGATCCTCGACAAGGAGGGGATCATCAAGACGCTTCGCGACCAGCGCTATTTCGAGAAGCCCTGCGTGAAGGCGCGCAAGAAGTCTGCGCGCGCCCGCATCAGGAATCGTTCGCGTCGTCGTTCGGTCGAGATGTAATTCTCGACTTCAGGCATTTTGCCTTTTTGGAAGACCTCCGCCCGTAACGGTGCGGAGGCCTTTTCAATGTTCACAAATCTTCAATGTTCACATTAACACAAATATCAAAATAAACCTAAATTCCTCATTTCGATTTACCACTCCATGTTATATCTCACGCAGAGGCGCGGAGAGGCAGAGTTCGCAGAGGTTATCCCATTGCTTGAGTATGTATTTGTTTTCACCAATTGGGTGAAATAACTTTCCGATAATCTTCTTCTCATGGTTTTCTTTTCCGTCGGATTTCTGAACTTTCTCTGCGCTCTCCGCCTCTCTGCGCCTCTGCGTGAGACTTTCAACCGAGGATTTTAGGATAAATGGCTTGTCGCGACCATAACTCATTTCATGAGTTCTGCGAGCACGGGATCCTTTACCGCGACCTCTTCTGGGGTGAGGCCCTCAATCTCATGGGGGAACACGATCCACTGTTCCAGTTTCTTCACGAAGAAGTTGGGGGCGAGGGAAGTGACGTTCTTCGACGGTTTCCAATAGACGCATGCAAGGCGCATGTCGCAACCGGCGGCGGCCATGCGATCATGGACGGCCGCGGCGGTGCGGCCGGTGTCGAACACGTCGTCCACGACTAGCACCTTCGTGCCTGGCGCGAGCGACGCCAGCATGCGTTCGGCGTGTTCGTCGAACTTCACCTCGGTTTCGCTCGTGCCTATGCCGGTGTAACTTGAGCACTTGACGGGTGCGTGTCGGAGGGAACGCCCCTTTACCTTTAGGAATTCGTGGACCGCCACGCCGGGAGCAGCGCCGCCACGCCAAAGGGCGAGCAGCACGTCCGGGCGCCAGTCGCTGTCATACACTTGGCGCGCGAGACGCCAGATATCGTGAAGGTATTCCTTCGGGTCGAGATACGCTTTCGTTTCCATGGCTGACATTATACACTTTCCCGCCGATGCGTCAACCCGGTGAAACGTCTTTGGAGGTGACGGGGGGCGGCTTCTTTGGTATACTTGACGTGTCCCAATACGGAATCCCTAGAAGTTTCAAGTAGAAGAGAGAAATCAAGATGCGATCCACAAGTTATTTCCTTGCGCTGATGTGCGTGGTCTTGACGGCTGTGCATACATGGGCGGCCAAGTCCGCCATAGAGAATAAAGCCGGGTGCGTGGTGCTTTCCAACGGACGCGTCACCGTGTCGTTCAACGTGGCGAGCGGGACGTTCACGATTCGCGACGCGGAAGGGCGCGTTCGGCTCGCCGACGCCGGTGTGGGCGCGACAAGCGTGAAGCGCGGCGCGGCGTTCTCGGCGAAGACGGACGAGGTGAACGACGCCTTCGGACACGGCGCGCGGATCACCTTTACCGTGCGCGACGACACGGCCGGCGCACGCTGGGGCTTTCATGACGCCGGCTACGCGCACCCGCACAGCAAGGGCGCATGGGAGCCGGTCTACTCCTACACCCTGTACGACGACTCGCCCGCGCTGATCGCCTCGTTCGGCGTCAACACGCCCGTGTGGTACCGCCGCCGCCTGATGGGCGCGACGGTCGTGCGCGGCGGCAAGTGGCTTGGCGAGCGGCGGTCGCGGGGCGACCGCCCTACCACTGGGACAACGGGCATCTTGCCCGTTGATAGTTTCGTGACCGTCAACAGCGCGGCGGGTGCTGAACCCGCGCACCTCGTTCCGGGCCTGTCGCGCAACAGCGCGAACGGCATCCTCGTGACGGGCCTCGTGGACGGCAGGCGCCGTACGCTTGTCGCGGGCGGTCTCCAGTACGACGCCTACGGCAAGATGGCCGAGCTGGACGACGGTACGCTCACGCTCTACGCCGCAGACGAGGTGGGCGTGCTCGTGGAGCCCGGCACGAACCAGCTCTTCTCCGCCGACACGTTCTACATCGACGCCGTGACCGACGATCCCTTCGCGTCCGCCGAGGCGTACGGACGCGCGATGCGCAAGGCGAACGGCGCGGACCCGAACGTCTACGACTTCCCGCTCCTCTGCGGCTGGGCCGTGGGCGCGCTTAGCAAGCTCGGCAACATCAACAACGCCCCCGCGCTCGTGAAGGAGCTCGACATGGCGAACGAGAAGGGCTTCACGAAGTACTCGAAGGTGGGCGTGCGCCTTGAGCCGGACTACTACTGCTACGGGAACAACGGCAACACGGAGCAGGGCTGGTACGACGACGCGCACTGGGCGAGGTACGGCCATCTGCGCCCGCCCTATGAGACGTTCGCCAAGTGGTGCGCCGCGATCAAGGCGCGGCACGGAATCCCCTACACCTACTTCCAGGTGGGAATGCCCAGCGACGACTTCGCGATCGCGCACAGGGACTGGATGATCTTCAACTCGACGAACCGCATTGAACGCAAGCACATGCACCACCGTCCCTACGTGACGTACGACTTTACGGACAAGGGGATGTCCGCGCACATGCTCGCGATGTGGAAGCGCCTGCGCAAGGACGGGATGCAGGGGATCAAGTTCGACTACCCCGAGACGGGCTACAACCCGCAGGGCGGCTTCGACGACATCCACGCGAGCGCGACGCAGGTCTATCGCCGCTACTTCGCGCTCGCCCGCGAGGGACTCGGCAAGGAGGCGTTCCTTGACGAACGCAACCTCGGCGAGTGCGGACGCCCCTGCCTCGACGTGACGGCCGGCATTGTCGATACGCAGCGCACGTGGAACGATTCGAACAAGTTCGACCCCCACATGATCACCACGGACGGCCTCCGCTGGTTCAAGATGCGCACGGTGTTCAACTACTACCCCGACTCCAAGGCGATCCACGGCCTCCTGGAAGGCGTGCGGCGCTCGATGCTCACGACCGTCTATCTGACGAGCGGACGCATCGAGCTTGCGACGAGCTTCCGCCTGTTCACGCCGGAGATGACGCACGACCTCTCGCGTCTCTACCCCGAATACCGCGAGCCGTTCGCGGCGCGTCCGATCGACGCCTTCAAGAAGGGCGTGGCGAACCCGACGGTCTACGACTTGGAGCTCGCGCCGACGTGGCACCAGGTCATGCTCTTCAATCCGGAGAAGAAACGCGCCACGGTGAAGACCGCGCTCTGCGGCGACCGCGCGACGGATGGCGCGCTCGGACTCGACCCGCAGGCGAAGTGGCGCGTCCATTCGTTCTGGGATGATCTCTACCTCGGCATCCTCGGCGCGGGCGACGCGCTGGAGATCGAGATGAACGGGCTCGAGTGCGAAATGTTCCGCGTCACGAAGGCCGAGGCGCATCCGCAGGTCGTCTCCACCACGCGCCACGTGCTGCAGGGGTGGATGGACATCGCGGACGAGAAATGGGATTCGGCGGGGCATGTCCTCTCCGGCACGGCGAAGCACATCGTAAGTGGCACCACGGAGAGCGTGGTCATCGCAGCCGATACCGCCGACGGCAAAGTGTTTCCGCTCGTGCGGGCGGAGGTGTCACCGGAGGATGCGGCGGCCGGCGTGAAGGTGTGCGCGATCGAGACGAACGGCACGGTGCGCGTTGCGCTCACGGTGCCGCAGGCGCGCGCGGTGAAGTGGGGGGTTGCGTTTGGGGAGCCGCGTATTGGTGTGACAGCAAGCGTACAACAACAAGTCTTGTCGCGTCCTAAGCCGAAGGAATACCTGCCACAGGATCCCGGCCCCGTGCCGCCTGCGCCGCAGGTGCGCATCGAGACGCTGAAGCCCGTGAAGCAGAAGACGGGTTGGGGCGGCGGCATCCGCCTCGGCAAGGGCTACGACGGCGAAATTCGCATCCAGAACCGCACGTACAAAGGCGGCATGGCGATCCACGGGCCGGGCTACGCCACATTTGCGCGCAAGCCGGAATGGAAGCGCGTGGTGGCGGTCGTCGGAATCGACGAGAGCCAGCGCGTGCAGAACCAGTCGAGCGTCGTCTTCAAGATCGTGGGCGTGGCAAAGGACGGCAAGAAGGAGAAGGAGCTTGCCACGTCGCCGTACATGATGTTCGGCGGAACGGAGCGCTGGCACTTCAACGTGGCGCCGCCCGATGACGTGGCATTCGTGAAGTTTGTTGTGACGGATGGCGGCGACGGCGACAAGTCCGACCATGGCGACTGGGCGGAATGCGGTTTTCTGTTGTAATTCCAAACGAAGAAAGGAAAAAGAAATGAACCTCGGAAGAAGAGATTTTATCGGCCTCGGAATTGCCTCGGCGGCCGGAATGTGCATTGGCGGCGGCGTTGCGCCTGCAAAGGCAAAGAGCCGTTCCTGGTACAACGGCGTGGAGGTGGGCTGCATAACCTACAGCTACCGCTCCATGCGCAAGAAGAACGCAGAGGACATCGTCCAGTACGCGGTGGAGGACGGCCTTGGCACGCTTGAGCTCAAGGGCGAGGTGGTTGACGAGTACCTGAAGCGCGAGGGCGCGCGCGACATGGGGCGCCTGCCCGCGCTGCGCAAGATGTTTGACGACGCGGGGGTGTCCATACACATCGTGAAGTACGGCGGCATCGGCGGGAAGAACGCGAAGGAGGACGAGTACCGCGTGGCCGTCGCAAAGGCGCTGGGCGCGAAGTGCATCACGCGCGAGGTGCCGAAGGTCACGGAGTACGAGACGATCGGGCGGCGCTGCGCGGCCCTTGCCGACAAGCACGGCATCTTCATCGCGTTCCACAACCACACGCAGATCGACGCGCTCACCTACGACGGTCCGCTTCTCGGCTACTCGCCCAACCTGCGCATCAACTTCGACATCGGCCACTACGTGGCGGCTACCACGGACGACTCCACGCGCTTCATCGACCCTCTCGCCTTCATCGAGAAGTACCACGAGAAGATTTTCTCGATCCACCTCAAGGACCGCACCACGAAGGCGCATGGCTCAAAGAACCTCGCGTTCGGCAAGGGCGACACGCCTCTCGCGAAGCTGCTACCCTTCCTTCAGAAGAAGGGCTGGCCGTTCTACTGCGACATTGAACTTGAATACTCCATTCCTAAAGGCTCCAACGCCGTGAAGGAGGTTGCGCGCTGCAACGCGTTTTGCCGCAAGGCCGCCGGGTGCTGATTAAAGGCGAAGGTGCGGCATGACTAACTTGGCATTGATCGTTTCCCTCATGCTCGGGACCCAGCAGCTGCAATGCGGTGGGTCCGACATCGGGAAGACCGTGCGCGACAGCCTCTTCAACGAGGTCGTGCGCCAGGACCGCGCGGCGGACGCCGCGTGGCTCGCGTGCGACACGAAGGAGAAGTTGGCCGAGCACCAGGCGTGGGTGCGCGCCGGCGTCCTCAACGCCATCGGTGGACTGCCGGAGAAGACGCCGCTCAACGCGCGCGTGACGGGCCGGATCAAGAAGGACGGCTACGTGATCGAGAAGGTGCTCTTCGAGAGCCGTCCGCACCACTACGTGACGGCGCATCTCTTCCTGCCGGACGACCCGAAGTACAAGCCGCCGTATCCCGGCGTCGTCTCCCCGTGCGGACACTCTGGTGCGGGGAAGAACGCCCCGTGGTACCAGCGCGTGGGCGTGACCGGCGCGCGGCACGGTCTCGCCACGCTCGTCTACGACCCCATCGACCAGGGCGAGCGCCGCCAGCATCCGAAGTGTCCGATCTCCTGCGGCGGACACAACTGCATCGGGTGGCGGGCGAACCTGCTCGGCTGGAACACCGCGCAGTTCCGCATCTGGGATGGCATCCGCGCGTGCGACTACCTTGCCTCGCGTCCCGACGTGAAAGCCGCGCAGCTTGGCGTCACCGGGCTTTCCGGCGGCGGCACGCTCTCCTCCTACCTCAACGCGCTCGATGACCGCTACGTCGCCGGTGCCCCGGCGGGATTTCTCTCCACGATCCGCGACGTGTACGCGAAGATCGGCGGACAGGACGCGGAGCAGTTCCTGTTCGGTCAGATGAAGATCGGGTTCAACCACCTCGGCATCGTCACGCTCCGTGCGCCGTCGCCCACGATGATCGTGACGACCCATGGGGACTACTTTCCGTTCATGGGAGCCATGGAGACGTTCGAGAACGCCCGCAAAATCTATTCTATGCTCGGCGCCCCGGAGAAGGTCGATCTCATGGAGACCGCAGGTCCGCACCACTGGTACGAATCGACGCGCAACGCCGCGATGCTCTGGATTCGCCGCTGGGCAGCCGGCGACGCGTCCGCCTGGCCGCAGGACCGCGCCGCACTCCGCCGTCTCGACATCGGCTTCGCGTACGCGCCGGAGAACTCCGGCGTCGCCAACGACAAGCCCGAGGTGCGCCACGTCACGAAGACCGGTCAGGTCATGGACATCCCCGGCGCGCGCAGCGCGTACGACGTGATGAAGGACGAGCTGGCGCGGCTCGACGAAAAGCGCGTACCGCCGACGGTCGAGGGTGTCCGCGCTGTCGCTGGGATACGTCCGATCTCCGAACTTACGGCGGTGCCGGCCGCCGTCGTGGAGAAGCCTGCCACGGACGGACGCGCCGTGCGTCTCGTCCTTTCCCGCACTGACGACTTCACGCCAATCCCGATGGTGGCCTTCCTGCCGAAGAACGCAAAGGGCGTGCCGCTGCTCCTCTTCACGGACTGCAAGCGCGCGGCGCTCGCCGACGAGATTCGCGCGGCGCTCGGGGAAGGACGCGCGGTCGCAGTGGCGGAAATGCGCGGATTCGGCGAGACGGCGAAGGGCAACCATTCTTTCTACGGCTCGAAGCGTCCGGACGAGGAGATGGCCGTGATGGCGATTGCCGTCGGCGAGAACCTCGCCGCGCGGAGGGCGGAGGACGCGGCGCTCGCGGCGCGGCATTTCGCGTCGATGGCCGGCGCCTACAGAGTGGCGCTCTTCGCGCGCGGCACGGCGGCGATTCCGGCCGCGCATGCGTATTTCCTGGAGCGCGGGCTTTTCGCTTCCTTCACCGCGAAGAACGCGCCGCCGTCGTGGCGCGACGTGGTCGCCAGGCCGGAGCTCCGCTTCTCTTTTGCGGACACGGTCTACGGTGCGCTCAAGGTCTACGACTGGACGGACCTGAAAACGGCGGCGAAATAAACGAGGCATCTGCATTTCTCAAATCTTGACTCAACCAAGAAAGGCATCGAACAATGGAAACGAAAGTTGGCTTTTTCAGCATCGGGCTGGATACCTATTGGGCGCAGTTCGAGGGACTGCGCGACCGCTTGCTGGGTTACCATGCCCAGATCGGGAAGCGCCTCGCGGAGAAGTGCGAGGTGGTGGACGCGGGGCTTGTGGACACGCCCGACAAGGCGCGCGCGGCGGCTGGGCTGTTCGCGGACGCCAGCATTGACGTGGTGTTCCTCTTCGTCTCCACGTACGCGCTCTCCTCGACCGTCCTGCCCGCCATCCCCAAGGGCGCGTTCGTGGTGGTCCTGAACGTCCAGCCCGTGGCGCAGTTGGACTACGCCGCGTTCAACGCGATCGGCGACCGCGGCGTGATGACCGGCATCTGGCTGGAGCACTGCCAGGCGTGCAGCGTGCCGGAGATCGCCTGCGTGTTCAACCGCGCCGGCGTGCGGTATGCGTTCGTCACCGGGTGGCTGCAGGATCCAGAGATGTGGCGCGACGTCGCGGGATGGCTGGACGCCGCCCGTGCCGTCGGCGGGATGCGCGCCAACCGGATGGGCGTGCTCGGGCACTACTACTGCGGGATGCTGGACGTCTATTCCGACCTCACGGCGCTCTGTGCGGCGTTTGGCACGCACATCGACCTTCTGGAGATGTGCGAACTCCAGGCGTTGCGCGAGGGGGTGACGGAGGCGGACGTGTCGGCGAAGATCGCCGAGTTCCGCGAGCGGTTCGAGGTGTCCGAAAGTTGCGAGCCGGAGGAGCTCGACCGCGCCGCGCGGACGGCGATCGCGCTCGACCGTCTTGTGGCGAAGCACCGTCTCTCCTCGATGGCCTACTACTACGAGGGACAGCCGGGGAACGCCTACGAGAACATCGTCACCTCGGTCATCGCGGGGAACACGCTCCTGACGGGTTCGCATGTGCCCGTGGCGGGCGAGTGCGAGGTGAAGAACGCGCACGCGATGAAGCTCATGGACCTGCTGGGCGCGGGCGGGTCGTTCTCGGAATTCTACCTCACCGACTTCGTGGACGACGTGGTGCTGCTGGGGCACGACGGCCCAGCGCACTTCGCCATCGCCGAAGGGCGCGTGGGTCTGGTGCCGGTGCCGGTGTACCACGGCAAGCCCGGCAAGGGGCTCTCCATCCAGATGACCGTGAAGCACGGGCCGGTGACGCTGCTTTCCGTGGTGCAACGTGCGGACGGCAGCCTGATGCTGCTCGCCGCCGAGGGCGAGTCAGTGCCCGGGCCGGTCCTGCAGATCGGCAACACCAACAGCCGCTACCGCTTCTCCATCGGCGCGAAGGCGTTCATGGAGGCGTGGAGCGCCGCCGGTCCCGCACACCACTGCGCGATCGGCGTGGGACACTGCGCCGACACGCTGGCGAAGGTCGCCAAGCTGCTCAACCTCGCGTACGAGCGTGTCTGCTGAGGTTGTTGCGCGAGCCAAGGGAATCGTGTATAATACGTGCCATGGAGAGATGCTTCAACATTGCGGGGCCGTGTTTCCCTGACGAGCACTACATGCTCCCGGCGCTTGAACGGCTGCCGGGCATCATGCGCATCGTCGAGCAGCGCAGCTACTTCGTGCTGCACGCCGCCCGGCAGTCCGGTAAGACGACTCGCGACGAAGTCGTGGACGGCAAGACCATCCACTTCATCGGACTGTAACAGATGTCACCTTGGATCTAATACGACGCTGCGAGATACGATGTCACAGGAACATGGCCATGTAGAGCGGCAGGTGGTAGATGTCGTTCTTGACCATGAGGTCCTTTGTGTAGAGGATGTAGGCGTCGCCGAGACGTTTCCCGAACTTGTGCCTGAACTTGTCAAGCGAGGCGTGGCGCTGATATGCTCCGCTTTTCACTTCGACTGGGCAGATTGCGTTCTCCCTCCGCACGAGAAAGTCTATTTCCATGCGCCCCATGCCGTCTCCTTTGTCGGGACGCGAATAAAAGTAAAGTTCGATGCCGTTCGCCCGGAACGCCTGCGCCACGGCATTTTCTGCAACCATACCCTCGTTCACGGAAAGTTTGTCCAACATGAGCGCCTTATAGAGTTCGTTCTCGGTGTAGGGACGGTTGGCGAAGGTCTGTGTGATTAACAGACCTGTATCTGAAGAGTACAGTTTCTGCGTCTCGAAATCCTCGCTCATCGCCAGTGCGACGTCTGGATCAGTCGCGTTTCTGGCGATGTTGACGATGCGGGATTCGTCGAGCCACCTGAACGATTCGGCGTATTCGCGCATGCGTGCGTCTTCATTTACGGCAGAGAGGAAATACTTTTTTTCCTTCTTTGAAAGCTGTCCGGGCAGTTGGTTGTAGATGCCTCGTACCTTCGGTGCGTCAGTTCCTGCGTACTTCGATATGTCATCGCCATAAAGTTTGAGGATCATGCGCTTGATGCGGTCAACTCTGCTGAAGTCTGCGGTTTTGATATAGGCGTCAATCGCCTGCGGCATCCCACCGACAAGAAGATACTCGCGGAATCTTTTCATGACGGCATTGTGTACGGGCGCACCCATCGGCTGCATCGTGTTGAACGCCTTACGGGCAAAATCGACGGACACGACATCGCCGAGAGCCCAACAGAACTCTTCGAAGTCCATGGGAAACATGCCGATAGCTTCCTCTTCGGATGGTATCGTGATGTCCTTGACGTTCTTCTTGATTGAGATGAGCGAACCAGTTTCCATGTAGTCGTAGCGCCCGTCCGCGACAAGATACTTTATCAGCTGGCGAGCTTGTGGGCATTTCTGCACCTCGTCAAAGACTATTAGGCTTTTGCGAGGTTTCAGAACTTTGCCGTATGAAACCATGAGTAGGTTGAAAAGGCCATCAAGGTTATCTGGGTGATTGACGATGGCATCTACGATTCCCTCTTTGGGGCGGTTGAAATCAACAATGACGTACGTCGCATACTCACGTTTTGCGAATTCCTCAACAATGGTACTCTTGCCAACGCGCCGCGCTCCTTCAACGAGAAGTGCGGAGCAGCCGTTGGACTGGCGCTTCCAGTCAACGAACTTATCGTAGATTTTTCGCTTGAAGACCATCTGATTTCTCCTTGTCGCGAGGATTATATCATGGATTCTCACGAAAATGCAAGTTGAAAAACCCCTTGTTCTCACGAAAATTGATGTTGCGTCCGTGTTAATCTCCACGAAAATGGAAGTTTCTAAGTTCATTTTCCCTGTCGGGTGGACATTGCGTGCTGTAAGGAAATAGTGTATAATACGCCGCAATGAAAAGCAGAAATATCGTTGGCGCGGTCATGTTTGCCGCATGGAGCGTGTTGGCGCAGGTTGTTTGCGCTGGCGCTCCGGAGGCCGCTTTTCGCACGCCGGAAAGGGTAAAGCGGCCTGAAACGTATTTCTTCTTCTTTGGCGGGAACGTGGCGGCGCCGGGAATCACGGCCGATTTGGAGGCCGTGAAGTCCGCCGGCATCGCCGGCATCAAGCTCTTCAACGGAGACAGTGCGCGCGGCGCGTGGCCGGGCGTGCCGGAGCAGATTGCGTGCCTGAGCCCCGAATGGGACGCGCTCATCGGGCACTTCGGCGACGAATGCAGGAGATTCGGCCTCCGCATGGCGATGCAGGTGTGCCCCGGCTGGGCGATGGCGGGCGGGCCCTGGATCAAGCCCGAACACGCGATGCGCCACCTTGCCGTGTCGCGCACGGATGTGGAGGGCGGTCACGCGGGACGCGTGACCCTACCGAACCCGTATGCAAAATCCGAGCCGTGGCGCGACTATCGCGATATCGCCGTCATCGCGTTCCCCGCGCCGGAGGGCGATTGGGAGAAGCCGCTTGCGCCGTCGTCTGTCACCGGCACCGATTTGGGCGGCTCGCCGAGGACGGCTCGCCCTACCGACTGGAACGCCTGGGCACGCGGACGCTCCGACGCCAAGATTCCGGCGAATGCGACGACGGAGATTACCTACGAGTTCGCACAGCCGGTCACGGTTCGGACGCTTGAACTGCCGTCCGTGAAAAGCCTCGCCTCCGTGACGAAGTCGTTCGATCCGGGAACGACGGTTGCGTTGAAGGCCGAGGACGGCGCGACGCTCGTGGAGGAGGTCGCCCTGCCGCCGTCCAGCTGGCAGGATGCGCGTCCG
>CAMKJU010000043.1 GCA_946413265.1 uncultured Lentisphaerota bacterium
GGCGAAGCAGTACGAGGTGGCGGGCAACTTCATGTTCTGCGGACAGGAGTTCACGATCTCGTGACCGATTTCAAGAATCGCAAAATCAAACGAAAACAAAAGGAGCAACAATGAACGTAGGAGTATTCCTTTGCCTCGAGCCTTACACATCGCTCGAAAACAACCTCCGTCTCGCGCACGAGTACGGATTCAACTATGCGGACATCACGGACACGCACTCCGGTGGCAGCATGTTCGCGAGCGCGGGGCTCTCGGCCTCTGTTAGCCTCGACGACAATCCGTTCGAGGTGCGGCGCACATTTGAGCGCAACGGCATGAAGATCATGACCCTCAGCGCACACGCGCTGCTGCTTGAGCCGTCCTCGCCCGCCAACTTCGCGACATCCGAGATCATGAAGGCGATCAAGTTCGCCGCCGGCGCGGGCATCGAGTACGTGATCACCACCGAGACCTTCGCGAAGAGCGAGTGGGCGAAGTCGCTCACCTACAAGGAGAAGGTGTTCATCGCCGCCGAGAAGCTGTACAACCCCTGCAAAATGGCGGCGGACTACGGCATCAAGCTCTGCCTCGAGCAACACGGTCCGCTCACTGACACCATCGACGGCATCGCCGACATCATGGACCGCCTCGGCAACCCCGACTCCCTTGGAGTGAACCTAGACACCGGCAACAGCTGGCTGGGCGGCACGAACCCCGTGGACCTCGCGAAGAAGTACCACGACAAGATCTACCATATCCACTGGAAGGACCTGGGCGAGGAGTGGATCCCGAAACGCGGGACGATCTTCGGTTGCGGTTTCTCCACCATCGAAGTGGGTACTGGATGCATCGACATCGCCGGGGTGATCGAGACCTTGAAGGACAACAAGAACATCAAGTACTCCACGCTCGAGGTCGGTGGTTCGGCAGAGCTCCTCCGCGCCAGCGCGAAGTACATCGAGGACCGCTGGAACGCATAACGGCGAAACTAGATTCGGCGTCGGGCGGGTGACGCGCTTCTACGTGCCGCTGGTGCTTCAGGCGTTCTCGCAGTCGTTCGTGTACCCTCTCGCCGCCGGCATCGTCACGCACGGCGCATACGGCGTCAATGCGCTCACGGCGTTCAATCAGGGCCTGCTCATAGCGTTCACGATCGGCGCCATCGGCGGCGGGCTTATTACAACCGGGATGCTGTTCGCAAAAACGTGGCTGGGATACGTCACGTTCCGCCGGCTCAACGCATACATGATGTGGAGCCTTGTAGCGCTGCAGTGCATCCCTGCTCTTCCGCCGTTTAACACATGGGTATTCGAGGGGTTCTTCAACCTTCCGGCTGACCTTGCGGAGATATCCCGCGATACGCTCCTCTTCAGCAGCGTAATGAACATTGGATTCTTCGTGAGGAACGTGCCGATGGCGGTGCTGTTCAACAACCTGGAATCCGGCAAGGCGAGCCGCGCGACGGCGCTGCGCATCGCGGCGACGCTTGGGTGCGCAGCCGTGTTCCCGCGCATCGGCTTGGTAGGCCCGGCTTGGGGGCTTTTCGCGCTTACGCTGGGCGTTTGGATTGAGACGCTGTCCACATGGCTGTACGCGCGCCCATTCGTCGCAAAGCTACCGGGGCGTCCGGAAAAAGGCGGCATAGGTGCTTCTTCGCCGGTGAACATGTCGTCGTTGCTCCTTGACCAGTTCCGCTTCACCATGCCGCTCTCGCTGGGGGGCTTTCTCCTCGCGTGTTCTCCGCTGGTGATCGCGGCGTTCGTATCGCGTTCGGCCAATGCTGCGGACATGCTTGCGGTTCATTACGTTACGATCGGAATCGTCGCTCCCGCGTCCTTCTGCGCCCTCCGTCTGCAGACCGTGACCGTGAAGTTCATGCCCGAATATCCCGGCGACCGCAGGCTTCTCTGGTACTCCATTGCGGCGGGACTCGTTCTGGGGGTTGTTCCGCTCGCGTTCTCCACGTCCTTGCTGGGCGACTGGTATTTCGGCGTGTTCCAGAACGTGCCGCCGCGCATTCTCGGCACGGCCAAGTTGGCCATGGGCATCTATTCGGTCATGGGCGTCATCCAAGCCGTCCGTGGCCGCGTGGAGGGCCTAGCGGCAGGGCGCAAGCGTCCCAAGGCCGTGATGTGGGGGCAGTTCGCCTACACGATGTCGCTGCTCCTTGTATGCGCAGCGCTTCTGCCGTTGGGCTTTCCCGGATGGACGATCGCGGTCTCGGCGCTCATTGTCGCGCCAGTCTGCGTCACGGCGGTAATCTACGCGGTTTTAAGGTGAAGTGTGGTATACTACTCGCCATGAAAACAAATCTAAAAATATCGTTTCTGTCTTTAGTTCTGTCAATGTCTCTCATTTGCGCCGCCGTACGCCCCTGTGCTGGGACGCTGGAGGCTGGATTTGTTTCGCCGCCTGGTTCGGCGCGGCCGCATGTCTATTACATGATCATGAATGGCAACATGTCGAAGGAATGCATCACCGACGACTTCGAGGCGATGGCGAAGGTCGGCATCGGCGGCGTGCTTGTTCTTGATGTGGGATGTTTCATCCCGGCGGGGCCGGTCGTGTTCGCCTCGCCCGAGTGGTACGACATCATGCTCCATCTCCACAAGGAGGCGAAGCGCCTCGGCATCGAGGTGACGTTCCCGAACTGCGCCGGATGGTCGAGCTCCGGCGGACCATGGCTCAAGCCGGAGCACGGGATGAAAACCGTCGTGTTCACTGAAACGCGCGCTGCGGGCGCGAAGCGGTTCTCCGGCGTCCTGCCGCGCACGAAGAAGGACAACGGCTTCTACGAGGACATTGCGGTCCTCGCCTATCCAACGCCCGTCAAGGGCGCGGCTCTCACCGACCTCAAGAGCAAGATCGGCGCCGACCGACAGATGTTCCGCCGCGACACGAAGGAGTTCGCGCCCGAACAGACGGTTGCGAAGGACCGCATCGTCGATCTGACGGAAAAGATGTCGCCGGACGGCAAGCTGGAGTGGGATGTCCCCGCCGGGAACTGGACGATCCTCCGCATCGGCTACGCCTGCAACGGACGCCGTAACCACCCCGCCTCGAACGGCGGCTGCGGACTGGAGGTGGATAAGCTTTCCGCCGCCGCGATGGATGTCCATTTCGAGGGGCTCATCGGACCTCTCTGCCGCCGCCTCGGCGTGTCCGCCGCGACGGACAACTCGGTTGGCTTCACCGCCGCGCACATCGACAGCTACGAGGTCGGATGTCAGAACTGGACGCAGGGCCTCGACAAGACGTTCGAGCAGCGGATGGGGTATTCGATCCGGCCATACCTGCCCGTCCTCGCCGGACGCATCGTTGGCTCCGTTGATGAGAGCGAGAGCTTCCTCGAGGACTTCCGCCGTCTACTCGCCGACCTCTTCGCCGAGAACTACGCCGGACGCTTCACGGAGCTGTGCCACAAATACGGTTTGAGGAGCTCTCTTGAGCCCTACGGCAACAGCAATGCGGACAACCTCCAGTACGGACAATCCATCGACGCTCCGATGACGGAGTTCTGGAGCAGCGTGAAGCACGGCGACCACCACGTCGGCGGCACGGGCAACACGATCGCGGCGTGCCTCGCGCACGTGTGGGGTCGGCGCTACGCCGGGGCGGAGGCGTTCACTGCGGCTCCGCAGAACGGCGGATGCTGGCTCACGACGCCGTTCTCCATCAAAGCGCAGGGCGACCGCGTGTTCGCCGCCGGCGTGAACCGCATCGTCTATCACCGCTACGCCTGCCAGCCGTGGCCGGGCAACAAGTACCTTCCTGCCATGACGATGGGACGGTGGGGAATCCATTTGGAGCGCACGCAGACATGGTGGCCCCTGGCGTCCGACTGGTTCCGTTACCAGAGCCGCTGCCAGTGGATGCTCCAGGAAGGGCGTTTCGTCGCGGACGTCCTGTGCTGGTGCGGCGAGGAGGCGCCCAACGGTTCGCAGACGCGGATCAACCTGCCGAGGGCGAACGGCGTCAAGTACGACCTCTGCGCGACGCGGGCGGTCGAGCTGCTGAAGGTGAAGAACGGCAAGGTCGTGGTGCCGGGCGGCGTGGAATACGAGTTGCTGGTGCTGCCGAATACGGACACGATGAGCGAGAAGATGCTGAAGAGAATTGGCGAGTTGGTCGATGCGGGGGCGAGAGTCGTCGCGCAGCGGCGTCCAGTTCGCGCGCCGGGCCTTGGTAGGGCGCGCTCGCCGAGCGCGCCGCAAGAATACCGTGCCCTCGTTGATTCCGTGTGGGCGAAGGGCGTGATGGAGTGCAGCGTTGCGGATGCCCTGGTGAAGTTGGGCGTGAAACCCGATTTCCTCACGGACGCGGAGGACGTGACGTGGATCCACAGGACCGGTAGGGCGCGATCACCGAGCGCGCCGGGGGGGATGCGGGCCGCCCGGTGGTCGGCTCCTACCGACGCGCCGTCGCACGTTGACTGGTATTTCGTGGCGCAGGACAACGAGATTGACTCGACGTTTGAGGCGTCGTTTCGCGTGACCGGGCGGACGCCCGAGATCTGGGACGCCGTCACGGGCGAGAGGCGTCCCGCGGAGGTGTGGCGCGAAGAGAACGGGCGTACCTACGTCACGTTCAACTTCCCGCCGAGCGGATCGGCGTTTGTCGTGTTCCGTGAGAAGAGCTCCGGTACGCATCTCGTGAAGGCGGAGGTCTGCATGGCGGCGGAAAAGAAGGCGGAAATTCCCAAACCCAAGCACACGCTCGTGATCAAGAAGGCGGAGTACGGCCTCTTCCCCGGCATGGAGGTGCCGCCCGGTGGAATCACCGACAAGCACCGGATCAACGTGACGAAACTTCTTGCGGACCGTGTCAAGGACGGCACAATCAACGTCGATGTGGGCGTCGGTCTCGCCCGGCGCGATCCGGCCTTCCGGTTCCACAAGATCACGCGCATCGAATACGAATACGACGGCGTGACGTACAAGGTGGATCGCGGCGAAGGGGCGCGGTTCCGGGTGCCCGACAACGCGGCGCTCCGGGAGCCGGAATGGGAATGGCGCGACGGCAAGGTGCTGGCATGGAAGCCGCTTACGGCGAAGCTGCATGATTCCGACGGCGCGGTGCGTATGGTTTCCGCGAACCCGGCGGAGGCGATTGAGGTGACGGGCGCGTGGGACGTATCCTTCCCGGAGGGATGGGACGCTCCCGCGCAGACCGTGTTCCCGAAGCTCGTGTCGTGGAGCGAGAGCCGTGATGCTGGGATCAAGTACTTCTCCGGAACGGCAACGTATCGGAAGAGTGTAAAGTGTAAAATGGAAAGTGTAAAATGCGAGCAGGGCGGCCGGGTGATGCTTGACTTGGGTGAGGTGAAGAACTTCGCGGAGGTGACGGTGAACGGGAAGAAGTTCCCCGTCTTGTGGAAGCCGCCGTTCAGGGTGGATATTACCGAGGCGGTGCAGACAGCAAGCGTACAACAGCAAGATGGTAGGGCGTGTCGCCCCGCGACCGCCGTGCTCGATCTCGAAATCCGCGTCACGAACCTCTGGCCCAACCGCCTCATCGGCGACGAGGTACTGTGCAAGCCCGACCGCGAATGGGTGGCTCATCCGCGCCGTGGTTCATTTGAATACTCCATCAAGGAGATTCCGCAGTGGGTCAAGGACGGCAAGCCGTCGCCGACCGGATGCCGCACGTTTACCACATGGCGGCACTGGACGAAGGATGACAAGCCACTGCCCTCCGGTCTCATAGGTCCTGTCGTAATCCGCTTTGGAGAAAAAGCAAAATGAACATCAAAAAACAAATTATTGCAACGTGTGCTGTTTTGACGGTGGCGGTAGCTTCCGCATTCGACGTCGCATTGACGGATCCGCTTTCCTGGCTGTACGCCGACTCGAAAATCGCGACGGCGGAGAGGCTAGACGAAGTCGACGTGCCCGCGAACGGCGTTGTGGACGTGAACATTCTCGTCAATGGACTCAAGTCCGGCGAACGACTGGAGTTCGAAGCGTCCGAGAAGGGCGGTGAATGGTACAGGATGCGTGCCGTGCCGGTGGCACGCAACACTGGCGTAAACGGATTCCTCGAGAAGAATCCCGGAGACAATCCGCACGTCGCGCGTCGCGCGCCGTTCGAGGTGTTTGACGTGCTGGAGCCGATGGCGGACGAGTGCGGTGCGGCGCGCTCGGCGAGCGCGCCCTACCATGCTGTCATCACAGATGCAAAGGAGACGGAAGCACTTTACTTCAGGATGCAGAATCCGCCCAAGGGCGCGAAGTCGTTCGATATCCGCTTCCGCATCAAGCAGGGAAATGAAGAGCGGAAGCTCTCCCTGAAGGTGAACGTCCACAATGTATTGCTTCCGCCCGTTGGCAAGGACAGCTTCAAGTACACGAACTGGATGGACTTCGACAGCATGGCCGTGTCGCACGGACTGAAGCCGTGGAGCGAGGAACACTGGAAGATGATCGAGAAGTACGTGCGCCTTGCCACGCGCGGACGGCAGAACATGGGTCTCATGCGCGCCGTGTTCGAGAAGGACGCGAATGGCGCGATGCGCATAGATAAGAAGAAGTTCGCGCGCTTCCTCGACATCTACAATCGAACCGGCATCTGGTATCTGGAGGGCACGCATCTTGCGGGCTTCGTGAATGGCTGGGGCTCGCCGGCGTTCAAGACGGCGTACACGACCAACGTCACCACCACGGTGGAGGGTGCGCTTGCGCTTTCGAAGCTTGCGAAGATGTACATGGAGGAGATCGAGACGCGCGGACTCAGGGACCGCTGGTACCAGCATGTCGCGGACGAACCTGGCGGGGCGAATGTGCCCGAATACCGCATCACGGCGGGAATCGTCCGCCGCTACATGCCCGGTATTCGCACGGTCGATGCCGTGGAAGAGCCGTCGTTTGCGGGGGCGCTCGACGTGTGGTGTCCGAAGGTGAATTCCTTTGAGCGGCATCATGCGCTCTACGACAGCTTCCGCACGAACTTCGGCGACCGCGTGTGGTGCTACACGTGCTGCGTGCCGGGCGGGAAGTGGATGAACCGCACGATGGACGGCGAGCTGCTGCGTCCCACGCTGATCCCATGGGTGTCGGTGATGTGGGACGTCGACGGCTTTCTGCACTGGGGCTACAACCGGTGGCAGCGTAACCAGGGACAGGACCCGTTCAAGGAGCCCTATCCGAAGAGCTGGGGTGGCTCGAACAACGGCAATTCCCTTCCGTCTGGCGACACGCACATCGTCTATCCCGGAAAGGACGGCCCGTGGCCGAGCGCGCGGCTTGAGGCGACGCGCGCGGGCATGGAGGACGCTGACCTCCTAACGATGCTCCGCCGCCGCGACAAAGAACGCGCCGACGGGCTCGTTCGCCGCATCGCGCGCGGGTTCCTGGACTACACGCCGTCGTGCAAGCTCTACCGCGAAGTCCGCCGCGACATTCTTCGCGCACTCGAATCCAAGATCGTCAAATAAGGCGGCGCCTGTTCTTTCCGCACACGGGCGGGGATTTATGGTATAATCTTCGCCATGGAAAACGGTGGAGCAAAAATCAAGGTGCCCACGACGGGCGTGTTCGACTTCCCGAGCCTGATACTCGGGGGTGGGAAGTACGTTGACAAGACGGAACTGCTGTACCAGCTTGCAGCGCCGAAGACGGACACGCAGTACTTCATTTCGCGTCCGCGGCGGTTCGGCAAGTCGCTCATGCTCTCCACGCTCAAGGCGATGTTCGAGGGACGGCGCGAGCTCTTCAAGGGCCTTGCCATCGACAATCTGCCGTGGGAGGGGTGGGAGCAGCCGACGCCGGTGTACAGCTTTACGATGTCCAAGGCCGTCGGCGGGACGTACGAGCTCTTCCGCGAACAGCTCGCGAAACTTGTGAAAAGCCTTTGTGCGGAAGCGAATGTCGAGTACACGGGCGAAGGCGACATTTCGGGGCAGTTCGACGACTTCCTCGTTGCCGCAGCAAAGAAGTCGCCGACCAAGAAGATCGTCGTTCTCATCGACGAATACGACGAGCCCGTTGCCAAGTTCCTCGACGACCTCGGAACACTGAAGAGGGTGCGTTCCGACCTCCACGACTTCTACGAGAAGCTCAAGGTCAACTCCGGCTCGATACGTTTCCTGATGATGACGGGCGTCACGAAGCTGACGAAGCTTTCGGTGTTCTCTGGTCTCAACCACCTGACGGACATTTCGGCGTTCCAGCAGTATGCGACGCTTCTCGGCTACACGCCGGACGAACTGGACGGCGCGTTGCGCGAGAACGTGGAAGCCCTTGGCGTACAGAACGGCATGGATTTCGCTGCGGCAAAGAAGGCGATCCTCTCGTGGTATGACGGCTACCGGTTTTCGCCGCGTTCTGAGGCGAGGGTCTGCAATCCCGTGTCTCTCGGCAACGCATTCAAGTTCGGCGAATTGAAGGGCTACTGGGAGACGACCGGCAGGACGACGCTCATCATCAACCGCATGACAAACGCGGGGAAACTGCCGGCGGATCTCGAAAACGTGCCGGCGCGGCCGCTGACGCTCGACGTGTGCGACGCGGAGACCCTGCCGATGGTGTCGCTGCTGTACCAGGGTGGTTATCTCACGATCAAGGATGTCAAGCGGGGCGATCCCACGAAAGACGAGACGGACAGCTACGTTCTTGCTCCGCCGAACCTTGAAGTGCGCGAAGCGCTTTTTGAAGGCTATCTCTCGCAGGCAATGGGGCTTGACGAAGACCCGTTCAACGCGCTTGTCGATAAGGCGAAGCAGCAGATAGCCTCCGGTGACTGGATGGGGTACCTCGGCGAATCGCTGTTCGGGCTCTACGCCTCCGTTCCGCCCGATTGGCAGATCAAGGACGAGGCGGAGGCGAAACGCTACTTCCAGCTCTTCGCGTCCATGACGGGGGCGAATCCCCAGCCGGAAGTCGCGACGATGCTTGGCTACGCCGACGCGGTGATCGAGACGCCGAAGGAGGTGTGCGTGTTCGAGTTCAAGTACCGCAAGAGCGCGAAGGCGGCAATCAGGCAGATACGCGAGCGCGGCTACGCGGACAAGTGGATCGGCGGCGCGCGCCCCGTGACGCTCGTCGGCATCAACTTCAACCCGAAAAAGCGCAACATCGACATGCCGATCATAGAGAAAGAGTGTAAAGTGTAAAATGTAAAGTGTAAAGTTGAAAGTCGCTGATGAAGAGTTTCAACTGGTGGATTCTGGCCTTGCATGAAACCAAACGGTATGATACAATATGGTACCATGAAAAGGAAACTTGAGGACAACAACCCTTTCCGGTACGGATGCGTGGTCGAGGATAGTTTCTACTGTCCAAGGCCGTTGCTTGAGAAACAGCTGGCCGGATTCATCCGTTCCGGGCAGAACGTGGTCATCCATGGGGAGCGGCGCATGGGCAAGACGTCGCTCGTCAACGCGGTTGTGCGCGGCATGCGTGGCTGGCGGATGCTCTATGTGGATATGCTGCACGTGCAGACCGTCGGCGACGTCTGCCGTCGGATCGTCTCGTCCGTGCGCAACATGGAGAGGAAGGCGTCTCTTTTCGAAAAGGCCCTGAAGCTTTTGCCAAGGTTGCGACCGGTTATGAAGGTCGACCCATCGACGGGAGAATTCGGGTTCGGACTTGACGCACGTGCGGCGGAAGACCCGTATGCCGTGGAAGAGGTTCTCGACATGCTGTCCAAGGTCGCGTCCGGCGGGCACATGGTCGTCGTGTTCGATGAGTTTCAGGACATCTGCCATCTTTCCGATGCGCAGACCGTGCTGGCGCTTATGCGAGGTCGCATCCAATTCCAGGGCGACATCCCGTATGTGTTCACGGGCAGCGTGAGAAGCAAGATGGTCGATTTATTCGACAACCCCGACAGCGCCTTCTACAAGTCAGCGCTCACCTTGTGCGTCGGGGAGATCGACAGGGATTCGTTCGCGAAGTTTCTGCGGGGGCGTTTCGAAAGCGGACATCGTCGGGTTTCCGACGAGACGGTCAGGGCGATTATGGATGCTGTCGCGGATGTCCCCGGCGATGTGCAGCAACTGTGCGAGGCGGCTTGGGGCGTGACGGCGGTCAGTGTGGGGACCGAGGACATCGAGGCCGCGCTTCAGGTCGTGTCCATGCGCGAGGGAGACAAGTTTGAAAGTTTCTGCGAGCGACTTTCGCCCGTGCAGTTCAAGTTGCTCATGGGCATCGCGCGGATCGGAGGACGCGAGATCCAGTCGCGCACGTTTCTTGACGAGGCCGGGATCGCCAATGCGGCATCTGCGCGAAAGGCGGCAATCCGTCTGTGCGAACTCAGGTACGTTTATTCGTTCAGGGGCGAATACCGGTTTTCCAGCATGTTCTTCCGAGCCTGGCTTCTGCGCCGGCGGGATTTTTGAAAATGAAGGAGTAACAATGAAGAAAATACTACTGATTACAGTTGGCGCGGCGGTGCTCGCCGCGTCGGAAGCGGATGCGAAGGTCATCAGCGCGACGCCGTTCGCGGACAACATGGTTCTCCAGCGTGAACGCGCCGTTCCCGTGTGGGGCACGGCGGACGCGGGCGAGGAGGTGACGGTCGCGTTTGCCGGACAGACGAAGGCGACGACGGCCGACGCCGCCGGCAAATGGAGCGTTACGCTCGACCCGATGCCGGCCTCGAAGGAAAGCCGCGTCCTGCGTATTGCGGGCAAAGACAACGCCGAGGAGATCAAGAACGTCCTCGTGGGCGAGGTCTGGTTCGCGAGCGGGCAGTCGAACATGGAGTGTCCCATCTGGGGACCGAATCCGCGTTACCGCGACGCGAAGGGCGCGATGATGACGGCCATGACGCGGGTTCCGTCTGTCCGGTTCGTCAAGATTCCGAAGAAGTGGGCTGTCAAGCCGTCCCTTGGCGGAAAGGCGACGTGGCGCGACTTCTCGCCGGAATCCTTCAAGGCCGTGTACAATAATTCGCTGAGCGCAGTCGCGTTCTACTACGCGCTTGAGCTGTCCGGCGCGCTCGACGTGCCGATCGGGATCGTGGACGCCTCGTGGGGCGGCACGAACATCGACGCCTGGACGCCGCGCGCGGGATATGACGGACATCCCGAGCTCAAGGACGTCGCGGATTACCCTCTGAGGGAGAAGTGGAGCAAGTCCATGAAAAAATGGACGATCACCGCAATCCATCAGCAGCCGACCGCACTTTGGAACGGCATGGTCGCCGCCTGGGCGCCGATGTCCATGCGCGGGTTCATCTGGTACCAGGGATGCCACAACAGTTCGGAGGCGAAGCGATACTGCGCGAAGATGCATGCGCTGTACGACGGCTGGTCGAAGGAGTTCAAGAACCCCGCTCTCAAGCTCTATTTCGTCCAGCTCGCGCCATGGAAGAGCAGCTGGTTCGACATCCAGATGGCGCAGGCGAAGTTCGCGGCCGAGCAGAAGAACGCCGCCCTTGCGGTGACGTGCGACGTGGGCAATTCGTGGGACATCCATCCGAACAACAAGGGCATTGTCGCGCGGCGTCTTGCACTCCACGCGCTGAAGCGCGACTACGGCTTCAACGACATCATCGACGACTCTCCGGCGCTGAAAAGCTGGAAGGTTGAGGGCGACAGGTTCATCCTTTCCTTCGACAACGCGTCCACCTGGTATTACTACAACGACGACCGTTCCGCGCCGAAGGGATTCGAGATTGCCGGGCCGGACGGGACATTCAAGCCCGCCGTGGTTGTGAACAAAAGCCACAAGGGGAACTACTCGGGGAAGGAACTTGTCGTGAAGGCGACCGGCGTCGCCGAACCGCGCGCCATCCGCTATCTCTACTCCAAGCCGTGGATCGGTTCGCTCTATTCGGCGGATTCGGCCTTGCCACTCGGCCCGTTTGAGTTGCGCGACTCCAGCAAAAAGCAATAGGTGTTGCATGCGACTTTGAAAGGTCGGTCCGTCCTCGTGTTCCACGGCGGCGGCACCAATTTGATATAATTTTTGCCAAAGGAAAATATGGAGAAAGTTATGACTGTAAAGAAAATGAATATGTCCGGCGCGGTGGTGCTGGTGGGCGTATTGACGGCGTCGGCACAGAGTGCGTTCGTTTATCAGTACAATGGCATGAACGAGACAAACCGCGTGGAGGTGAAGTCGGTGAAGGTGTCTGGCGCGAACCGCACGCTCACGTGGACGGCCGACCGCGACTACCCGCAGTGCGGCGTGGGCTTCGAGTTCGTCGCGGACAACTGGACCACGAAGAACTATGTCTTCGCGCCGGCGGCGATCTACGACGGCAACCGCTTCGACATCTCGTACGTCCGCTACGCGCCGTACATCACCGACTGGGAAATGCCGCGTAAACCGAATCGTCCTGTGGTGACGACGAACATCCACCACCTCAACAAGAACGGCAAGGACGCGCGCATCGACTTCCTCGCGGGCGAGACGTCCGCGCCGATGGTCGGCTACTGGGATTCGGTCAAGAAGGAAGGGCACCTCTTCCTCGCCGCCCCCACTACGCCGCTCGGCGAGACAGGGTTCTCCGTGCGCGAGTCGCCGAAGAACAAGACCTGCACGTTCGTGCTTTCCGCGCCCGGCATCCGCACGACGAAATATACCATGTGCCGTTCGCGTCGGCAGGACTGCGGCGACCGCGCGCCGGACGTCAAGAAGGACACCACGGTGTCGTTCGGCGTAACCGTCGTCAATTTCAAGGCAAAGGACATCGACGCGTTCCTCGCGCGCGCCTTCGACGTGCGCAAGCTGCGCACGGGGCGCACGGTCCACGCGAAGGTCGAAGAGCCCGAGACCGTGATCCAGCAGATCCTCGCCAACGAGGACGCCAACCACTGGTACGAGGACAAGGAGAAGGGGCTCGGCTACTACTGCAACCAGCCGAAGGGGAACAGTCCCTTCGGACACCTCCAGCTCGGCTGGAACGGCGTGCCGGTCTATCTGCTGCCGATGCTGGAGCGCCCCACGCCCGAGCGTCTGCGCCGCTGCGCGCTGTGTTGGGACGCCATCTCCAAGATGAACGGCAAGAGCGGGATCTACTACGCCATCAACCGGCGCGGGGAACTGCTCGGCGACTCGTTCAGGCACATGACCAAGCTGCGCGACCATGCGATGATCCGGCGCACGGCGATCACGATCTACTACGGCATCCAGTCGCTGCAGAAGATGGAGGCGCTCGGCGTCGCGATCAAGCCGGAGTGGAAGGAGTCCGTGCGCAAGGCCTGCGACGGCGTGGTCGCGGTGTGGAAGCGCTACGGACAGCTGGGGCAACACGTCAAGGTGGATTCCGGCGAAATCCACTCGCCCAACTCCACCAATGGCGCGCTCGTTCCGGGTGCGCTCGCGCTCGCCTCGAAGTACTTCGGCAATCCCGCCTACATGGACACGGCGAAGGAAACGGCACGATATCTTTACGAACACGACCTCGCGAAGGGGTACTGCGGAGGCGGCCCGGCGGAGATCCTCGAGGCGCCCGACAGCGAGTCCAGCTGCGAACTCGGCGAGAGCTACATCGCGCTGTGGGAGCTCACGGGCGAGATGGAGTGGGTGGAGAAGGCCAAGTCCGCGGCGGCGATGTACGCGAGCTGGGTGGAGGCGTTCGACTATCCATTCCCGAAGACGTCGCGCATGGGCCAGCTCGGCATCAAGGCGACGGGCAGCGTGTGGGCCAGCGTGCAGAACCGGCACTCGGCGCCGGGTCCGTACGTGATGAGCGCGGACTGGCTGGTGAAACTCTCGCAGGCGACGGGCGACAGCCGCTACGCGCAGGTGTTCTACGACAACGCGCTCAACATCGCGCAGTACGCCACCACTGAGAAGAACCACTTCATGCCGAAGGCGAACCCCGGCACGCTCACCGAGCGCGTCAACACGTGCGACTGGGAAGGACGCGGACGCATCGGCGCGGTGGTGGACCGCGACTCCAACCAGGCGTGGGAGAACGTGGCGCTCTTCACGCTGCTGGCGCTCCAGAAGAATACGCTGTACCGCCCGCGCGAAATCAACGCCACGTGGTGCTCACTGGGTACCTCCATCACCTGGTACAACTCCAACGTCGACAACGCACGCGGAAGGTTCACGCGCTCCTACCAGGACCGCGTGCTCGATGTGCTCCGCTTCAAGGGCTTCGTCAACCGCGGCGTGAACGGCGGCGTCGTCGCCTCGCAGCACGGCAAGATCTCGAAGGCCGACTACTACACGATCGAACACGGCGTCAACGACTGGGGACATTGCGTGAAGGTCGGCACGCTCGCCGACTACGAGAACAACACGTCGAACAAGACCTTCTACGCCAACTACCGCATCCTGATCGACCAGATCCGCGCGATCAACCCGCAGGCGAAGATCATTGTCTGCACGCCCCGCAAGAGCTATGGCTTCGGACGCTACCTTCCGCCGAAGGAGACGCTGCCCAAGGGCGGCATCTATCTGCGCGAGTACGCCGAGGCCGTGCGCGCGATCGCGAAGAAGGAGGGCTTCGCCCTCGCCGACTTCTACGCCAACTGCGGCGAGGAGCCGGAGCTCGCCGACCTTTCGATCGACGTGGCGCTCCATCCCAACGACCCGGGCTACCAGCGCATGGCAGACGAGATCATCAAGGCTTTTTATAAGATCATCCCCAAGCAACAATAACGCAAATGAGAAAAATCTTGACTGCCGCCGCGATTGCGTTCGCGGCAACCGTAAGTGCCGCAGGTCTGCCCGAAGGCGAGTTCCGCAATCCGTCCGTGGCGAACCGGCCGGAAACGTATGTCTTTTTAATCGGCGGCAACGTCGCGAAGCCCGGCATCACCGCCGACTTCGAGGCGATCAAGGACGCCGGCATCGCGGGCATCCTCCTCTTCCACGGACAACTGGGCAATCCCTGGCCGGGCGTTTCGCCGCAGATCAAGTGTCTGAGCAAGTCATGGGACGGGCTCATGCGTTTCGTCGCCGACGAGTGCCAGAGACTCGGTCTCTCGCTCTCGATGCATAACTGCCCGGGCTGGGCGATGAGCGGCGGCCCGTGGATCAAGCCGGAGAACGCCATGCGCAACCTCATCTGGACGCGCATCGACGTCGAGGGCGGCAGACGCGTGGGGGTGAAGCTCCCCACGATTGCGCCGTCCGCCCCCCACCCGAAGGACTACCGCGACGTCGCCGTGCTCGCGTTCCCCGCGACGGCGGGGGAGTGGGTCGGCGCGCTCAAGCCCGCGAAGGTCACGAGCAACGTCAAGGCGGACTGGGACGCATGGCGCACGAAGGGGACGGCCGTCCAAATCAAGGGTGGCGTGACGGCCACGGTCACGTTCGACTTTGCGGAGCCCGTCACGATCCGCACGGTGGAGCTGCCGAGCGTCAACAGCCTCGGACACGGCTTCTGCTACGAACCCGAGATGACCGTCGTCTGCGAGGCGAACGGCAAGACGCTCTTCACGCGCGAGATGCCGCAGGCCAACTGGCAGGACGATCGCCCCGTCACCTTTTCGTGCGACGAGACGACGACGCGTCAACTGACGGTCACGCTCAAGCCCCGCCACGCGATCAAGCTCAGACGGATCAATCTCTTCAGCTCCGCCCGCAACGACGACTGGGAGGCGCAGGCCGGGTGGACGCTCCGCAGCCTGATGCGCAACCCGCCCGCGAAACAGAACGAGGCGGCGTGGGTCAAGTCCTCGAAGGTGAGGAATGTCACAGAGTACATGAAGCCGGATGGCACGTTCGCGTGGGACGCGCCCGCCGGAAAGTGGGCGATCGTGCGCGTGGGACACGTCAACACGATGCGCCAGAACGCCCCCGCGCCGAAGGAGGGGACTGGCTTCGAGTGCGACAAACTTTCACCAACCGCCGCGAATATCCAGTTCGACAACTTTATTGGACGCCTTTCCGGCGCGGGCGGTGCGGTACACGGGAAACTCGCTAACGTGCATTTGGACAGCTGGGAGTGCAAGAGCCAGACGTGGACGCCCGGCCTCGACAAGATGTTCCGCGAACGCTTCGGATACGACCTCTTCACTTGGATGCCCGCACTCTTCGGATACGTGGTTGACAGCCCCGAGGTGTCCGCGCGCTTCCTCAACGACTGGCGCGGGTTCATCGGCGACCTCATCACCGAAAACTTCTACGCGCAGATGACGAAGCGTTGCCACGAGAACGGCATGACGATCTCCTTCGAGACGTCGTTCGGCGACGTCCTCCCCGGCGACATCATGCGCTTCTACAAATACGCCGACACGCCCATGTGCGAATACTGGCAGCCGCGCGAGCGCGGTTTCGTCGGTTCCCACAACTTCAAGCCGATCTATCCCTGCGCCTCCGCCGCGCACCTGTACGGCAAGAAGCGCGTGGCCGCCGAGGCGCTCACGTCCTTCCAGCTCACCTGGGACGAAAAGCTCCGTGACCTCAAGTACGTCGCGAACCTCCACATGGCGCGCGGCGTCTCGCACATGGTGTTCCACACCTACACGCACAACCCGCGCACGGACTGGCTGCCGCCGGGAACGTCCTTCGGCGCGCACATCGGAACGCCGTTCCTGCGCGGACAGACGTGGTGGAAGTTCATGCCCGACTTCACCGCCTACTTCGCGCGCTGCCAGACGATGCTCGAGGCCGGCAAGCCTGCGAACGACGTCCTCTGGTACCTCGGCGACGAGTGGGACCACAAGCCGCACGAGGAAGCGCCGTTCCCCGCCGGGTACAAGTTCGACTACTGCAACCCCGACGCGCTCCTCACGCGCATCTCTGTGAACGACAAGGGCGAGTGGACGACGCCCGACGGCGTCACGTACCGCATCCTCTGGGTTCCTGAATCGAAGCGCATGATGCCCGAGACGATGGAGAAGATCCTCGACGGCGTGAAGAAAGGCGCCACCGCCGCATTCGCGGCGCTCCCCGAATGCATCTCGACGCTACGCGGCGGCTCGGCGATGCAGGCGCGCTTCGACAAGGCGCTCGCGGCGATGAAGGTATCCAAGAACATCTACGTGGGCCGTTCGCTTGAATCCGTACTCGCCGCTGAAAAAATCGCAAAGGACCTTGTTGCGGAGGGCTTGGTCTGGAACCACCGCCGTTCAGACGATGCGGACTGGTATTTCGTTTCGCCCGCACGGCAGAACGAGGGAATCACCGGAACTGTCGGTTTCCGTTGCGTCGGCGATGTTGAAATCTGGCATCCCGAGACGGGCCTTTCCGAGAAGGGACAGGTCGCGTCCGTTACGGACGGCCACACGTGGGTTTCGCTCGCGCTCGCTCCGCACGAGTCACGCTTCGTGGTGTTCAGACGCGGCGTAAAGCTCAATCCATGCGCCGTCGTGAGCGTCACGAATGACGTAATGACGCTCGCCGGTCCGTGGAAGGTGTCGTTCCCCGAGGGCTGGGGTATGCCGGGCGAGATGACGGTTGACGAGCTGAAGCCGTGGAAGGAACTCGGCACGATGCCGGAGGCGAAGGCCTTTTCGGGAACGGCCGACTACACGATCGACTTCACGCTAGACAAGGTTGACGCGGACATCGTCGTGCTGCTCGACCTCGGGCGCGTGGAGTCCCTTGCGAAGGTGGAGGTGAACGGCACGAACGTCGGCAACGTCTGGAGCCAGCCGTACCGCATCCCGCTGACGGACGCGGTCAAGGCCGGCAAGAACACGCTGAAGGTGTCCGTGACCGACACGTGGTACAACCGCCTCGTGTTCGACGCCGGGCAGCCAGAGAAGAAGCGCCGCACGTGGACGATTGCGGGCCCGAAGAAGGGCAGCCCTCTGCGCGATTCCGGTCTTATCGGCCCCGTGCGCGTGATCCGCACAAAATTCTCCAGGCCTCCTAAACTCCAAGACTCCCAGTAGCGAAAGCAAATAAGAGAAGTCAAAGGAATGTTAAAGGCAAGGAGACCGTTAGAGTAGCGAGAAAGGTAGGAGCGTAATGAGTACAGCAGAAGAAATCAAGGCGTTGAAGGGGCGCGGATGGCTCCTCAACAAGGGTGGTGAAACCTTCTCGGCGCGTGTCGTCACGGTGAGCGGGAAGATGACGGCCGAGCAGATGCAGGCGCTTGCCGCCGCCGCGCAGAAGTTTGGACGCGGTGAAGTGGCGCTGACGTCGCGCATGTCCGTGGAGGTGCCGGGCATTCCCGCATCGATGATCGAGGAGTTCGAGGCGACGCTTGCAGCCGTTGGTCTTTCCGTGGGCGGCACGGGTCCGCGCGTGCGGCCGGTTGTGGCCTGCAAGGGGACGCTTTGTCCGCATGGGCTGATCGACACCTTTTCGCTTGCCGAGAAGATTCACCGGAGGTTCTACGAAGGGTGGCATGACGTGGCGCTTCCGGCCAAGTTCAAGATCGGCGTGGGGGGATGTCCCAACAACTGCGTCAAGCCCACCCTGAACGACATCGGCATCGTGGGCGCGGTGCTCCTTGGCGGCGGGCGTGGCTACAGGATCTTTCTTGGCGGACACTGGGGCCGCACCGGCGCGGCCGGGCGCGAAGTGCCGTCGCTTCTGCCGGACGAAGAGAGCGTTCTCGTGTTCATAGAGAAAGTGCTGTCTTTCTACAAGGACAATGGCCTCCCGGGCGAGCGCTTCTGCAAGACGCTGGACCGCCTCGGCTTCGAACAGGTGCTGTCAGTGCTGTCAGGAACATGAAGTCGTACTGCTGGACGTAGTGGCGTCGTTAGGCAATGACATGAAAAAGCCGATTCCTGTTAAGATCGTCGAAGTACTCGGATGGGTGTATGTCGCGCTTTCGTTTTTGGCGGTGATAGGAGTGACTGTTCTCGTGTCCATAAGGCCGTCTGAATGGCCGAGTATTATTTTTGCGTTCGCTCTAGTTTCGCTTACAGTCGGCATGGTTGTGGCTTTGCGCAGAGGACGTCGGGTGTGGTTTCTCTTGCCGAATGCATTCTTGTCTTATGTTGTTGCCATGATCGTGGTGTCTTCTTTGAGCATGCCGACCTTACTTGGATTGCTTTTGTCTGGGGTTCTAATTGTAGTGCCTATAACATTTTTGCACCTCAAGTCGGCGAAACAATGGTTCAACGAGATGTCTGGCAACGAGGACTCTGTTCGTTTTGGTTGCATGGGTATTTTTTGTGCTACTGCATTTGGCATCTTAGTTCTCCCTCTAATTATTGACACGGTAGTGTCGGCACGAATGTCGTTGTTCTATTCGAAAATGAACGCTTACGCCGTGTTCGGACGCGATCTTAGACGGCACTTGGATATGAACAGGCAGTCCCGCAAAGAAGAGCAGAGTTGGGTCGATCCTGCCTCTTGTACAAATTCGACGCAGTTCGTGCGGGCATTATTCGAGAAGGCCGGTGAAGAATGGAACTATCCGGATTCCTGCTCGGAGATTTGGAACATTGCCGTAAATCCGCCGGATGACGATTCTTTTCCGTTGCTGATTACGAGTAACCTCAATCCGTGTGACCTTTTGTCCAAGAAAAATGTGGAACGCGCTCTTGTGCTTACTTGCCCGAAGTCTTGGGGAGGAACTTGTTTCGAGTTTTGCGAAAAGGCGGCGGTTGTCGTTCATCAAGATGGCTTCGCCCGGTTAGTTAAACGTAAGTATGTGCATCCACGAATCTTTTTTCCGAATGGCGTTCCAAAACCAAGGCCTGACACGTATTACCTCACCCCAACCGGACGCGTCGATCTTGTTTCGTTAGAACAAGTGAAGGCCTCTTGAAATAAATTGCCATGAAAAAGACATCTGTCGCGATTCTTTCCACCTTGGGATGGATTATCTTTGGAAGCTACGTTTCGTTTTTGTGCCATGGTGGGTCCTTCAAGCCTGTTTCCGGGGCGGTTCTTGTCGTCGTGATGATGCCTGTTTTTGCCGTGGTGGTTGCCGCGATGGGACCATTTGAGATTGTTGCGTTCGTGTTGTATCTTTTCCGTGTACGGGGAGGATCGTTTGTGGCCGTTTCATCTCTGACGGTAGGAAGCGCCCTGATGTATTTTGCTTTGGTATGGTGCATACGTGCACGATTGAAGGCGGAGGCTCGTCTTCGGCGGGTGCTTTGGGGAATTGGGCTGATGTGCTATTCCGCGTTTGCCACCCATTGTCTGATGTATGTGTCCGCGCGGATGTGAAGCGTTATGAGGTACGCGCTGTATGGGGCCGCGTTTTCTGCCAATCTGGGCTTGCACGAACGGCAGTGGTTTTGATAAACTTTTCACCGTGAAAACTACGAGGTCAAATATGAACAATATGCAGACACATCTCTCCCGGCGCGCCTTTGTCAAGGGCGGGCTGGTTACCGCATTTGCCGCGCCGTACATTGCACACGGACGCAACGCGCTTGGGCGCACTACGATGGCCTTCATCGGCGCGGGCACCCAGGGACGCTACCTGCTGCACCAGTTCCTTGGACAGGACGTGGTGGTGACGGCGATCTGCGACTGCGACAGGGCTCGCCGCGAGAACCGCACGAAGATCGTCAACGACTACTACGCGCAGAACCCGCAGCTCGGCGTCCCGAAGGACGTGTGCCGCGCCGTGGCCGACTACCGTGAAATCCTCGCGGACAAGTCGATCGACATGGTGTGCATCGCCACGCCCGACCACTGGCACGCCTACCTCGCCGTCGAGGCGATGAAGGCCGGCAAGGACGTCTATTGCGAGAAGCCGCTTACGCACAACGTCAACGAGGCCAAGGTGATCATGGCCGTGGCGAAGAAGACGGGTCGGTTGTTGCAGACCGGCGCGATGCAGCGCAGCGGCATGGAGTTCCGTGTCGCATGCGAGATCGTGCGCAACGGCCTCATCGGCGACGTCAAGAAGGTCGATGCGGTGTTTGGCGGCCCCTCTCGTCCGCCGAGCGGTTTCTACAATCCCGCAAACGCCGCGAGGGAGTGTGCGCCGAATCCCGACGTCGATTTCGACATGTGGTGCGGTCCCGCCCCGCTCGTCACGTATTCCGACCGGCTGGCGCCGCGCGGTGTGCATCGGCACTTCCCCGCCTGGCGCGAGCACGACTACTTCGGCATGGGCGGCGTGGGCGACTTCGGCGCGCACAACCTCGACATCGCGCAGTGGGGGCTCGGCATGGACGAGAGCGGCCCCGTGAAGGTCGTCAAGTCGGACCTGCCGCCGTCTGCGGATCCGCGCGACGGCGGACGACGCCAGTCCGACGCGCGGCTCGTCTTCGGCAACGGCGCGGTGATTCGCCATGTGCCGCACCGCAAGATGGACTACGTGGATGTGTTCTACGGAACGGAAGGTGCGGTGGCGGTTGACCGCGGCCATTTCGCCGTGTGGCAGGGGAAGGACATCCAGCAGCTGCCCGTCGAGGAGCTGAAGCGCTTCAACACCGGGGATCTGCCCGGCGCGCAGAAGATCGCGATGTGGAATCCCCGGCAGCGCAAGTTTTCCGACCGGAGTCTGCTGGACGCGGTCAACAAGGCCGTCAAGCACTTCAACCTCAAGAAGGCGCCGATCAAGCTCTACAAGTCGCTCAACCACCCCGCCGACCTCGTGAACTGCGTCAAGACGCGCCAGCAGCCCAATTCCCGCGCGGAAGTGGGCGCGCGCTCGTCGATCCTGTGCAACCTGCTGCAGCTCAGCTACGTACACGACACGGGCTTCGACTGGAACCCGGTTGACAACGTCTTCGCCAACGGCACGGGCAAGTCCGAATGGCTCGATGGTTTCTACAAGGCGCGTAACAATCTTATGGTCAGGGAATAAAGAGTTTTTGAAACGTGAGGGCGTTTGGAAACGTTCTCTTAGGTCAACGAAAGGAAGACTGAACATGACGGCAAGAAAGAACCATACTGGAAACCCGTTCATCGTAATGGGATGTGCCGCGCTCGTATGCGCGGGCTGTTCTTCGGATCCAGAGGGATTCACGAAGGCAATGGACGTACTTGGCACGGCCACGGCCATAGCCGTTGCCGCCACACAACCACCTCCTCCGCCCCCACAGCCCGCTGTTGTTGTGCAGCAGCCCGTCGTTGTGCAGCAGCATGTTGTTGTCCAGCAACCTGTCGTTGTCCAGCAACCTGTCGCGGTGCAGCCGCCGGCCGTGGTTCAGCAACCTGTCGCGGTGCAGCCGCCGGCCGTGGTTCAGCAACCTGTCGCGGTGCAACCGCCGGCCGTGGTTCAGCAACCTGCCGTAGCCCAGCCGCCAGCTGCGATTCAGCAGCCAGTAGCCCAGGCACCGGCCGTCTCTGCGGCAGAGCTCGAAGTGTTCGCGAAGGCCCGCACAACGGCTGCGGACACTGCCGAACCAGAATACAAGTACGGTTCGCTGCGCTTTTCGAAGCCAGCCACGCCCGAACAGATTGCCGCCGTGAAGCAGAAGATCGCAGCGGGAGAAACGTCCACTGGCAGTATACGCCTTTATTTCAACAAGGTTGACGACGCCACCGTGGCTGCGGCGATTGCCCAGTTCCCGGGAGCGACGGAGGTGAGCGTGTCCGATACGCAGCTCACCACGCTCGCGCCGTTTGCGCTCCTTTCGAACGTGACCAAGCTGGCTGTCAAGGGCGTGAAGAAGCTGAACATCGCCCCTCTCGCCGGATTGCACAAGATACGTTCCATCGATTTCACGTACTCTGAGATCGCGGACCTCTCGCCGCTTTCGGGGATGACGGAGCTGGTGGACATTGACCTGTACGGCGCCGAGCTCGCCGATTTCACTCCGCTGGCGTCCTGTCCCAAGCTTGATCGCGTGAACTTCTACGCCGCCAAGCTGCCGCCTGCCGGCTACGCATCGCTTGGTGCGCTCAAGCAGGTGAAGAAGTTCCACGGCGGACTCACGAAGATGACGTCCATCGAGTGGATGAAGCAGGTGCCTCAGGCGGAGGAGGTGAAGATTTTCGCCGAGAAGATTCCCGACCTCACCCCGATCGCCTCGCTTCCCAATCTCACGTACCTGCGCCTCTGGAACATGGACGGCGGTTCGCTGTCCACCGCCGTGGGCGATCTTGCGTTCCTCTCCGGCAACAAGAAACTTAAGAAACTTGAACTGCCCGGCAGCCGCTACGTCAACACGGACGCGTTGGCGGCGTTGCCGCTCCTCGAGACGGTCGACCTCTACGGCGCGAAGAATCCGGTAAGCGTGGCGTTCGCCACCCGGCTGCCCAAGCTAAAGATACTCGGTCTCGGCGGCGCGACGGTGACGGACGGCGCGGTAGTGGCATCTCTCCCGAAAACCGTGCGCGTGCGCACCGACAAGAAAACCCAGGGTGTGCCCGAAGCGAAGTAGGCACGGCCTAAAGGAGGGCCCAGAAGACACGGACATGGCAGCATGCTCGCGCGGTAGGACTCCATCCGAAAGGCTATCCTGTGATGAGAGAAGGGGAGCCGCTATGAAGAGAAAAGCAATCAATGGAAAACCGACGGCTGGATTCAGATACTGCGGCATCGCAGCTTGCATCTTGGCGGCGCTGCCTGTCGCTGCGGTACGGCCGAAGACCGTGTACCTGGTGCAGCATACGCATTCGGACATCGGCTTTGCGCGTCCTCAGTCGGAGATCATCTCGCACTATGTCGAGCACATCGACCACGCGCTCGACTACTGCGAGATGACGGCGGACTATCCGGCCGATGCGCAGTTCCACTGGACGTGCGAGACTGCGGGCGCGGTGCTCAACTTCCTGCGTACGCGTCCGCCCGAGCAGGTGGCTCGCCTCAAACGCTGGGTCGCGAAGGGCAACATCGAAGTCACCGGCATGTTCCTCGACATGGGCGAAGTGTGCGACGACGCGACGCTCCGCCATGGACTCCGCGAGCTGCGGCTTGTGCACGAGCAGGGCATTCCGATCAAAACCCTGATGCAGGACGACGTCCACGGCATTCCGTGGTGCATGGCCGACTACGCTGCGGAGATCGGCATCCGATACACCTGGATGGGCGAGAATTCCGACCGTGCGCTGGTGCCGTTCGACAATCCCATGATCTACCGTTGGCAGTCGCCGAGCGGACGCGAGATGCTCGCGTTCAGGTCCGAGGTCTACCATCTAGGCAACATGTGGGGCATACACAATTCGGACATTGAAAAATTCGCCGCCAAGCTGGACGCCTACCTTGACCGGCTGGACCGGGCGGGCTATCCATTCGACGCCTTCGCCGTTCCCTACAGCGGCTTTTACATCGACGATTCGGCGCCGAACTGGCAGCAGTGTGACTTCATCCGCCGCTGGAACGAGTCGGGCAGGTACAAGGTGCGCCTGGTAAGCGCGACGGCCTCGATGTTCATGGACCACGTTGCGCGGGACGCCGAGGCACTCAAGAAAGTCAAAGTGCACCGCGCCGCCTATCCCGACTGGTGGGCGGACGGCTTCGGCACCTCCGCGATGGAGACGGGCGAGGCGATCAAGGCGCAGCGAGAGCTGCTGGCCGCGGAAGGCGTCTTCGCGATGTCGCTTCTGCGCGGCAAGCCCCTGTCCTCGTCCATCGCGCCGCTGATCGCCGACACGCGCGAGAACCTGCTCTACTGGGGCGAGCACACGATGGGGTCGAGCGCGTCCATCAGCGATCCGCTCCGCTGGGACTCGCTCGAGGGCTGGCGCAGCAAGGCGGCCTTTGCCTGGACAGCCCAGCGCGGCGCGCGCTTCGCCGGCGAGGCGGCGGCCGCGATGATGCTGTCGGAACTCGCGCGCGAGGCCGACCACGCCACCCTCACGCTGTTCAATTCGCTGCCCTGGACGCGCGACGGCTTCGCCGAGATATTCATCGACAAGGGTGTCATCCCGGACGGCTCCGACTTCCGCTTCGTCGACGAGAGGGGCGAGGCGCTGCAGGTGCGTCCGCGCAGCGAGATTCCGTGGGGGCGCGGCGAGGGACGCTACTACCGCGTCTTCGCGCGCAGTCTGCCGCCCTGCGGTTACCGCACCTATCGGCTCGAGGTCGGCGGCGCGCCCAGGAACGGTAAAGCTCCCGCAGCGCTGGAGAACGAATTCTACCGTATCGCGATCGACGCGCAGAAGGGCGTGGTCACAAGTATCTTCGACAAGCGCTGCCAGCGCGAGCTGGTGGACCCGAATGCGCCGCAGCGGCTGGGCGAGATCATCTACGAGACTTTCCCCAACCGCTGGAAAATCCACAAGCTAGCCAACTACAGGCCGGAGGACTGCAAGTTCACGCGCAGGGGCTGCGCCAACTTCAAGCCCGCCCGCGGCGAGAGCAATGAAATCTACGACAGCGTGAAGTTCACCGCTGATTTCCCCGAGGAAGGCTCGTCTGGCTTCTCCGTCGAAATACGGCTGATGCGCGGCCGGCCCGCGATCGAACTCGCCTACACGCTGCGGCGTACGAAGTCTGGCCATCCCTCGTCATTCTATGTGGCGTTCCCGTTCAACGGGAAGAAGCTGGCGTTCGACGTGCCCGGCGGACTGGTCCATCCGGGCGAGAACCAGCTCGAAGGCACTGCGAGCGCGTGGAACACCGTGCAGAACTTCGCCGCGGCGGAAGACGGCGACTACCGCATTCTGCTCTCATCGCCGACGACGCCGTTCGTGCAGTTTGGCAAGCTGTTCGGCGAATACAAGTTCGACTACATCGCGAAGTACGACCATACGTACATCTATGCGTGGCCGATGAACAACTACTGGTGGACGAACTTCGTCCGCGACCAGAACGGCGACTTCAAGTGGTCGTACACGATCACCACCCAGTCCGGGCAGGGCGAGGACGCCGCCTTCCGCTGGGCACTCGCCGAGCGCGTGCCGCTGCTGTGGCGAATCGTCCCGCGTGGTCCGGCCAACGGAAAGGCGCGCGAATGGCGCGGTATGGAGCTGACGAATGCGGCGCTGGTATCCGCCGGCGTCATGCCCGCGCTCGACGGCAAGGGCATGGTGATGCTTGTAGGCGAGCGCTCGGGCAAGGAGGGTAACCTGTCGCTGAAGGGCGCCGACGGGCGGCTTCTGCGCTTCCGCCGTGTCGATGCGACGGAGTGCCCGCTCGGCGACTTCTGCACCGGGCTGCCCGTGAAACCTCTTGAAAACGTGATCGTGTACGTTGAGGCAGGATCGCATGCAGTGCCTTCCGCCGCTCCGGCCACCATGCCGCGCGCATCTTCGCGTGCGGCGCTCCCAGACGCCTCCTACCGATTCGTCCGCTTCAAGCCCGAGGTGCTGAAAGGCAATGTCTTTGCGCCCTGGCATGGTGTGCAGATCTCCGAGCTGGAGCTGTTCGAGGATGGTAGGAACCTGCGTGGCGAAATCGTGCGCGCGTTCGCGGACGAGCTGGTGAAGACCGCCGAAGGCAGGAAGTACCACGAGACGACGGTTCCGGCGATGGCGTTCGACGGTGACGTTGAAACGAAGTGGTTCGACTTCCGCGCGAGCACCGGCCAGGCGCCGGTAGTGCGTGCCGCGGCTTGGGTGGCGGCGGAGTTCAGGCGTCCCGTGAAGATCACGGGCTATGCGTGGAGCACCGCCAACGACTTGAGTGAGCGCGATCCGTCGTCTTGGCGGCTGCAGGGTTCCAACGACGGCAATACCTGGACCGACATCCACGTGGTGCGAGGGTACTTTGCGACCGGCATGAGAAAAGTGCGCGCCTATGAGTTTTAGGATTATGAAAACGCAAATCGCACTGTTGGCTACCAACATCTCGCTTGCGGTGTCCGCCGCGATTTTCAAGTCTTTCGGTCTGCCCAACGGTGGCGTCTGGAAGGATGCGGACGGCGTGCGCATCAACGCGCATGGCGGGGGGCTCCTGAAGGACGGCGATGTCTGGTACTGGTACGGCGAGCACAAGGTCGCGGGCAAGGTCGGCAACCGTGCGCAGGTGGGTGTTGGCTGCTATTCGTCTAAAGACCTTCGGGTGTGGAAGAACGAGGGGATTGCGCTCAAGGTGTCGAGCGAGGAGGGGCACGACATCGAGAAGGACTGCATCCTTGAGCGGCCGAAGGTCATCAAGGCGCCCGCGACGGGAAAATACGCGATGCTCTTCCATCTCGAGCGAAAGGGGCGCGGATACAACGACGCGCGCGTCGGTTTCGCCGTTTCCGATTCGCCGATTGGCCCGTTCACGTTTGTGCGTTCGTGTCGTCCCGTGGACGGAAAGATGATGAGTCGCGACATGACGGTGTTCGTCGACGATGACGGATCGGTCTGGCATATCTTCGCGTCAGAGTCGAATGCCACGCTCCATTTCGCTGAGCTCGCGGGCGATTGCCTGGGCTACACCGGACGCTGGCACCGTGGTGCGGAAAAGCACTGGACCGAGGCGCCGGCCGTGGTCAAGCATGACGGATGGTACTGGCTTCTCGGCTCCGGTTGCACGGGATGGAAGCCGAATGCGGCGCGCATCTACCGCGCGAAGTCGCTTACGGGTCCGTGGGAGTGGATGGGTAATCCCTGCACCGGCGTGAACGGGGCGAACATGCTCGGTGCGGACAAGACATGGGGCGGACAGTCCACGTTCATCTTCCACGACGGCAAAACCGGGCGTGACGTCGCGTGCTTTGACATCTGGAATCCGAAGGACGCGATCGACGGACGCTACGTATGGCTTCCGATAACGTGGCATGGCGATGGCTTGCCCGAGATGCCGTGGCGCGACGAATGGACCGCGAACGACCGCGACGACCTCACGCTTCGCGGCGGCCCGAACTCCATCTGGGGCGTCTACCAGTGGGGCGTCGACGTCGACGGATTCGTTCACAGGGAAACGAAAAAGCCTGCGCGCGCCTATCTTTGGATTCCGCCGAAG
>CAMKJU010000044.1 GCA_946413265.1 uncultured Lentisphaerota bacterium
CGGGCGAGTTAGCCCGCGCGCCAAAGGCAAGTTGTTTCAAATAGTTGTTTCCAATTATCAGAAGGCTCGGCGGTGAATTACGCAGATGCGTCCTGCCATGTCGCGTGAATGTAATGCCGTTGAGCCGGACGTTACATATTGTGTAATGGTTGCGGCGTTTTTCCCGCAAACGCCGCGTTGGCACGGGTTGTGCTAATGCTCCTCTGATATGAAACGCACAGATTTGAGGAAGATCCTCATCATCGGCTCGGGGCCGATCGTGATCGGACAGGGCTGCGAGTTCGACTATTCGGGCGTGCAGGCGGTCAAGGCGCTCAAGGGTCTGGGCTACGAGGTGGTGCTCGTCAATTCCAACCCGGCGACGGTGATGACCGACCCCGACCGCGCCGACAGGACGTACATCGAGCCGCTGACGGCGGACTATCTTCACGAGGTCATCCGCCGCGAGCGGCCGGATGCGCTTCTCCCGACGCTTGGCGGACAGACCGCGCTCAACCTCGCGATGGAGCTGGAGAAGGGCGGCGTCCTGAAGCGCTACCGCGTGGAGCTGATCGGCGCGAAGGCGGAGGCGATCGCACGCGCCGAGGACCGCAACCTCTTCAAGGAGGCGATGCGCGAACTCGGCCTCGACATGCCGCGCTCCGGCAGCGCCCACTCGCTCGCCGAGGCGGAGGCGATTGCGCGCACGATCGGCTCGTGGCCGCTCATCGTGCGTCCCGGCTTCACGCTCGGCGGCACCGGCGGCGGCATCGCGCACGACGCGGAGGAGTTCGCGCGGATCGTCACGGGCGGACTGGAGGCGTCGCTCAACCACGAGGTGCTCGTGGAGGAGTCGCTGATCGGCTGGAAGGAATACGAGATGGAGGTGATGCGCGACAAGGCCGGCAACGCCGTGATCGTCTGCTCCATCGAGAACATGGACCCCATGGGCGTCCACACGGGCGACTCCATCACCGTGGCGCCGATCCTCACGCTCACCGACCGCGAATACCAGGTGATGCGCGACGACTCCATCAAGGTGCTGGAGAAGATCGGCATCGAGACGGGCGGGTCAAACGTGCAGTGGGCGGTCAACCCGAAGGACGGACGGCGCATCATCATCGAGATGAACCCGCGCGTGTCGCGTTCGTCGGCGCTCGCGTCGAAGGCGACGGGCTTCCCGATCGCGAAGATCGCCGCGCTCCTCGCCGTCGGCTTCACGCTCGACGAAATCACGAACGACATCACGGGCAAGACGCTCGCCTGCTTCGAGCCCGCGCTGGATTACGTGGTCGTGAAGATCCCGCGCTTCGCGTTCGAGAAGTTCCACGGCGCGGACACGACGCTCGGCACGCAGATGAAGTCCGTCGGCGAGGTCATGGCCATCGGCCGCACGTTCAAGCAGGCCTACTTGAAGGCCGTGCGCTCGCTGGAGGCGCCGCTCAAGTACCACCACGCGGAAACCTACGACCCGTGGTTCAAGCGCGAACTGGAGGAAATCGAGGCGTTCAGGGAATACCTTGCCAGTCCGGAAAATCCGGAGCCTCCGGAACTTCCGGAAATCCCGGAAAGTCCGGCTCTCGCCCCCGACGTGCTCCGCCAGGCGAAGGTATTCGGCTTCAGCGACCGGGAGATCGCCGAGGCCATCGGCAGCGATGAGATTACGGTGCGGAACCGCCGCATCGCGTTGGGCATCCGCCCGGCGTTCGGCGAGGTCGATACGTGCGCGGGCGAGTTCGCGGCAGTGACGCCGTATTACTACTCGTATTATCTTCCCGGAATATCCGGAGAATCCGGAATATCCGGAAAATCCGGAAAATCCGGTGGCAAGATCATGGTGTTGGGCGGTGGCCCCAACCGCATCGGGCAGGGTATCGAGTTCGACTGGTGCTGCTGCCATGCGGCATTCGCCTTGCGCGCGCGCGGCTACGAGGTGGTGATGGTCAACTCCAACCCCGAGACCGTCTCTACCGACTACGACACCTCCGACAAGCTCTACTTCGAGCCGCTGACCTTCGAGGACGTGATGGAGATCTACGACCGCGAGAAATGCGACGGCGTGATCGTGCAGTACGGGGGACAGACCCCGCTCAACCTCGCGGAACGGCTTGAGGCGGCGGGCGCGCGGATCGTCGGGACGTCGCCTGCGGACATCGCGCGCGCGGAAGACCGCGACTTCTTCCGCGCGCTCGTCGCGGAAGTCGGCATGAAGCAGCCCGCGAGCGGCATTGCGCATTCCATCGCGGACGCGCGGCGGATTGCAAATGAAATAGGCTATCCGGTTCTCGTGCGGCCGTCGTTTGTCCTTGGAGGACGCGGCATGGCAATCGTCTACAAGGAGGCGGAACTCGATTCCTACGTCGCGGAGGCCGTTGCGGCGTCGGAAGGGAAGCCCATCCTCATCGACAAGTTCCTCGAACACGCGATCGAGCTGGACGTCGACGCCGTCTCGGACGGCGAGACGACGCGCATCGGCGCGATCCTCGAACACATCGAGGCGGCGGGCTGCCATTCGGGCGACGCCGCCGCGATCACGCCGCCGGTCAGCCTGTCGGAGAAGGTCCTGGCGGAGGTGAAGCGCTACACGGAGGTCTTCGCGCAGCGCCTTCACGTGGTCGGGCTCATGAACCTCCAGCTGGCGGTGAAGGACGACGAAATATGGATGATCGAGGTCAACCCCCGCGCCTCGCGGACGGTGCCGTTCGTCTCGAAGGCGACGGGCATCCCCCTCGCCGATCTCGGTGCCCTCGCAATGGTCGGCGAGAAGATCGGAAGGGCGGCATCCGACAAGTCGACTGTCGAATGTCGCGAGCCGGATGTCGTTGAAGCCACGCCGCGCTACTACTGCGTCAAGGAGGCGGTGTTCCCATACGTCAAGTTCCCGGGGGCGAAAATCACGCTGTCGCCGGAGATGAAATCGACGGGCGAGGTGATGGCGATCGACTTCGACCGCTTCGACGCATATTGCAAAAGCCAGATCGCCTGCGGAAGTCCCCTGCCGAAGGGCGGCAACGTGTTCCTCTCCGTCCGCGACGAGGACAAGCCGCTGGTTTCCAAGCTCGCGGCGAAACTCACGTCGCTGGGCTTTAGCGTCTATGCAACGCTCGGCACGTCCACGTATCTGTGGAACAGCGGCGTCGAATCAAAGGCGGCGTTCAGGATCTCGCGCGGGCGGCCAAACGTGGTTGACCTCATTCACAAGGGCGAGATCGACTGGGTCGTCAACACGTCCGAATCAGACGGCGAGGCGACAGGAGATTCAGTCCAGCTTCGTTCCTGCGCTGTCGCCGCCGGCATTCCCGTAACCACGACGCTCGCCGGCTTCGCCGCCGCAGTCGCGGGGCTGGCCGAAGAGCGCGCGGAAAGGTCTGTTTACAGCCTTCAGGAATACCATCTCATCATGCGCCCCTGATCGAAGAGCCAGGTCGAGAGCTCGAGCGCCGCCTAGAGCACCGCGCCGGTGGGCGTTGCTGTCAGCATCCGCCGCCGCAGGCCCCTACGAATTTCACGGCCCATGCGCCAACGTTCCGTATTACGGCCGTGCCGTACGGTACACCATCGACAACGACGCCGCTCACGTTCGCCTTTAGCTTCTGGGTCCTGTCGCCGTCCGTCACGTAGACGTTAAACCTCCCCTTGAACGTGCCGTCTTTGGGTTTGAACGTCACCTTGAGGTCCGTCACGCCCTTCGTGCCTGTCCACTTGTTGCGCGTAACGACGATCGCGTCGTCCACGGGAGACACGGCCACGGTCTTGCCGCTAATCCCTGCGGCGGAATCAAATCCCTGAATCGCCAGATACATCGGCGAAAGAATCTCGCCTGCGCCGGAAGCCGCCGTGAACATGACGTTCGACGACCATGTGGCCGTAAACTTGGCGGGGATCCCCGTGGCCTTCCAGGCAGAGAGCCCCGTCACGGCCGACAGGCGCCCATTGTCAAACTCGAGCATGAACGAATAGGCACCCATCTTCTCCACCACCGGAACGAACGCCTTGCCGTTCTCGCCCATGATCGCCTGTACGGAGACATTGACCTTGTTGCCATCGCCTAACGTACCCGTCACCTTGATCTTTCCTTTGTTTCCGACTGCTGCGGACAACCCGGTGTAACCGTTGGCGAACGCGCTACCGCCGTTCTTCTCCGTTGCAAGTACGATCAGCCAGACACCCTTCACCAAAGTTGCCGCACGGGCCTTTGCCTTCTCGTCCCGTGCCGTGAAGACGTCACGTCCCCCCTGAATCGAGTAGGACTTCCCGTCAGAATCCTTGTAGTAGCCAACGAATCCATCCGCGCCGAGCTTGACGCCTGCCGTTGCCGTCGATCCTGCCTTCGCAAGCATGAACACCTTGTTCGTGCTCGGCGTTTCCGCCTCACCGGTCAGTTTGACCCTGGCGCCGATGCGCGTCGTGATGGTGGCCGTCAGTTTGGAAAGTCCGGTTGTCCTGTTCGCCTTGGCCGCCTTCAAGGCGACCGTCCCGGCCACGTTCCCCGTGTCGCCGTCCGCAATCCAGCCCTGGTACTGCGTTGCCTCCGTGCCCAGGAGTCCGCCCTCGGTCGGGTCTTTGAAGAGACCGCTTCCGTCCTCATTCCGCAAGGCTTCAAGACCGCCGATCATGAAGTTGATCGCCTCCTCGTCGGAGACGGCCGACATCTGATACCATGCTCTCGGGAACTGCACGCGGCCAACCTCGCTTCCGTCGGATCGGAATAAGATCATCGACGGGTAAGGAACCTTGTGGAGATCCATCGTCCCGCCGCCCAGCCGTCCGATCACGTCAACCTCGCTGCCCGGCAGGGCCAGCGCGTCTTGATAGTCGTACATCTTCTGGATGGCGGCAAGGCCTTTCTCGGCCGTCAGGCCGTTTTGGGCGAGGTAGTCCGCGTCATACAGCCAGCACGTGAACCCCCAGCCGTCGCCAAGGGGACTTGTTCCTTTCCATTCCTGCCCCTCTGGAACGGGAAAGCGGTAGGGATAGTCGCATTCAACGAGGTAGTAACCCACTTTGGCCACGTAATCGGCCCACGTCTGCGAGGTAAGGACTTTCGCCTCGCACGTCTGGCAGATCGGGCACCACCACGAGCCCGTGAAAAGGACAATGGTGTAGGCAAGGTCGGCCTTTGCCTTGGTGAAGGCCGTCTCGCGATCCATCGTCCACTCGCCAACCTCCGCCCCATTCCAGCGCGGACGGATCGCGGGTCGTGTCACACTATATTCAAAAGCGGTAGCGCAAACCGTCGCGAAGGACACTATCGCCGTGAAGGCGCATTTGACTGTTTTATTCATCGTTTCACTTTCTCTTGTGTTTTTTGCCTCTTTCTGTACGCGGAGGTCCATCGACCCTTGCGCGCGAATATTATATTCATTCAACACGGCCACAGGGTAATCGGAAATTACTATATCTAACGACAGACTCTATCTATGGCAAAATTAAAGCATCTGGCGGAAAAGAAGTCGCTGAGAGCAGGTCTCGATGACGCCCGCTGTGTCGCACGACGGCTCGGCGTGCTCCTGTGAGTATGGGAAGATACTCCTCAGGCAGGGCGCTTGGCCCGGCTCCTGCAGGAATACCACCGTCAAAATTGACACGGCGCCAATCGGCGTGCCCAGTTTATGGTATAATACGCGCCATGACACTGCGTATCATATCACTTGCGGCGGTGGCGTTCCTTGCGGGGTGCGCCTCCTTTGAACCTCTTCGCTCCACGCGATTCGTGGACGACGAAAACAACTACCTCCACGTTGACTACGGACGCGACACGAAGGACCATGAGTCCGTCGCCATCCTCGACAACGGCGTGCGCTGGCCTTTCAAGACCAAGAACATGGTGCGGGTTGAGCTGCCGGACGGCACTAGCTTCATCGCCTACCAGAACCTTGCGCCCGCCGGCAACCTGTACAAGACGGAGAACCAGGAGTGGGAGTTTTTCGAAAGCGGGGCGGGCTGCATCGTGGCACGTCTCGCAAAAGACCGTTCCGGCTACGTTCCGCTTTTCCGCGGATCGCTCTGCGCGACGGTCCGCAACCCCGTCAACGCCAAGCGCGACCGCATACGCAACGGCGGTTCAACGCCCCATGGTTTCGGACGCGACGTCAACGGCCCGCGTGAAATGTCTGGCGAGAGGAAATGACGATGAACCCTCTTGACAACATCAAGGTGGTGCTGGTCGGCACGCTCTACACCGGCAACGTGGGAAGCGCCTGCCGCGCCATGGCCAACATGGGCTTCCATCACCTCGTGCTTGCGGCACCCAATCTCCAGAACTCCTGGGACGAGGGCGAGCGAATGGCCGTACATGCCACCGACATCATACGCGACCGCGTGGAGACCACCACGTTCGAGGAGGCCGTCGCGGACTGCGTGGCAGTTGTCGGAACCACTGCGCGCGGCGGGCTCTACCGCCAGCACGTGAAGGCCCCGCGCGACTGCGCGGCGGAGATCCTCTCGCTTGCCGCCACGGGACCAGTGGCGCTCGTCTTCGGTCGCGAGGACAAGGGACTCCTCAACGAGGAGGTTGCGCAATGCACGCACCTCATCCGCATCCCCGTGGACGAAGGCTACACATCCATCAACCTCGCGCAGGCGGTCCTCATTACCTGCTACGAGTTCTTCACCGCCACCGGCAGTTACCAGCCGCCGCACGAGAAGGCGCCGCCCGCGCCGCAGGCGCAGAAGATGCAGCTCATGAAGAACTGGCAGACCATGCTGCAGGACATTGGGTTCATGAACGAGAAGCAGACGGAGCACATGATGCAGGGCATCCACCGCATCTTCTCGCGCGGCGTGCAGACGCGGGATGACGCGGCGATCATGCTCGGCGTGGCGCGCCAGGCTCTCTGGGCTCACCACAACCCCGCGCTTGAAGGGCGCAAGCCATCCATTGGCTGAGATTATGTTTCGGACCGGACGCAACTTCATCGACGGCATCGAGGTCGACGTCGTCCGCAAGCGCGTCCGGCGCATAAACGTCCGCGTTTCCGCGGACGGCGTGATTCACCTCTCCATCCCCGCCTGGGGCTGCACGATCGCGGAGGGGGAGGCTTTCCTGCGCGCCAACTGGAAATGGGCTGTCGTCGCGCGCGCAAGGGCCATGGCGCGCCGAGCGTCCGCGCCGCCGCCGCCCACGCCGGAGCAGGTGCAGGCCTTCGCCGTCCGCCTCGGACAGCTCCACGCCGACTGGTGCGCGCGCCTCGGCGAACCTGGCGTGACATGGAAGCTCCGTTCGATGAAGACTCTTTGGGGTTCGTGTCACTTCCGAAAGCGCCATGTCACCTACAGCCGCGAGCTTGCACGCGTCCCCGAAGAGCTCGCCGAATACGTCGTAGTGCACGAGCTCACGCACCTGCGCGTGCCCAACCACGGCCCTGCGTTCTACGCGCTCATGGACGCCCGCCTGCCCGGCTGGCGCGCGCTCCGCCGCGCGCTCAACAGACGCCCGCCCGCCACGCCTTCGCGCTGACGGGCACTTTCGGCTTGCCCTGTGGGGGCGTTTTCGTGTATAATACACACCATGTTTTCACAAAGAAGGAGTAAAAAATGGGCGATGTAATCGGTGCGGGCGAACTGCACAAAGGCGTAAAGCTGCTGATCGACGGCGAGCCGTGGGAAATCACGGAGTTCGACTTCTCGAAGCCGGGTAAGGGTCAGGCCATCTACAACTGCAAGCTGCGCAACATGATCACGGGCGGCGGCATGAGCCGCAGCTACCGTTCGGGCGACAAGTTCGAGCGTCCCGAGCTGTTGCAGCGGTCGGTCACGTATTCCTACGACGACGGTTCGGCGTTCGTGTTCACGGACGAGAACTTCGAGGAGATCCGCGTGACGCCCGAGGTGATGGGAGACAAGAAGTACTTCCTCATGGACGAGATGGAAGTGAAGGCGCTGTTCTTCAACGACAAGGTGATCGGCGTGGACCTCCCGCAGCTCGTCGAGCGCAAGGTCATCAAGGTCGAACCCGGCGTTAAGGGCAACACCGCGAGCGGCAAGGTCACTAAGCCCGCCACGGTCGAGGGCGGCTACGTGTGCGCCGTCCCGCTCTTCATCAACGAGGGTGACGTGATCCGCATCAACACCGAGACTGGCGACTACAACGACCGCATCTCTACCAGGTAGCCATGAAGATACTTGTTACTGGCGGGGCCGGCTACATCGGCTCGCACACCACGCTGGAACTGCTGAAGGCGGGTCACGATGTGGTGGTGGTGGACAACCTCTGCAACTCGTCGGAGGAGTCCCTCCGTCGCGTGGCGGAGCTCGCGGGCAAGGCCCCGAAGTTCTACAACCTCGACATCCGCGACGCGGCGGCGCTCGACAAGGTGGTGGCGGCGGAGAAGCCGTTCGACGCCACCATCCACTTCGCCGCCCTCAAGGCGGTGGGCGAGTCCACGCAGGTTCCGCTTAAGTACTACGAGAACAACCTCGGAGGCACGTTCACGCTCCTCAAGGTGCTCTCGGCGCACAACTGCAAGAACATCGTGTTCTCCAGTTCGGCGACGGTCTACGGCCAGCCGCAGAGCGTGCCGATCCGCGAGGACTTCCCCACGCCCGGCTGCACGAACCCGTACGGCTGGACGAAGCTCATGATGGAGCAGGTTTTCCGCGACGTGCAGAAGGCCGACCCTGAATGGAACACGATTCTCCTCCGCTACTTCAACCCGATCGGCGCGCACGAGAGCGGCCGTATCGGCGAGGATCCCGCGGGCATCCCGAACAACCTCCTGCCGTACGTCGCGCAGGTGGCGGTGGGACGCCTCAAGGAACTCAACGTGTTCGGCAACGACTACCCCACGCCGGACGGCACGGGCATCCGTGACTACATCCATGTGGTGGACCTCGCGATCGGACACCTCCGCGCCATCGAGAAGCTCGCCGAAAAGCCCGGCTTCAAGATCTACAACCTCGGCACCGGCAACGGCTACAGCGTGCTCCAGATCGTCAAGGCGTTCGAGGCCGCGAGCGGACAGAAGGTTCCGTACGTCATCAAGCCGCGTCGTCCCGGCGACATCGCCGAGTGCTGGGCCGACCCCGCGCTCGCCGCGAAGGAGCTGCATTGGAAGGCGGAACGCGGCATCGAGCAGATGTGTGCTGACGCCTGGCGCTGGCAGTCGCAGAATCCGAATGGATATCGGGGATAGTGGCGAGCTTTCCTGAAATCCTGAACGCCTTTGAACAGGCGTTGGAGCTGGAACGCGAGCTCGGGACGCGCACGGTCGAATGTGACCGTGCGCTTCTTGCGCCCGGCGGCGCGCGCGGGGCGCGCGCCCTACCGTCGGCCGCTCCCTCACTGGGACAACGGGCGTCCCGCCCGTTGACGGTTGGACGAAGCGGCGAGAGCGCCGCTTCCCCGATTGGGACAACGGGCGTCTCGCCCGTTGGAAACACTGGGACAACGGGCGTCTCGCCCGTTGCGGCATCTGAATTTCCCACGGCTGCGGAACTGACCGCGTGTACGCGGTGCGACCTGCACGGGTTGGGGCGCACGCACGTGGTGCCGGGACAGGGAAACGCGAACGGCCCCGATTTCATGTTCGTGGGCGAGGCACCTGGGGCGGACGAAGACCGTCAGGGACTTGCGTTCGTCGGCGCGGCGGGGCAGTTCCTCACGAAGATGATAGCCGCGATGGGTTACACGCGCGAGCAGGTGTTCATCGCGAACATCTGCAAGTGCCGTCCGCCCAACAACCGCACGCCGTCGCCGCCGGAGATGGCTGCGTGCGTGCCGTACCTGAAGCGGCAGATCAAGCTCGTCAAGCCGAAATGCCTCATTCTTCTCGGCAACACCGCCATGCGTGGGCTGTTCCCCGACATGCTCGTGCGGCGCGGCCAATGGCACATGTACGAGGGCATACCAGCCATCGGCACGTTCCACCCCGCCTACATCCTGCGCTTCGACTCGGCGCGGGATCCCGCCGGACTGCGCAAGGCGAAACTGGAGGTCTGGAACACGCTCAAACTCGCGCTTGCGCGTCTCGGCAAGACGCCCCCTGCAATTCAAAAGAAAGGATAGACAACATGAAGAAGACTCTGATGATGTTCGCGCTCGCGCTTTTCGCGTGCGCGGGATGCCGACAGAAGGACGTGCGCGATTTCACCGTGGACGTGCCGGCGTTTGTGCAGGAGAAGGAGGCCGAAGTGTCCGGCGCCATCCGCGCCGCGCTCGTGATGTGCAGCGGCGTGGACATGGCATCGATCCAGTTCGACGCCGCGAACCACCGCGTGACGCTCAAGTACGACTCAATGCAGACGGCGAAGAAGAACATCGAGATGGCCATCGCGAAGGCCGGCTACGCCGCAAACGGCGTGACGCCGGAATCGATCGGCGCGAAGGCGAAGGGCCAGTGAACCCAGTGGGGGAAGGTCTCGAATGACGCCCCTTGAAAACTGTGCCGAGTCGTTCGCGGCCGACCTCGCGCTTGCGCGCGGACTTTCGCCGAAGACGGTGGAGGCGTACGGACGCGACGTGCGCGCATTCCTCGAATTCCTCGCGGCGCGTGGCAAGACCGCGCCGGAGGCTCTTGTGCGCGCGGATGTTGCAGACCATGTTGGAGCCATGCGCGCCAAGGGACGCAAGGCGTCCACGCGTGCACGCGCATTCGTTGCCGTGCGCGAGTTCCTCGCCTACCTCGCCTCAACGCGCGCGACCGCCCACGACCTCTCCGAGGGACTCGAGGCGCCGAAGAAAAACCTCGTGTTGCCGCGCGTCCTCGACGAGGCGACCACGCTGAAGATACTGCAGGCCGCCGACGGCAGCGATCCGCGCGACCTGCGTGATCGCGCGATGCTAGAGTTCCTCTACGGGTGCGGACTGCGCGTGAGCGAGCTCTGCGGACTGGAACTGCAAGACGTTGTCGCGGACGCAGGCGTGGTGCGCTGTCGTGGCAAGGGGTCGAAGGAGCGCATCGTTCCGATCGGCGTTCCCGCCGCGACGGCGCTCACGCGCTACCTTGCGTCGGCGCGCGAATCCTTCTCGCGCGGCAACACGGCGGAGCGGCGCATCTTCCTCACGCGGTTGGGGCGTCCCTTCACGCGCATGGGCGTTTTCAAGATGCTGCGCGAGCGTGCGGCCGCGGCGGGCGTGGACGCGCACGCGGTGTCGCCGCACGTGCTGCGGCACTGCTTCGCGACGGATCTTCTTGCGCACGGAGCGGACATCCGGGCGATCCAGGAGATGCTCGGACACGCCTCGATTGCGACCACTCAGGTGTACACGCACGTTGACCGCGCGCGCCTTGACGCCGTCCACCGCACCTACCATCCACGCGCAGAATTCCCTCCAGAAGGGGCTGTTGGCGGCTCGGATGCAGGAAAATAATGAAAAATTTTAGGGAAAACGCATTTCGTGCTTGCAAACCCCCGAAAAAACCGCTATTCTATGCGGCGTAGCAGGGCATATCGTCCTTGCAGCAAAAAGGAAAAACATCACATGGCAAAGAAAGAAATCGTCCCGACCACCAAGAGTGGTATCATGGTCGCGCTCGCGGAGGCTGCCGGCATCACGAAGAAGCAGGCTGTCGCCGTGTACGAGAAGCTCCTTGACCTCGCTGTCAAGGGTGCGAAGCAGGAGGAGAAGGGCTACATGCTCCCTGGCCTCGGCAAGCTCGTCAAGAAGCAGCAGGCCGCTCGCACGGGCCGCAATCCCGCTACCGGCGAGACGATCAAGATCAAGGCGAAGAAGGTCGTGAAGTTCCGTCTCGCCAAGGCGTGCAAGGACGCCGTCCTCGCGAAGTAACTTCGCGTGCGACGATCTGTCGAAAAGGAGGCTCGGCATTGCCGAGTCTCCTTTTTTTTGGTACAATGGGCGCTGAGAAAACAAGAGGCTCTTTGAGATGGTCACACGTAGACAAAGCCGTGAATGGGCGCTGCAGATGCTCGCCCAGTTTGATTTGAACCCGCCGGAATCGGTCGATTCCGCCATCGCCGAATTCTGGGATCAGCAGGTGCGCCTGGAATCGGACGCGCTGGCTGCGGAGGAGCGCGGGGCGCGCGTGATCTTCACGTCCACCGATCCCCGCGAGCTTTCGTCGCTCGCCACTGCGCGCGAGTTCGCCGAAGTGCGCGCGCGTGGCGCGTGGAAAGACCGCGACGCGCTCGACTCCGCGCTTGAACCTTATCTCGAGCACTGGTCGCTGTACCGTCTCGGCACAGTCGAGCGCGCCGTGCTGCGCCTTGGCGCGTGGGAGCTGCTGAACTGCGACGACATCCCTACGCCGATTGTGGTCAACGAAGCGGTGGACCTCGCGAAGTGGTTCTCGGAGTCGAAGAGCGGACGGTTCGTGAACGGCGTGATGGACCGCTTCGCCAAGGCTGTGCGCGCGGAGGCGAAGCAGGACGCTCCCGAAAAGGAGACCTTTACGCCGTGACGGAAGCCGACTACATGCGGCGGGCAATCGCCCTGGCGTGGCGGAGCGCGGGACACACGCGCCCCAACCCGCCTGTGGGCGCAGTAGTCGTCAAGGGCGGCAAGTTGATCGGCGAGGGCCGTCACTGTCGTTGCGGCGGCGACCACGCGGAAGTCGCGGCGCTGAAGAACTGCAAGGTCTCGCCGAAGGGCGCTACCGTCTACGTGACGCTTGAGCCATGTTCGAAGCCCGGCCGCGTGGGCGCGTGCTGCGACGCGCTGATCGCATCCGGCGTGAAGCGCGTGGTGTGGGCGTGCGCCGATCCGAATCCAACCAATCGCGGGAAGGCTGCGCGTGTACTGCGCCGCGCCGGCATTGAGACGGCGCACGGCCTCTGCGAGGACGAGGCGTTTGATGTGATCCGTCCTTTCGCGAAACACGTGACGACGGGACTGCCGTACGTGACCGTGAAGCTCGCGATGTCGCTCGACGGCAAGATCTGCGATGACTGGGGCGACGCGAAGTGGGTGTCGAGCCCGCGCGCGCGCAAGGCGACGTGCGCGTTGCGTTCGCAAGTGGATGTGATGCTCGTGGGCGCGAAGACCGTGCGGCGCGACAATCCGTCTCTGCTTGCGCGTCCGCGTCCGAACCCCGACCTCTGGCGCGCCGTGGTCTCGCGCAGCGGGAACTTGCCCGCAGAGGCGCAGGTGTTCACCGATGCTGCGCGGGCGCGCACGCTCGTCTACCGCGACGCCGTTGAGGCCGTGCATGATCTCGGCAAGCGCGGTTTCATGCATGTTCTCTGCGAAGGTGGGCTTGTGCTTGCGCGGTCGCTCGCGGAGGCGGGGCTGGTAGATGAATGGATCACCGTGCTCGCGTCGAAGGTGATTGGCTCGCGCCGTATCGGCGACGCCGTGCCAATAGGGAGGTGTACGTGTTTACAGGATTGATCCAGCGCATCGGCACGGTAAAGCGCGTGTCGCGCGGACGCGGTCTCGTGCTTGAGTTTACGTTCGAGCCGTGGGCCGAGCCGCTCGTGAAGGGTGAGAGCGTAGCGGTAAACGGTACGTGTCTCACGGTGGCGGACTGTGACGCGACGCGCTTCACGGCCGACGTGTTGCGCGAGACGGAGGAACGTACTGGGCTCGCAGAACTGCTTCCGGGTGCGCGCGTGAACCTCGAGCGCGCGCTCAAGGCTGGCGACCGTTTCGGCGGACATGTCGTGCAGGGACATGTGGATGGCCGTGGCACGCTGATCAAACGCGAGCAGAAAGGACGTGACTTTGCGCTTACGTTCAAGTGCCCGCGCGCTGTGGCGGCGGCGAGCGTGTTGAAGGGATCGATCGCGGTGAACGGCGTGTCGCTCACCGTGAGCGGTCTTGGCGATGATTGGTTGCGCGTTGATGTGATTCCCACCACGGCGGCCGAGACGAACCTCGGCGCGTTGCGTCCGGGCGACCGCGTGAACTTGGAGAGCGACGTGTTGGGCAAGTACGCGATCCGGCGCGCGGAGAGTGAATCCGCCGAAGAGACGGAAGGCGGTGGCCTTACGATGGAGATGCTGGAGGAGAACGGTTTCGTATGAAACGTGCGATTTCCATACTGTGGGTTGTGCTGCTGCTCGGCGCGCTTGGCGCTGGCGCATGGTGTCTGCAGCGTCCGAAAGAGGTTGCGCCTACGGAGCAGGCGGTGCCGCCGCCTTCGCCGGCGGCGGAGCTGATAGTGGCGGGGCTGGGCGGTTTCCGGGGACTTGCCGCAGAAGTGATTTGGTTCCGTGCGGACCGTCTATGGGACGAAGGACGCTACGGTGAGCTCGCGCAGTTGGCGAGTTGGTTGACCTTCCTTGAGCCGCACACGGCCGAAATCTGGTCATACGCGGCTTGGAACCTCGCCTACAACGTGTCGGTTGTGATGTCCACGCCGTCCGACCGCTGGCGCTGGGTGAAGGCCGGGCTGCGGCTTCTGCTCGATGACGGACTGCGCCTGAATCCGTCAGATCCGGAGCTGTACAAGGCGCTGTCCAACATGTTCCGCTTCAAGCTCGGCACGGACAGCGACGACGCCGCGTCGTACTACCGCGAACAGTGGAAGGCCGAAATCCTGTCCGCGCAGTCCTCCGGCGACTGGTCGTCGGTGCGCCTCGATCCGGAGACGATGCGCGCGGTCGACGCCGAGTATGGCGCGCAGGACTGGACGCATCCGTTTGCGAGCGCGCTCTACTGGGCGCATAAGGGCCTGCCGTGCGCGCGTACGCCGCACGCCCACGCCGAACTCCGCGAGGCGGTGTACTTGACGCTGATGATGGAGGCCAACGCCGATCCGCGCCTTGCGCCACGCGCTCTTGAGGAGATGAAAGCCGCGCTGCGCGAGCATCCCAGCAACAACCTCCGCGAGCTTATCCGAGGCTTCAGCAACCGCCACGGTTTGTCATCAAAATGACAAGTTGCGGTTTGTGATTGACAAATCGCCCGCGATTCGGTAATATCTATCGCGTTCACGGTGATTCAGCGGGATCACCGAGGGCGGATTATTGTTTTTTGACAGAATAGGAGCGACCAGATGGCCATAAACAACGAATTGGCGGCGATTGTAACCTACATCGAGCGCGAGCGCGGTGTAGAGCGCGAAGACGTATTGACCTCCATTGAGGAAGCCATCAAGAAGGCCGCCGAGCACAATCCCGACGTTACAAAGGACTTGCGCGTGGTCATCAACCGGCGCGACCTTTCCCTCCACGTGTACGACACGGCGGTGGTGTCCAACGACCAGAAGGGCGCGGGCTTCATCTCCCTTGCGCGCGCGCGCCGCATCAAGCCGGACGCCGAACTGGGCGAGAAGATCGAAATCGAGATGCCTGCCGCGCGCCTCGGGCGCATCGCCGCGCAGACCACGCGCCAGGTCGTCATGGGTAAAATCCGCGAGATTGAGCAGACCAACGTCTACACCGAGTTCCGCAACCGCATCGGCGAGATCGTGTCCGGCACGGTGAGCGCCGTCAACCGGCGCGACCTCTACGTGCTCGTTGGCAAGACCGAGATGCTGCTGCCGGGTAAGGAGCGCATCCCCACGGAGGAGTTCTCGGTGGGCGACTCCATCCGCGCCATCGTGCACAGCGTGAAGCCCATGAAGTCGGACGCGAAGGGTCCGTCCGTGACGCTCAGCCGCGCCTCTGCCGAGTTCGTGCGCACCCTGTTCCGCCTTGAAGTCGGTGAAATCTCCGACGGCGTGGTGGAAATCATGGGCATTGCGCGCGATCCGGGCTACCGCACGAAGCTTGCGGTGCGCACGTTGGACGAGAAGGTGGATCCCGTGGGCGCCTGCGTTGGCTTGAAGGGCGCGCGCGTGCGCAACATCGTTCGTGAGCTGAACGGCGAGAAGATCGACATCGTGCGCTGGAACGCGGACGTGCGTCACTACGTGGCGCAGGCCCTCGCCCCGGCGAAGCTTGAGAGCGTTGAGGTGGATCCCGACGGCGGCAACACGGTGCATGTGACCGTGGCACCCGACCAGTACTCCCTTGCCATCGGCAAGCGCGGGCAGAACGTGCGCCTCACGTCCAAGCTCACGGGCTGGCACGTGGACGTGACGAAGGCGATTGCGCTGGCGAGCTTTGAGGACCAGAAGGCAGAGGCCATCAAGACGCTGGCGGACATGTTCTCGGTGTCCACGGCAATTGCCACGAAACTGGCGGACGCAGGATTCCTTACGGTTGAGGGGATAGTGGAAAGCGATGAGGAAGGGTTTATCGCGGCAACGGGCCTGGACGAGGTCACGGCGAAGGGACTCTACGCGGCGGCGCAGGCCGTCGCCGAGCTCACGGGCGTGGGATCGTTCGCGTCGGCGGAGGAAGAGGAGTAATTAGATGAGAGTCTACGAGTTCGCGAAGGAGAAGGGCATTACGTCCGCCGCGGTCATCAAGATGGCCGAGGCGAACGACGTGGAGGTCTACTCCGCCCTGTCCCAGCTGGAGGACGGCGACGTCGAGGTGTTGAGTCGCAGCCTTCTGCGAGGTGACGCCGCCGAGTTGAAGGCCGAGGCGTCCGCAGTGGCGGAGCGCAGCCGCGCCAAGGCGGCCAGAGCCGCCGCCGTTCAGGCGGAGAAGAACAAGGCGCAGGCAGAGGCGTTGGAAGCCGCTCGCCAGCGCGCGCTCGCCGCGCATGGCTTGAAGTCGTCCGCGAAGCCGGCTCCAGCGCCAGAGAAGAAGAAGAAAGAGCCTGCGCTGGAAATCGGCGCAACGCTGCCTGAAATGCCCAAGGTGTCGATCCAGATGTCCGAGCCAGAGGAGCAGGAGATCGAGGACGATGACGTGGACGTGGACGAGGATGACGACGAGGCCGAGGTCGACGCGCGTGACTACCTGCACGGCAAGGACCTGCGCGAGCGTCAGTCCGCGAAGCCGAAGAAGGAGAAGGACAAAGACAAGGAGAAGGAAAAGGACAAGGAGAGGGACAGGGATTCTCAGAGACAGCAGCCTGCAAGGCAACAACCTGCGCAGAGACAGCAGCCGATGCAGAGGCCGCAGCAGCAGCCCAAGAAGGGCGTGCCGCAGAAGCAGACTCCCGCCACTCCGGCGTCCAGGCAGCCGCCTGTGCGTCCTCCCAAGCCCGTCACCCGCGTGGGCGGAACACGCGCCGGATTCTCCTCCGTCTCAATGCGCACCGCGCGCACGATGGCCGGTCCCACGATTGCCACTATTTCAACTGGTACGCCCCAGCCGCCACCGCCGCAGAAACCTACCATTTCGCTTTCCGTCTCGACGCGCGAGATCTCCATCCGCGGCGCCGTGGTGGTGAAGGAGCTCGCGCTCAAACTGGGTGTGCGTCCGAACCGCCTGATCGCGGACCTCATGCAGTTGAAGGTGCTCGCCTCGATCAACCAGCGCGTGGAGCCGGACGTGGCCACGAAGGTCGCGCAGAAGTACGGCTACCGCGTGAACATCGAGCACGCCCGCGACGCCGCGAACAAGAAGCCCGTCCTCAAGGCAATCGACGCGGACGACGAGATTCCACAGGACAAGCCCGAGCAGATGCAGCCGCGTCCGCCGGTCGTGACCTTCCTCGGCCACGTCGACCACGGCAAGACCACGCTCATGGACTACATCCGCCACACGAAGGTGGCGGCGGGCGAGGCCGGCGGCATTACGCAGCAGATTTCCGCCTACCAGGTGGACGTGCAGGGCCGCAAGATCACGTTCCTCGATACGCCCGGACACGCCGCGTTCAACGCGATGCGCCAGCGCGGCGCGCAGCTCACGGACATCGCCGTGATCATCATCGCCGCCGACGACGGCATCATGCCGCAGACCGAGGAGGCGATCAAGTTCGCCCGCCAGGCCGGCGTGCAGATCATGGTGGCCATCACGAAGTGCGACAAGCCCACCGCCAACCCCGAGCGCGTGAAGCAGATGCTCCAGAAGCAGGGCCTCACCCCCGAGGAGTGGGGCGGCGACATCGTGTGCTGCGCCGTTTCCGGCATTACGGGCGATGGCGTGGACCAGCTCCTTGAGATGATCCTCCTCCAGGCGGACGTCCTTGAGCTCACCGCCAACCCGTCCCGCCGCGCGAACGGCTACGTGGTGGAGGCCGAGCTCGAGCAGGGCTTCGGTCCCACGGCGATGCTGCTCGTCACGGGCGGCACGCTCAAGGTGGGCGACGCGATCCTCATCGGCGAGCATTTCGGCAAGGTGCGTTCCCTCATCGACGACCACGGCCGCCGTATCCGCGAGGCGCCGCCCGCCACGCCCGTCAAGTGCACGGGCCTCTCGGGCGTGCCCGAGGCCGGCGCGGAGTTCCGCGTGATGCTCGACGAGAAGCGCGCGCGCACGCTCGCCGAACAGGCCGCGCAGGCCCGCAAGGAACAGGAGCTTTCGCAGACGAAGGCCGTCTCGTTCGATGACCTCCTCAGCAAGATGGACGCCAACGAGAAGCGCGAGCTCAGCGTGGTGGTGAAGTCCGATACGCAGGGCTCCCTCGAGGCGATCGTCGAGGCGCTCAACAACATCAAGAGCGAGAAGGTGTCGCTCAAGGTCATCGCCACCGGCACCGGCAACGTGTCGCTCACGGACGTGAAGACCGCATCCGCCGGCAAGGCCGTGATCGTGGGCTTCGACATCGGCTGCGACTCGGGCGTGCAGCAGCAGGCCCGCCACGACGGCGTGCGCATCAACTCCTTCCGCATCATCTACGAGCTGATCGACCACGTGAAGCAGTGCATGCTCGACCTGCTCCCGCCCGAATACACCGAGAAGATCCTCGGCCACGCTACGATCAAGGCCGTGTACGACATCGGCAAGGTCGGCAAAATCGCCGGTTCGCAGATGCTCGACGGCAAGCTCGTCTCCACCGCCCGCTACCGTATTCTGCGCGGCAAGGAGAAGGTGTGGGAGGGCAAGCTCCAGACGCTGCGCCACTTCAAGGACGAGGTCAAGGAAGTCACCGGACAGCAGGAGTGCGGCGTGTGCTTCGCCGGCTTCGAGGCCTTCGCCGAGGGCGATACGATCGAGTGCTTCGCCATGGAAGAGCTGCCGAGGTCCCTCTGATGTCTGTCAACCGCCTAGAGCGCGTCAACGCGCTGCTGAAGCGCGTGATCGGCGAGGCCGTGTTCCGCGTGATGCAGACGGACGACGTGAGCCCCGGACTGATCACCGTGACGGGCGTGACCTGCGGCAAGGACCTGCGGAACGCGACCGTGCGCGTGAGCGTGTTTGGCGACGAGGCGCTCCAGAAGCGCGCGCTCGGACATCTTGTCCACCACGAACGCGAATTCCAGCAGGTCGTCAACCGCGAGGTGCGCCTGAAGTTCACCCCGCAACTGCGCTTCGTCCTCGACCATTCGCTGGAGAAGGGCGACGAGACGCTCGCCATCATCAACCAGCTGGAGGCGAATGGCCAAGCTTGATTCCATCGCGATGCTCGCCGAGCTCGACGGCGCCGTACTGGTCGACAAGCCCGCGAACATGGCCTCCCACGACGTGGTGAAGGTCGTGAAGCAGCATTTCAACCTCGTGAAGACCGGACACGGCGGTACCCTCGAGCCGAACGCCACCGGGCTCTTCATCCTGCTCGTGGGCGACGGCACGCGCTTCGCGTCCGACCTCATGGGCCGCGACCGTGCCTTCACGGCCACGATCCGCCTCGGGCGCGTCACGGACACGCAGGACCGCGAGGGGCGCACGCTCTCCGAATCCCCGTTCGACGGCGTGACGCGCGAGGCGCTCGACGCGGCCCTGCCGGAGTTCCGCGGCGACATCTTCCAGACGCCGCCCGCGTTCAGCACGATCAAGATGACGGGCCATCCCGGCTACGACATCGTCGAGACGCCCCCCGACGAACGCACGGCGCGCCTCGTGCACGTGTACCGGCTTGCCGTCACCGAATTCGCCCCGCCGCTCGTCACGTTCGACCTCTTCTGCACGAAGGGCGTGTGCGTGCGCGCGCTTGCGCACGACATCGGCGCGGCGCTCGGGTGCGGGGCGTGCCTTGAATCGCTCCGGCGCGTGAAGTGCGGTCCGTTCGACGTGGCGGATGCCATTTCGTTCATGGACCTCCTCAAGCTCGATGCCGTCGGCTTCCGCGAACGCGTGGTCCGTCCCGGCGGAGTGTACGCGCAATGAACCTCGCCGTCGGCTTTTTCGACGGCGTCCACCTCGGACACCAGCGCATCCTCGCGCACGCCGACGCCGCCCTCACCTTTACGAACCATCCCGCGACCGTCTACGCGCCCGACCGCGCGCCGCGTCTCCTGATGACGGCCGAGGAGCGCCTCGCCGCCATCTCCGCGCTTGGCGTGGGTCGCGTCATCGCGCGTGATTTCACCCCCGCGCTCGCCGCTCAGACGCCGGGGGAGTTTGCCGAATCCCTCCGCCGCGAATTCCCGGACCTTGATACCGTCTTCTGCGGACCCAACTGGACATTCGGCGCGGGCGGCGCGGGCACGGCGGAAACCCTGCGTGCGCTCGGTTTCCGCGTGACCGAGGTGCCCTTTGCCACATGGCGCAACGAACCCGTCTCCTCCACCCGTATCCGTGCGGCGTTGGGTGAAGGGGACGTGTCGGCAGCGGCTGCGATGCTCGGCCGCCACTACGCCGCTTCCGGGCGCATCGTCTCTGGGAAGGGTGCAGGACGCAACCTTGGTTTTCCCACCCTCAACGTCGCTCCCGCGCTTGGCGAGTTCCCGCTCGCACGCGGTGTCTATGCGGTCGATACGCCGCTCGGCTGCGGTGTCGCCAACTGGGGCGTCGCGCCCACGATGGGCGACCGCGCCTGGCCCGAACCCGTGCTGGAGGTGCATCTGCTTACCCCGCCCCCTGAACCACCGCCCGCCACGTTGCGTGTGGCATTCACGGCGTTCATCCGCCCGGAGCGCACCTTTTCCTCCGTCGCCGAGCTACAGGAACAAATCGCCCGCGACAAACAATCCGTATCCACCGGCTCTGTGGGATCGGCTATACTTGTCGCGGCCAATTGGTAGGGCGAGGCGTCTCGCCGAACCGAGGTGGGGCGAGGTGTCTCGCCGAGCCGTGTTGGGGCGAGCCCACCGGGCGAGCCGCAATTCCCTCAAAACCACGTTCCGCAACATAATCTCACACCTCATACCCGCTACTTCACCTATTCGGATCAGTGACGTACCGCGCATTTACATCACAAACCGTGTGGCAAACACGGGTGACAATTCGTTTTATCCGCACACAAGGCACGTGTGGCAAAACCTGTTTTGCCAATTCTCATCTACCTCATTCCCCTTGTGTTTTGACCAAGGCCAGATACATGACGGCAGAATGCATAACGCGACAGAATTGCGCATTTACGAAAATCCGCCTTGCGCCGTGGGGCGGATTTTGGTATTCTAACGGCGTTCTGTGGATTGGACAACTGATCCAGGGAACATACAGATTACCCGCGTGGAGGTCGGTGAGCAACCGTAGTCACTAAGCGTGGAAGGAACTTGAAGATGTGCATGTTGGACGAGATACGTGCGAAGCGGGATGAGATATACGCTATCGCGAGGAAGCACAAGGCTGAAAAGCTTTGGGTCTTCGGTTCTTGTGCCCGCAAGGAGGAGCGTCCAGACAGCGATGTTGACTTCCTTGTGAAATTTTCTCCAGAGGTCGGCTATCGTGACTATGTTTCTATAGAACAGGGGGTGTCGGACATAGTTGGACGGGACGTAGATGTGGTGTCCTCACGTGTCTTGCCATCATCTCCAAGGTTTGCAGATCGGGTATGCAGGGAGGCCGTGGCAATATGAAGAACGGTGGTGCGGATTACCGAGACGAAGCCCGTCTGGAGCACATGATGCGTGGTGTTGTGCGCGTCAATGAGCTGAAGGCAGGATAGGCGCGTTCGATGTTGCGCGAAGGCGATAACCAGACCGAGTTGATACTCTACAACCTCCAGATTATCGGAGAGGCTGCGAACAATGTATCAAAGGAAGTATGTGAACAGCATCCTGAGATCGATTTCAGCGGATGGGCGGGACTTCGGCACAAGCTAGTCCATGATTACGTCAACATAGACTTTGACATCGTGTGGAATGCAATTTGCAGCGATTTGCCGATTCTGGAAAGTGCGCTGAAGCCTTTGGTTGATGCCTTGCCCAAAGTTCCTGAATTGCCTGATAACATAGGGACTTTCCTTTGAACTAGGCTTTCACTCGTAAGCAGAAGCAGATTCCGCATCAGGTAGGGCGAGGCGTTCAGGTTGGCCGAGCCGCAATTCCCTCACAACCACGTTCCGCACCGTAATCTCACGCCAAATTCTCGCCATTTCACCTATTGCGATATGTGACGTGCCGCGCACGCACCCGCCGCCGGCGAGATGGGGTCGGGCGCGCCGACGTGAGACGATAGACGTGAGACGATAGACGATAGACGAGCCGAGACGTGAGACTATGAGACATTGGCAAAGCCGCATTACCTCATAGTCTCACGTCTGATGGTCTCCGTTTGCGTCTCGCGTCTCTCGTCAATCTCTGCACCCCGCGCGCAAAACTTCAATTTCCCAAAATCCCCGCTTGCGGCGGTGGGGTAAATGTGGTATCATTGCCACCAATGACACGCCATGAATGGCAGATTTCGCGCAGCGGGAAGGCGGAAGGGCGCACGCTCTTCCGAAGGGATGGTATTGCATTCTGCGGCAGGGTAGTGCCTGGGCGCATTTTTGCGGAGGTGTCGACATGAGGGTTTATCTCGACAACTGTTGCTACAACCGACCGTTCGATGATCAGTCTCAGCTGAAGGTGCGCCTAGAGACCGAGGCTAAGCTGTTTGTACAGCAGCTCATGCGGACTGGAGTTGTGGAGTACGTATGGAGCGACATGTTGGACAAGGAAGCCCTTGACAACCCGTTCCCGATGCAACGGGTAAAGATCATGGCATGGAAGTCTGGGGCAAAAATTGATGTTGAAATCACGCCAGAGATTGTAATCGACGCGACCGCGTTGGTGAACGCTGGCCTTGGCAATGCGGATGCAATCCATCTTGCCTGCGCGAGTGCGGTTGACTGCGACTGGTTCCTGACAACCGACATTGGAATATTGAAGAAGGTTCGTCAGCATGGCCTGACGAGGGTTGCCAATCCTGTTGAATTTGCGGTGGAGGTTCAGAATGCGAATTAATGAACATGACATTTGCATAAAGGGCTTTGAAGCTCTTGCCAAGGCATTGGGCGAAGTTGATGCCGAACGGTTCATCATGTTGATGAATCGCGGTGCGGGCGATTATACCGAATGGCGAAAGACGCACCTCTATCAGAACATCAGCCTTGAAGAACTGGCTGAAGAAGCCAGAAAGACCGGGCAGATGCTCCGTCAATCCAGCACGGATCGCGTGACCGCATGACGCCCCGCCTCCATAACTGTTACAACAACTGCCGCACCGGGATGGCCGCGCCTCGTCGCGGCCACATGGTGGGGCGAGGCGTCCCGCCGAGCCGGGTGGGGCGAGCCCTCCGGGCGAGCCGCGAATCCCCCAAGCCACGTTCCGTACCGTAATCTCACACCCCATACCCGCCACTTCACATATCGCAATAACTGACGAACCGCGCATTCATATCTCAAACCGTGCGCAAAACTTCAATTCCCAAAATCCCGCTTGTGTTGGGCGGGGAATTGGCATGTTAATTTCGTATTGCCTTTCATGTATAGTTGAACAAAAGCTTATGCATAGAGAATCAGATCAGGCCATCGCTGTAGGAGCTTCCAACCCTAATCGTAGGCAGGTCGTTCCCTAATCGTAGGCAGGTCGCTCTCCCAACGTGGCTCAAAAATCCCCTCGCCGTGGCTCAAAAATCCCCTCGCCCTGGTTCATAATTCCCCTCGCCGTGGCTCAAAAATCCCCCTGTCATAGAGGCCCGGCCAACAGCGGGAACCGCGCGGTGGGGCGAGGCGTCCCGCCGAGCCGTGGTGGGGCGAGGCGTCCCGCCGAGCCGCAATTCCCTCACAACCACGTTCCGCACCATAATCTCACGCCAAATTCTCGCCATTTCACCTATTGCGATATGTGACGTGCCGCGCACGCACCCGCCGGGCGCGTGGACGTGAGACGATAGACGAGAGACGAGCCGAGACATGAGACGATGAGACATTGGCAAAGCCGCATTGCCTCATGGTCTCACGTCTTCTTGTCTCCGCTCGCGTCTCTCGTCTCACGTCTCTCGTCAACCTCTGCGCCCCGTGCGCAAAACTTCAACTTTCCAAAATCCCCGCTTGCGTTGGGCGGGGGAATGTGGCATACTATTTCCGTCTTGCCTTTCAAAGGCGAGATAACAGATTACCCGTGCGGGGTGGTTGCGGTTGTCACGTGCTTTCCAAGTTCGCCACTACAGCGCGCAGGTTGAAGCTAATGAAAAGTTTAGGAGCCTTGCCATGCCTTATGCAGCAGTAAAAGACAAAGTGGACGAAATATCCCCGCAGTATCGCGAGGAGTTGCTGGCTTTTTTGGATTTTCTGATCTTTAGGCAAAAGCAGTCAACGATTTCGGGAGGCACAGTGTCATCTCATGTTGCTGTAGAAGCTCCACGACGCCATGCTGGGGGAATTACAGGCGAGTTCTACATGGCTCCAGATTTCGATGAGCCGCTAGAATGTTTTAAGGAGTACATGTGATGTACTTGCTCGACACACATGCAATGCTTTGGTATCTGCGTGATTCGCCTGAACTTTCCGCATCGGCACATTCCCTAATAGATAAGGCAGAATACGTTGCGGTCAGTATCGCCTCCTTCTGGGAAATCGCCATTAAGCAGAGCATCGGCAAGATGCAGTTTTGCATGACAATTCCAGAACTGGAATCTTTGTGCCTTGACCGAGACATCCAGGTACTTCCGATTCAATCCGTCGTGCTTGAACAGATCAAGTCGTTGCCGAAAATCCACGGCGACCCTTTTGATCGTCTCATCATCGCTCAGACACAAATCGGCAAGATGACAATTATCACGCGAGATAGGATGATCCCGCAATACCCTGTACCGACGATCTGGTAGTTTTGTCCGGCCACGCAATGCGGTTTGGCGGGAGGCGATTCCGGAATGCCGTACGCGCCCGCCGCCGACGAGGTGGTGTACGCGCGCGGACGTGAGACGCGAGACGAGAGACGAGCCGAGACGTGAGACTATGAGACATTGGCTAAGCCGCATTGCCTCTTAGTCTTACGTCTGATGGTCTCCGTTTGCGTCTCGCGTCTCTCGTCAATCTCTGCGCCCCCGCGCGCAAAAATTCAATTTTCCAAAATCCCGCTTGCGTTGGGCGGGGGAATGTGGCATACTATTTCCGTCTTGCCCGTAAAAAGGCGAGATAACAGATTACCCGCGCGGGTCAGACGGTGAGCAACCGTAATCGTCGCCGTCTGTGACCAACGCAAAAAGAAGAAGTTCATGGAACATAGGCACATTCAGGCAGGATATGACTTGAGCACGGCGGCGATTGACGACATCATTGATCGCGGCGGACGTGCCGACTGGGCTTTTCTTCGAGATTGTTCGCGCGGGGAGGCTTCGGTCATGGAAAAGATCCGTCGCGTTTGCGAAGCGCATTGTTCCGATCCATACGACCAGAAATACCATTTGTGGAGACTTTATGCCGGATAAGCCGATTCCAGAATGGGAACGGTTGCTTTCCTCTGCTGCACACCTTCAAAAAATTGTTCCAGGGGCGGTGCTCGTCGGGGGGACGGCTGCGGCTACTTACGCTCATCATCGCATTTCTGTCGATCATGACCATGTGTTGACGGACTTGAAGGAACGGTTCGACGAAATACTGTCTGATCTTGAGTCTGTTGCCGGCTGGCAGACTGCGCGTGTCAGGCGTCCGGTCTTGATTCTCGGGGCGCTTGACGGAATCGAAACTGGAGTGCGCCAGTTGATTCGGAGTGAACCACTGGAGACCACCGTGATAGAGGCGGAAGGTGCAAGACTGACGGTTCCCACCAAGGGTGAGATGTTC